>NZ_AP028867.1:318770-637540 GCF_036511535.1 Indolivaga capnocytophagoides | reverse complement strand
TCCGATTATCTCACCTTCCGATACTGATAACGAAATAGGACCTAAAGAAAATGACGAATTTAAATATCCCTTCGTCAGATCTTTTATTTCAAGGAGTGTATCACGTTTCTTTATCTCTTTTCTGCTCAAGACATCTTTTAGCTCTTCGAGCATCGATCTGAACTTAACCTGAATTTCAGAAATATTCTTCTGATTGCTCTCCAGCCAGTCAAGCAAATCATGCATTTTCTTATAATATACAAGATCTTCTGTATCCAGAGTTAAATCAATCAATCGCTTCAGAAGTCCTGAGTAATCTTCATAATCAAGCAATTGATATATGTTTTTGTAGTACGTTTCAAATATTTGCATATTGTTGTTTTATCTATGACAGATGCTAAGATATAAACTTTCTATTAATTCAATCGTGTTTCAGGCTAATTTATCCGTTAATCGGCAAATGCCGTTATTCGATCGGGATGTATGACTGCCCTGTGAGCGGCTTCCTGAGCTATTCTAATTTCAGTTTCAGTCAAAGATGCCGGAGCGAATGAATTGCCTATTACATTGCGCCCTGTCAATTTTTCGTACCATGTGCATGCCGCAATATATCGTCCGATAATCAAATTGAGATGATGCCCGTCTCTACAAAAAGTGTCTCCCAGATATGATGTTCTCGCATTTTGAATTGCTGTTCCTGATGGAATCACAATATTAATAGCGACCTTCTCTGCGACCTTATTTACAGTTTCAACAATAGCTGTGTACATCTTTATCTGATCATTATTGTAATTCGCAAATCCGGCGTGCTTTGAATCTTTTGCATACGCCCATGTCATATGCAAAATGTATTTTGTATCAGGATTGGAACTCCTTGTTCTTACATAATCAAAAAGGTTGGAAAGATAGGGAAAGTAAGTCTCATATTTACCTGTATTGGAACTTACTTGCTGAAATGAAATATAATCCCACTTCTCGCTCGGAATGATTTCCGATAATCTGGCACCTCCAAGCACTTTTTTCGCTCCATCGGACTCTGTTTTCCGGTATGAATAAGCAGGCAGATTATTAGCGGCATTATTCCAATGCTTTTCAAGCGAACAGCCTCCAATCATTATATTACCTATAATAAAAGTAATGCCGTCGGCTTTACCCAGATCATAGAGGTTATTTTCGACAGCGTCTTCGGAGAAACTATTACCGATAGTCAAAACCCGTATTGTGTCATTAACACAAAAAACTGAAATACTGATAAATAAAATAATAGATAATAAGGTAATTTTATGAAACATAATATAAGTAATAGTAAGTATTAATGATACATATAAATAGATTCACTTAATTGTCAACTAATCTACTTATTTACAGACTAGTAACAAAAACAACTAAGACCTTAATACAATCAGATAAATATAATCTAATGAAGAAAAATGTGCTGCTATATACAAATATCCGGTTGAACAACCGTAGTTTCGATATTTAGCATATCTTTGTGTTCTTCGCCGTCAAAAATACTAAATAGATTTTAAAGAACCTCTAATACTAAACAAACTCATATTATAAATGAAAAAAACAGAAAACAATATCCTTTGTTCTCTATTTCAGGTTTTTATCGAATAGTTAAGGATAGAATAACCTTTTTATGAAAAACAAAAACTAGAGTCTAAGGCTTAGTACTATGAAAATATTGCCTGATATAAACAAATCCAATCATCATGGATTTATATAAGTTGTAAAAATACACAAGTAACAGAAAGTATCAATGAATACAGTAAACAAGTATAAAAAAGATATTAACTCGTTTACCCGTTTCCTTGTAAAAATCGTTTACTGATAAATAAAAGGTCTGAGACCTTAAGCAGCAAAAAACCGCGTCTATATCGGACTACCATGAGCGAAAAAGAAAAATTATACTTGCTTTCTCGAGGAAGCAATGAGGCGTTCGAACACATGTACTATCTGTACAGTGGCAAGCTATACAATTTTATATTGAAGCTTACACAAGGAAATACTCATGTCGCAGAAGAATTGGTACAGCGCACTTTTATCAAAATATGGGAACAGCAAACTAAAATAGATCCGGAAAGGTCTTTTCTGTCATACCTATGTACTATAGCCAAAAATCTGCTGCTCAATGATTATGAACACGAAGCGGTTCGATATATATACACCGAATACGTAAAAAACAATGCAGATATGCTATATGATAATGTGACAGAAAAAGAGATCGACCGTAAATTACTCGAAGATTTTATAGATAAGCTTACAGAAGAATTGCCTCCCAAACGAAAAGAAATCTTTATATTAAGCCGTAAATATGGATATTCAAATAAAACCATTGCCCGGCAATTACAAATTTCGGAGAGTACCATTGAAACCCAATTAGCTAAATCATTGGCTTATATGAGAGAAAAGCTGAAATATTACATCATCTATATCTTATTTTTATGGATGTTTTTTTAACTTTAGATAGTGGAAAAGTTAGGTATAACTGTATATTAAGTAAAGAGATGAATTAATAATATAGAGCAAACGAGTTGACAGGTAAACAAGTATAAATACCTATACCAGAAAAAAACAGCAAAGAACAGTCTAAATATATGAAACCGGAAGAATGTGTAGAACTTTTTGAACGCTATGTCTATGGCAAAGCTTCTGATATGGAAATTGCCAGATTAACTGATTGGATAAAAAACAATCCGGAACTTTCTTGTTGGCTCGAACAACAGATCGAAAACTCACCTTCCGAAATAGATCCTACTATACAGCATAGGATGCTCCGCAATATACAAAAAGAAATAAAGCAGGAGGATGAACCTCTACATTTACCTGCCTCCAAGAAAAGATGGTGGCTTGTGGCGGCGGCCGTACTGCCTATACTAACGGCTATGGGGATGTATTTCTACTTGACGGCGAAAGGATCAACAGATAAAACGGACTTGTCTCCGTATACAATAGCTGTTGAACAAGGACAAAAAGCATCCGTTACTTTACCTGACGGGACTAAAGTATGGCTCAACTCTAAATCTAAACTAATATGTACTCCCGACTTTAATATTAAAGACAGAGAACTGAGTCTCTCCGGAGAAGCCTATTTTGAGGTGGCTCATAATAAGGATAGGCCATTCAGGGTGAAGTGTAATGATATTTTGGTAGAAGCATTAGGAACTGCATTTGTAGTAAGGGCTTATGACGACGACGAAACTGTATCTTCAGTGTTGATAAATGGAAAAATAAGGGTTGATACTCCGGGAGGAGAACTCCTATTATCCCCTAACGAAAGAATAGAGTATGACAAGCATACACACTCCAATGAAGTCAAACAAGTGACCAATGCAACCGACTTTACAGGATGGAGGGACAATCAGTTCCGCTTCGAGCATGCTTCACTCAAGGAAATAGCCAAAAGTATCGAACGGACATACAATGTACAGTTGATATTCGCATCGAAAGATATCGAGAATCAATATTTTACGGGTACAATAAATAACAGCAGCCTCGAAAGTATGCTGAATATATTAGCACTGACCTCATCGTTAAAGTTCAGGATAGAAGATCAACAGGTTATTTTACAGAAAAAATAAATAAACCCCGTCCGCTTCCAGTATTGAAAGACAGTCAATACAAAACAGCACAAAACACTATATACAAATCACTTACATCAAATAAAAGAGTAACCGGATATTATTTAGGTTGCTCTTTTTTTGATATTAAAATGTTAAAAATGAAAACTGGGTAGTGGATTTTTCCGCCTCAACTGTATACATATAAGAGAGTTTTATTTAGAGCCTGTTTAAATTTTAGCGAAGATTTTCATTAAGGCTCTCCAAACTAATTCTTAGCTGCTTTTTTCTGCTCTTGTGAGTCTATTTTTCAATTTATCTTCTTGGTTTAGCGGGCTAAACCTTTAAAAACAAATTGAAAAATTCATCTAACAACTGCTATAAAAAAGCTTTGCTATAAAATTTAAACAGACTCTAAACCTTTTTTAACTTTAAATTTAACACGTATGAGAATGCAAGTAAATGACACTGTAGGAATCAGATGGCGACATTCTGCCATGCGGTACCTAGTTGTATTGCTATTGCTTTTTCCGTCTTTTGTGAGGGCGCAAATCAGCATTGAAGTAAAACAACAACCACTGAAAGAAGTTCTGAAATTGATAGAATCGAAAAGTGAATACCGCTTTTTCTACAATGAAGGACTAACAGGCTTAGATCAGGAGTGTACACTCAAAGTAAACAACACATCCATTGATAAAGTAATGTCTCAGCTTTTATCACAAACAAGTATTAATTATAAGAAAGACAAAGACAATCTTATCGTTCTTTATCAGAAAACAGCAGGGCAGCCTCAGGATGTACCGAATGAAACAGCAAAAAAAAACGGCAAAGGCATCACAGGTTTCGTCAAAGATGAAGAAGGACAGCCACTTCCGGGAGTAACTGTTACAGTTAAAGGAAACAAGCAAGGTGTAATGACCGATTTAGATGGAGCATATACAATACAGAATATCGAAGATAATTCTGTTTTGGAGTTCTCCTTTATCGGTATGAGAAAACAAGAAGTTGCCGTAAAAGGTCAAAACAGTGTAAATGTTGTACTACAGGATGATGCAATAGGGCTTAATGAGGTTGTAGCTGTAGGTTATGCTACTCAAAAAAGGGTTAATGTTATAGGATCTGTGGCAACTATCAATTCTAAATCACTCGACAGCAGACCTGTCACAAACTTATCATCCGCTCTTGCCGGATTAGCAACCGGAGTATACGTACGCAATACTTCGGGTAAACCGGGAGGTGACGGAGCGGATATTCTGATCAGAGGAACAGGTACTCTAAACAGTACAGGACCATTAGTAATCGTTGACGGAATTGCCGGATCTACAACAGGAGTTAATCCAAATGATGTAGAAAGTATATCGGTATTAAAAGATGCAGCAACAGCAGCTATATACGGATCTTTAGCATCTAATGGAGTTATTCTGATTACAACGAAGAGCGGAAGTCAAGGCAAAGTATCGGTTAATTATTCTGGCAATACATCCATAACCAAACCAAATAATCTACCGGGATTCGTATCCGACTACGTACAGCATATGCAGCTAGTCAATCAAGGTTACTCTAATATCGGACAGGCACCTGTATACACAGACGCAACCATTGCTCTCTGGCAAAATGCGAAGGCAAACCCCAACGGATTAACATCCGAAGGTATACCTAATTATGTAGCTTATCCCAACACAAAATGGGCAGAAGAAGTATTCCGCAATAAACTGCTTCAAAATCATAATATATCGCTGAGAGGGGGTACCCAAACTACGCAATTCTTATTGTCTGCGGGTTATATGAATAACCCCGGAACGATGCCTAATACAGGAGCCGAACGTTATCAGCTTCGTATTAACCTCCAATCTAAAGTTACGAATTTCCTTACCGTAGGAACGCAGACATTCGGGTCGGTACAGAACTCCAGCGTAACCGATATGAATACTGTATTTCAATATCTGACGGCAACCGTACCAGGAGTATATTCAAAATATAATGGCAAATATGGTTATCCTTCAGCTGCTGAAGAGTCCGCAACAGCAAATAACCCATTGGCTTCATTATATTCCTTAGGAGGAGATAATACTACAAGCTTATTAAACACCACCGTTTTCGCAAACTTTGATATTATAAAGGGGCTGAGCATGGAAGCCAAAGCTCACTATGACAATTCGTTCACTGAGAATAATATGCACAATGTACCTCAGGAAAGATGGAACTTTGCAACCAATACAATAGGTAATGCAGCTACAAGTCCCGGTCAATTGTATACTCAATACTCCTTATACAAAAACTACAATGTCATATTGGAAGATGTATTAAAATACAATACATCTATTGCAGAGAAACACGATATAGGGGCATTGGCAGGATATAACCAGCAATATTTTAAGTTGTATAATTTCACAACCCGAAAAACAGGATTGTTAGATGAATCATTAACAACACTGAATACTGCAACCAACATGACTTCAATATCCGGCGATGCGTATGACTTTGCTTTACGGTCGTTTTTCGGAAGGCTGAATTATGCATATAATCAACGCTATTTATTCGAAGCTGTATTTCGGTACGATGGATCGTCAAGATTCTCAAAAGACAGCCGATGGGGATTTTTTCCGGCATTTTCCGGAGGATGGAGAATCTCTGAAGAACCATTTATGAAAAATTTCAGCAAGTATATAGACAACTTAAAACTACGGGCATCGTGGGGCAAGACGGGAAATAATGCATCCGGAAATTACGATTATCAGGCAACTTATAATACCACTCAATACTCATTCAACGGCGTTGCATCTAACGGACTTATCCAAAAAAAAAGTGCTAATCCGAATTTGAAATGGGAAACAACTACAACGACGAATTTAGGATTGAGTGGTAATCTTCTGAAAGGTGCATTAAATTTCGAATTGGATGTTTACCGAGGCTTTACCGAGGGTATTTTATTCGTGCCGACCATACCTCTTACAGCAGGCACAGCAACTGCTGCAACTCAAAATATTGCACAGGTTACCAAGAAAGGGATTGAATTTACACTCGGATACAATGGACGATTCAACGACTTCAGATATAGTGTATCAGGTAATATCGCCTATAATTACAACAAGGTCAAGAAGTATAAAGGTACTCTTGAAGAAGGTTATTTTATCAATGCCAATGGCGAAAGGGAATATTCTTCAAATCTGGGATCTGTTTCTACTGGAACCACCCAGCGTATTATAGAAGGTCACCGCATAAACGAATATTATCTATATCCTGTATATAAAGGAAACGGAAGTTATACAAACAAAGACGGATCTGTAAATATAAATGGAGGACCTAAAGATGGTATGATCAGAACCGAACAAGATATGAATTGGTTGAAAATGATGATGGCGGAAGGTTATATCTTCCAACCATCGGGAGATGTAAGTAAATCTAAAATATGGTATGGAGACCTGATCTACGCAGATACCAATGGCGATGGTATTTACGGAAACTCCTATGATCAGAAATTTACAGGGAAAAATGCATCTCCGACAATAAACTACGGGGTCAATATGAATTTTGCATACAAAGGATTTGATATGTCTATGATATGGGCAGGAAGTGCCGGCATGTCATATTACTGGAATGAATTATATATGAATCAATCAATTGTTGCGTTGGGCAAAGCAGTGCCGACTCTGGTAGCCAACAATCATTATTATTATAATGAGACCAATCCTTCAGATCCGGCAAATAATACATCGGCACATTACCCCAGACTAAAAACAACTGATCCTCAAAATACCAGAGCCAGTGATTTTTATCTATACAATGCTTCTTATCTGAAACTGAAGAGTCTTCAATTGGGCTATACTCTTCCTGAGCAATTAACCAAGAGAGCATCCATGAGCAATGTAAGAGTATTTATCGGAGGAGAAAACTTATTGACTATAACAGACTATCCGGGTATGGATCCCGAAGTCGGAGCTAGTATAGCTTACCCGACAATGAGACAATACACTCTGGGTTTAAACATTACTTTCTAAAAAATCAAGGATATGAAACGAATATTTATATATATCAGTTCAATTATTTTAATAACAAGCTGCACAAGCGATCTGCTCGATACGTCACCTTATTCGGCTATATCGTCCGAAACCATGTGGACAACCGATAACCTAACCGACCTCGGTATCACGGGAGTTTATGCATCTCTACGGCTTGGTAACGGCAGCAGTAGCAGCAGCTCGCCTTACGAATTATATGTGATGGATAAATACTCATTTACAGGTCAAAGCCGTTTCGATGAATCATTATTACGAGGCACTATAACCTCGAGTGATGGTATGTTTTCGACCATGTGGCAAAATTTTTACGAGGGTATTCAAAGAGCCAATGACGGTATAAAAAATATTCCGTTGAAGTCACCTTCTGTAGAAACAAAGAAAGCCAGATACATTGCTGAATGCAAATTTTTCAGAGCATATTTCTACTACAGATTAAATCAATTGTACAAGGGTGTACCTATCTATCTGGAGCCATTTACAGCAAAAGAAGCAACTAAAGCACGTTCGACCGAAGATGAGGTTTGGAATCAAATTGTAACTGACCTTACGGATTGTATCAACGAAGAAAATCTCCCGAATATATACCCATCAGGAAACGCAAATTACGGACATATAACCAAAGGAGCAGCTTATGCTTTGCGCGGTAAAGTATATATGTATCAAAAGAAATGGGATTTGGCAACGAATGATTTTAATAAAGTAAAAGAATGCGGCTACTCTTTATTCTCTAATTACAAGACTTTATTTACAGTAGCTAATGAGCAATGTCCCGAAATGATATTTACCATTCAGAATATCTCGCAGCAGAATTATGGCGGAACTACTCAATTATATTATGGCAGTCGGTCGGCATTTACATTCGACTGGAATTATTATATGCCGACACCTGATTTAGTTGACTTGTACGAAAATACAGATGGTTCTAAATTCAATTGGGACGATGTAATTCCCGGTTATTCAAACCTTACAGTGGCAGAAAGGGAGGTATTCTTTTTACGTGATAACTTAACACCTGCTGAAATAACTGCTGCGACATTAAGAGGAGCAAAAATGAGTTTATACCTTACTACAGGTAACGAGGCTCGTGTATTAAAAGCTTACGAGAACAGAGATCCCCGCTTAGCGGCAACTTGTATTACCCCTTACTCAACGTTTGTCGGATCTTATAACAATACGACAACAGTCACAATATCGACTATGAGGTGGCCATACCGAGGACAAGCATTAGTCGGTGGAGACTTACAAACCGATACCCAGAACTACTTATATTACCTGTATCGTAAGTTCGTTATCGAAGGTGTTACTGATATTATAGATCGAAATTACAGCCCACTGGATTTACCGGTTATCCGTTATGCTGATGTACTTCTTTCTTGGGCAGAATCTTTGAATGAACAAGGTAAAACCTCAGAAGCCATCGAAAAAGTAAACGAAGTGCGTAAGAGAGCCGGCATTGCCCTCTTAAACTCAAACACTGCAACAACAGTAACAGGTCAGGCTGATTTAAGAATCAGAATACAAAACGAGAGAAGCATTGAGTTTGCGGGAGAAGGAGTCAACTACTTCGATCAACTTCGCTGGAAAATATGGAAAGACCGCAACTTTTATAACGGTAATGGCTCTAAACAACCTTGGGGTGGAATAGTAAGCCCATATTCTTTCAAAGGAGATTATATCTACACATGGCCTATACCGGCATCAGAAGTTCAAATAAATCCGAACCTTACTCAAAACGAAGGTTGGATCGACTAATCCATAATTACCTGAAGGCACAGACGTGTTTATTACTTTAGTTAGTGATATAAAAACAGGTCTGTGACCTTCCTTAAACTAGTCTTTATGAAATATATTTTAATAGCTGTATCTCTCCTTTTATTTACAGCTAAAGCCTCTGCTGTTCAACCTGTAAAAGAATTTTATGTATCTCTTCAAGGCAGGCTCGGAAATGACGGGAGCAAACAGCATCCCTTTAGTTCTCTGAATGAAGCAAAAGAAGCGGTACGAAAATACATCGAAAAGAATAGCGACACAGATATTAACGTATGGGTAAGAGGTGGAACATACGAATTATTAAGCAGCTTCGAATTGAACAATGACAATTCGGGTTCAGAATCCTGTGCTATCACTTATCAATCTTATCCGGGTGAAAAAGTCATTCTGACAGGAGGACGGATTATTTCACCCAAAAGAGTAGAATCAATATCAAACAGTTCCACTAAGAACAGATTTACAGACCAATCAGTTGCAGATAAGATAAAAGTCATAAACCTGCAAGATTTAGGAATTACAGACTATGGTAACATCCAGATAACAGGATTCAGACGACCATACGTAAATGCAGCCATGGAACTGTTTATAAATGGGCAACCGTTTCATCTGGCAAGATACCCGAACAAAAGTCAAATACGGATACAACCCGATGAGGTTATAGATGCCGGAGTTATAAAAGCCGAAAAAGAGTTTTACCCCGGTACAATACGTTTCGATAAAAAAAGGCTCGCTCTATGGGGCGATGCACAAAATATATTTACCTGTGGAAATTTCAAATATGCGTGGGCAACCGACCAACTCAAAGTAAAAAATATAGATGCAAATAGCGGAGAAGTAAGATTCGAAGACTCACACATGTTTGGTATTTCAGGAGAGCATGAATGGAATCAGTACTATTATTTCAATATCCTCGAAGAACTGGATGCTCCGGGTGAATATTATATCGATCATAAGAAAGGTCTGTTATATTTCTATCCTTTTTCTAAAATAAAATCGTCTGACACTATTATGGTATCTCTGCTCGAAGAACCGCTAATAGTTATGCAAAATGTAAACTACATCAGTTTCAGAAATATTGATTTCGAAGCAGGACGGGGAATCGGGGTATATATGGAAAATACAGAATCGAATAAAATAGAAAACTGTACTATACGCAACATGGGAGTAGTAGCAGTTTCTATAGGCAAAGGAAGCAAACCCGCAACAATATACGGACATCCCGATGAAACGAATCCCTTTCTTCCCGGCGAAAAATTATCGGGAGGAATCGGCAGCCTTTATGATTACATATACGAAAATACCACCTTCAACCGCGACGGAGGAAAGAATAACGGTATCATCAACTGCCTGATCGAAAACACAGGATGCGGAGGCATCAGCATAGGAGGAGGCAATCGCCTAACATTGGAAAAAGCCGGAAATTATGTTTACAACTGTGAGTTTACCAACTGCGGACGATTGGATTACTCTTACAAATCGCCTGTAAATATAGACGGAGTAGGTAACAAAATACAGCATTGCCAGTTCAATACCTGCCAGGCAACAGCCATCTATATACATGGAAACGATCACATCGTCGAATATAATGTCATAGACGGGGCATGTAAGTTTATGGACGACCAGGGAGCTGTGTATCTTGGACGAGATCCGTCGGAATTCGGAAATATAATCCGATATAATTTTCTGAAAAACATAGGTAATATAGGAATAACCATGGGAGTGTATTTCGACGACGGGGCATGCGGCACGCAGCTATATGGCAATGTCTTTTACAAAGCCGGTACACGCAATGTTCTTGTAGGCGGTGGACAATATAACAAAATAGAGAACAATATCTTTATTGATGCCGAAATGGCGATACATCTCGACAATCGTCTGGAAAATTGGGCTAAGAACTCATTAAGGACAAACGGTACATTCGAAATAAGAATGAATGCAATGAATTATAAACAATCTCCTTTTGCAAAAAAATATCCTGAAATGATTCGTTATTTCGAAGACAGCCCGGCTATACCCAAACATAACGATGTCAAGAACAATGTTTTTGTACGGATCAAACTAATCAATAACGGAAAAAAAGAATGGGGTCCCGTACTTGATCAAAATATGATCACCGACCAGGATATTGGATTTGCGGATTTTGCCCATCAGGATTTTTCTTTGAAAGACAATTCTATTGTTTTCGAGAAATTACCTGAGTTCAAAGCCATTCCTTTCAGTAAAATAGGTAGAATACAATAACCCTTACTCCTATCAAATTAACATGAAACACATATCATATATTATCTGCATTATACTTGCCTCAACATTCGTATGCGCCTGTAACAGGCAATCCGTAAAAGAAGACTCTCCTTCTCCCAACGAAGTCGGAACAAAGAGTGTACTGTCATTATCCGACACAACATGGAAATCACTCTCTTTACGTGAAAAGATCGGACAGCTCATGTTGATGCTTCCCGACAGAAAAAAAGAACTGCAACTCGGAGACGGTTCATTATCCGGTTTTTTCGAAAAATATCCGGTTACAGGTTTCTTTATGGGATGGAAATTATGGGATGGTGTACAACGTAACCAATATCTGGATCATATTCGAAAGACATGTGCCGAATATCAGCAAGCCAGCAAATTACCTTTAATCTTTCAGGAAGATTACGAAAGCGGCGTTACTTTACCGGGAATGACTTCATTTCCAAACGAAATGGCATTAGGTGCAGCCAATTCTCCGAAACTGGCATATCAATACGGAAAAACCGTAGCACAAGAAAGCCGTTCGGTAGGAGTACAGTGGGTATTGCATCCCGTTGCCGACCTGAATATAAACCCGTTCAACCCCGTCACCAATACACGCAGTATTTCTGATGATCCGGATAAAGCAATCAGACTGCTGACCCAGCAAATAAAAGGGCTGCAAGATAACGGCGTAGCTGCTACAATAAAACACTTTCCGGGTGATGGCGTAGATTTTCGGGATCAGCATTTATTGACTACATGTAATTTTTTACCATATGATGTCTGGAAAAGACAACATGGAAAAGTATTCAAAGCCCTGATCGACAACGGTGTCAAATCAATCATGCCGGGACACATCACTCTGCCCGGTTATCAAAAAGAAAAGAAAAACGGGCAATACTTACCTGCAACCTTATCAAAAGAGTTGTTGACAAACCTGCTGAAAGGCGAAATGGGTTTCAAAGGTGTAGTAGTGTCGGATGCAATGGTGATGGGTGGTTTTCGGGGTTGGTATGATAATCAGCTGGAAGGAGAAATACAAAGTTTTCTTGCTGGAGTGGATATCCTGTTGTGGCCATCGTATGAGTTTATGGATACTCTGGAAGCACGAATACTAAGAAAAGAGATACCTGTTGAAAGGCTCAATGATGCTGTCAGCAGAACATGGAATTTCAAAAAAAGCCTTGGATTAATGGATAGAAATCATCAGTTGATAGTACCCATGACTCCCGAAGAAAAGACAAATGCACTTTCTGTTTCGGAACAGATCTGCGAAAAAGCAATAACACTTATACGTGACCGAAACAACGTACTGCCCCTTAAGAAGGATAAAGATAAAAAGATTCTGGTGGTTGGCGTAACTCCCATCAGCAGAAAAGGAGGAGACACGTCTCTGACCAGAATGAAGTCGTTCAGCGACCTGCTCCGACAAAAAGGTTTTGAAGTAGACTTTCAGCATAATATTCTATACGAAACCCAAGGATGGACAGAAACTGCAACCACCCAATACGACCGCATACTGTTTTTAGTAGACCGGCATATGCATGCACCATTCGGACCTCTCGAATTTTGGGACGATGAAGCTCAAACTGTCTGGGGAATAAATGCAATGCCAAAAGAAAAACTTATTGTTATTTCATTAGGCAGCCCCTACTCTATCAATGAGTATTTCGAGCGGGTAAATACATGTATCAACGCCTATTCTAATACTTCCGTTATGCATAATGCGCTGATCAAATCTCTGATGGGAGAGATTAAAATGCAAGGAACTTCTCCCGTCAATCTGGATATGCAAGGTAAGTTCAAATTATATTGATTTTAAGTAATATTTGTCGAAATGAAAAATACAATAAGTTGTTTTATTATCTGTTTTGTATTATCCGGTCTGTCCTTTTTAGTAAAAGGACAGACTACTCAGAACAATGATTTTACATCGAAAGAATTACAGATCAGGAACGGATTATCCAATTTTACGGAAAAAGTAAATAAAAAAGATTCTATCAGGGTTGCATACTTAGGAGGGAGCATTACGGAACAAAACGGATGGAGGAGGTACTCACTCGAATGGTTCAGACAATCATTCCCGAAAGTTAAGTTTATTGAAATAAATGCTGCAATAGGAGGCACAGGATCTGACTTTGGAGCATTCAGGCTGCAAGATCATGTGCTGAAATTCAAGCCCGATCTTGTGTTTGTCGAATTCGGGGTAAATGATAATGGTGTTGCTCCAGGACGAATAACCCGCTCTATGGAAGGAATTGTCCGGCAGATATGGTTAGACAATCCCTCAGCAGATATCTGCTTCATTTATACAATTATGGATGGATATATGGTAGAAGAAACTGCAGGAAAACTTCCGCAATCTATACAGATTATGGAAAAGGTTGCCACAAAATACTCTATTCCCTCTATCAATTACGGATACGAAATATGCCGCCGGGTTGAAAATAAACAGCTCATATTTACAGGCAAATCAGAAGAAGATAACGGTATTATGGTCTTTAGTCCCGATGGAGTACATCCTTTCCGTAATACAGGTCAGAAAATTTATCTCGATGTGCTTACCCGTTCATTTAAGAGGATTATGCAGAATTCTACTCAAAAAAATGCAAGACAGATACTACCTCAGCCAATAGATCCGAATTGCTTTGTCAATACACAGATGATAGATATTTCTGAAGTAAACCCATCAAAAGAATGGAAGATGCTGTCAATTAAAGACAATTCTCTCTTTTCTGAATTTACCAAATACGTACAAACAATCGGGCAGGCAGAACCTGATAGTAAATTGAATTTCAGATTTAAAGGAAGGTCGTTCGGTATATTCGATATTATAGGTCCGGGATCGGGAAGTCTAGAAGTTACAGTGGACGGTAATGTAACAGATACAATTATGCGCTTCGACCCATACTGTACCTATTGGAGAAAGCACTATTTCGTGATAGATCAACTGAAAGATACAGAACACAAGGTATCCATCCGTGTATTATCCGACCAATTTGATAAAGTATCCATACTCTCTAGATTAAATCGTACAATGAAAGACCCTCAACAATACAAAGAATACAATTGGTATGTCGGCAAAATTTTAATTGACGGCTCTTATAAATAATATCAATTTTAGTCGCCTAAATCTCAACTTAAGGTCTTAGACCCTTTTTATTAATCAATAAACGAGTTTACTATTTACGTCATTAATACTTTCTGTCACTTATGAAAAAAACATTACTTATCTCTTTTATTTTATCATTGGGCTTACACTTTTCGTATGCTCAGGAATACAAATCGACCTGGGAATCGATTGACAGCCGGCCTATTCCAGAATGGTTCTCGGAAGCTAAATTCGGAATATTTATCCATTGGGGATTGTACTCCGTTCCGGCATGGGCTCCTACAAATGGACCTGTATATGAAAAATATTCTGAATGGTATTGGGCCAGACAAAACCCAAGTGATAAACCTTTTCCGGCGTTTACAGACTTCCACAATAAAATGTACGGAGAAAAAACAGGCTATACCGATTTTGTAAGCGGGTTTAAAGCTGAAATGTTCGATCCAGCAAAGTGGGCTGAAATATTTAAACAATCAGGAGCAAAGTATATTGTGCTAACCTCAAAACATCACGATGGCTTTGCCTTATGGCCTTCGGAACAAGCATGGAATTGGAATTCGGAAGAAGTGGGACCTCATCGCGACTTAGCCGGAGACTTATCAGAGGCGATAAAACAATCAGGAATGCACATGGGTTTTTATTATTCGCTGTACGAATGGTATAACCCGTTATATAAAAAAGACCTGCCAAAATATGTATCCGATCATATGATTCCCCAGATGAAAGATTTGGTTAACCGTTATCAGCCTGATATAGTATGGACTGACGGAGAATGGGAATTAACCAGCGATCAATGGAAAAGTACCGACTTTCTGGCATGGTTATATAACGAATCACCTGTAAAAAATACGGTAGTCGTAAATGACAGATGGGGCAAAGAAACACGTGGAAAACACGGAGGGATCTACACTACAGAGTATGATCTGGTGGGGGATCTGGCAGCCGACAGAGTAAAACCAGGACATCCGTGGGAAGAATGCCGGGGCATAGGAGGATCTTTCGGTTACAATCGGAATGAGAATCTCGAAAACTATGAAACATCCGAATCCCTGATACGGATTCTTATCGATAAAGTTTCGATGGGAGGCAACTTGCTGCTAAATGTAGGTCCTACTGCCGATGGACGAATTCCGGTTATTATGCAGCAACGATTAAAAGATATAGGGGACTGGCTTTCGGTAAACGGCGATGCAATCTACGGAACCCATGCTTGGAAATATACAGCTAAAGAAAAAAAGAAAGAACAAACCATATTCTTTACTGCCAAAGGCGATGATTTATATGTCATCATCACCCGCTGGCAAAATCAACCAATAAAAATAGAAGGTGTATCTAAAGCTGATGCTGTGAACATGTTAGGATTCAAGCGAAAAATTAACTACACTCTCTCTAAAAACAGTATAACAATTCATCTGCCGGAGGTTTCTCCTGCGGATAACTTAAGCAGTTATGCATGGGTATTTAAAGTTACAGGAGGAGCAAAATAAGGTTTCAAAACCTCTTGAGTTTACACTTAACCTAGATCTCATACCTTTTTATAGCTTTGGCTAACATAACAAACTGAACTTATTATAAGTTGAAAATGTATTATTAAATATTTTCTATTATTTACTATATGAAGACAAACTATATTTTCTTTATCATAACATTCTTATCTACAATGGCATCCTGCGGTGAAAATAAGATTTCAGTCAAAAGCCCGAACGATAAGGTATCGGTTACGATAGATCTTACAGATAATCAATTGAGAATGAATATTTCTAAAAACGGAGATATTTCGTTATCCGATTGCTTATTAGGTCTGACAGTCGATAATACAGACATTGGTAAAGGTGCAGCAATCAACGGAAAGGTACTAGAGAAAACAATCAATGAAAGCTATCCTGTCTATGGCAACCACAATAAAGCCCTAAATCATTGTAAAGAAATTACTATACCGTTAAACAATAGCAAAATAAGCTATCAGATTCTTGTAAGAGTTTATGACGATGGTGTTGCAATCAGATACATTATACCTGGTGCAAAAGACAAAATGATCAACAATGATAATACGACTTTTAATATACAGGATTCCACGTTATGTTTTTGGGCTGATTACGCAGACAGCAATGAAGAATTGCACAAGGTATCTAAATTCAGTGAATTACCCGAAGGACAAGCGATTGTTGCTCCGATAACTGTCAAAACAGACAATGGCTATCAGGCATTCAGTGAAGCCGAATGCCTGAACTTTCCCGATATGAGCTGGATAAAACAAGGTAAAGGTATAAAAGCAAATTTTACCACTAACCCTCAAGGATGGAAAAACTCGGGAGATACAATTATCTCCCCATGGAGATGTGTTATTCTGGCAGATAATCTAACTCAGTTAGTCAATAGCGACCTGATAATCAATCTGTGTAAAGCTCCTCTCGACGGTACCAACTTCGATTGGGTTAAACCCGGACGTGTATTGTGGCAATGGTGGAGTGTAGGTGCACCTCAATTTGCCGATCAGAAAAAATGGTACGATGCAGCGGCAAGGCTTACCTGGGAATATTATCTGGTGGATGATGGATGGAGAGATTGGAAACAAGCCGGTAAAGATCAGTGGCAATGCCTGAAAGAAGTAATTGATTACGGTAATTCAGTTGGTGTAAAGAGTATAGTCTGGGTAAATTCCGAAGAAATGCGTGATAGAGAGGGCATTCGCTCTTATCTGACGAAAGTAAAGGAAGTTGGTGCGAAAGGCATTAAAATAGACTTCATTCCACCTGCTACTCCCGAAATTATGCAATGGTACGAAATAGCCCGTGAAGAAACATATAAACTCCAACTGATGTGTGTATTTCATGGTTGTGCAAAACCGACCGGATTACAAAGAACATGGCCTCACGAAATGACTAGGGAAGGTGTACGGGGCAATGAGTATCAGATAACACGTTATGACCGATTGATGCCGCAGGATCAGGATGTAATAGTTCCGTTTACTCGTTTTCTAGCGGGACCTGCTGATTTCACACCTGTTATATTCGAAAAGAAAGAGCTCAGAGGATATACTTGGGCACATGAGTTGGCACAGGCTGTAGTTTATTATTCGCCATTGACCCACTTTGCCGATAACTATATCAATTATCTCGACAACCCTGCAGAAGATTTACTGAGAGATATTCCTGTGGTATGGGACGAAACAATTGTACTACCCTGTTCGAAAATAGGAAAAGTCGTCGCCTTTGCCAAACGAAAAGGCAGTGAGTGGTGGGTTGGAGTGATGAACGGCAAAGAACCGGCAGATATATCATTTCCATTGGATTTTATTACAGACAAAGCTTCAGCAATTATTCTTTCGGATAAAGATAATGTCCCCGATACCTTTGCTCGTCAAGAAAAAACTATTCAAATAGGAGACTCTGTATCTATACAGCTACAACCCGGCGGAGGATATGTAATGAAACTAAAAAACATCAAATAAAATGACTAAATTATTTTTATCCATACTAATTATCTGTTCATCCGTATGTATGGCTCACCAAAGCTCCATGCATCCTGATGCCCAAATACGTTATGTGAAATCACAGATAAAAGAGAAAAACGAGCCGTATTACGGAACTTATCAACAACTGATATACACGGCTGATTCTCTTCTAAATGTTTCGCATCATGCAGTTGAGGATTTTTCCGTACCGGGCTTTTATTTCAATGCACAGGCACACAGAGCTAGTTCGGCGACTCTTTCCGGTGATGCCTTCGCTGCGTATGCATGTGCCTTATCCTACCGGCTATCGGGCAATCGAAAGTACGGAGAAAAAGCCTGTTACTTCTTAAACTCATGGTCTTCAATCAATAAAAAATATTCTGAATATGATGGCGAATTGGTTATGACTTACAATGGTTCGGCACTACTGATGGCTGCGGAATTGATGTACGACTCAGATATATGGAAGGCTAAAGAAAAAAAACAATTCAGTTTATGGATAATCTCTGTTTACCGTAAAGCGGCGAATGCCATCCGAACCAAAGTGAACAACTGGGCAGATTGGGGACGTTTCGGATCTCTACTTTCCGCATCTTTTCTGAATGATAAAAAAGAGATACAAACCAACATACAGCTGCTAAAATCGGATATCACCCATAAAATAGCACCGGATGGCAGTATGACAGAGGAAGTTAAACGAGAACGGAACGGAATATGGTATACTTATTTTTCCTTGGCTCCTATTACGGCTTCCTATTGGGTTATTTATAACCTCACTGGAGAAGATCTATTTACAACGGAAAAGGAGGGCAAATTAGTCAAAAATGCACTCGATTATCTGCTCTATTATACGGAACATCCCTCTGAATGGCCGTGGTTTAAGAACCCCGGAAATGGGGTTCGAGAACATTGGCCTGAAAATCTATTTCTGGCAATGGGAGGTATCTACAACGATAACAAGTATATAGAGTTTGCTCTGTCAAGAAATCCAGTGATACACCCTTATCACCATCACGCATGGACTTTTACAGCATTAATGCCGGTAAAGAAAAATTTCACCTTGTCCAAATAACGAAATTATGAAATACTATACAATTTTTATACTTTTCTTATGCTTTTGCATCACTGATACTATCCAAGGACAAGATTTTATCCAGATATGGAATACATCTAAGGTGCCGAACAGCAAGGGTATAGAAGTAACAGAAAAGATGAACGCAGAACTGATAGAACAGGTATCTGTTCCCGGAGTTTATGTATTCAAGCCTTCAAAGGCCGAAAATAAAGGTGTAGCTGTACTCATACTGCCTTCGGGTGGATATTCGGTTCTGTCATATGCTACCGGCTTTCAACTTGCAAAATGGTTTAATACCATTGGCATCACAGCTTTCGTTCTGAAATACAGATTGCCACACTCACCTGATGTTATAGAATCTTACAAAGCCCCCTTACAGGATGCCCAAAGAGCAATGAGATTAATCAGAGCCAATGCTGCAGAATGGGGATATGACAAAATTAAAGTCGGAGTGATGGGAGCTTCGGCCGGAGGACATATCGCTGCATGCCTTTCAACCATCACCGACAATTGGTACGATCCTTCAGACTCTATCGACACGAACAGTTTTGCTCCTTCTTTTGCCATTTTGATATCTCCGGTTATATCCATGTCAGAAGATACACATATTCCGAGTCGGAACACACTTTTGGGTAAAAATGCATCTCCCGAAATGATAGACAAACTTTCGTGCCAGCTACATATCAATGACCATACCCCACCCTCGTTTGTGATACATGCAGAAAATGATGAAACTGTATCTCCAATAAATAGTATATTGTATTTCTCCGGCTTATTGAAACACGGAATCAAAGGGTGTTCTCTGCATATATTTCCTCAGGGAGGACATAGTATTCGGGTAAGGAAAAATCCCGGAATTACCGGATTTTGGCCTGTATTAGCTGAAAAATGGCTGATCGAAACGGGAATAATTAATTAAGGTCTCAGACCTTTTTGTAACTAATGAGTAGACTAGTAAACAAGTCTAAAATGTGCATCAGTTCGTTTACTAGTTTACTTATATGTATAAGTAAATACTTTCTATTACTTAATAAACTGAACTATGAAAAAAATTGTATTAGGATGTATTCTAATTACGGGACTTTATATGCCTCCGGGACTTCACGCACAAAAAGGGGATACAAGCATACGGCGAATGGAATGGGTTAAATATCTTGATAAAATAAGTAACCCCGTAATGGCAAATCTGGCAAATAATCAGTTACATGAAAAGATGCCTGTATCTGTACCGGTTATCAGCGATGATCCGGTAAACCGAAAAAAAGTAGCTTATCTCGAAATTTTCGGAAGGACTCTCAGCGGCATCGCTCCCTGGTTAAATTCGGAAGGAGGTTCTACTGAAGAAATCTCATTGCGAAACCAATACCGTCAATGGAGCCTACAAGCAATAGATAATGCGACAAATCCCTCTGCTAAAGATTATGTAGCATGGACTGCCCACATACCTCAACCGCTGGTCGATGCATCGTATGTGGCTCTGGCCCTGATCAGGTCGCCTTGGCTTTGGAACAACCTCAGTACTAAAGTGAAGGAACAGGTAGTTGCTGCCCTGAAAGAAACCCGGGCTACTGTTCCTGTATATAATAACTGGATACTGTTTACCTCAATGATCGAAGCATTCTTCTGTAAGTATGATATTCCGTATGATGCCGTACGTATTGATTATGGTATACGCGAGTTTATGGAGCACTGGTATGTCGGAGACGGGATGTTCTCGGATGGCATTCCGTTTAATATCAATTATTACAACAGCTATGTCATACAGCCTTATATGAGTACAATTATGGATGTAATGATAGAAAAAACAGGGCGGTATAGGCAATATAAATCGAAATTGGATACGATTACTAAGCGATATGCCGAATTACAGGAAAGATGGATAAATACAGACGGCTCTTATCCTCCAACGGGACGGTCTATAGTATATCGGGGTGCAGCATTTCAACATCTGGCAAACATGGCTTTGATAAAAAGATTACCGACATCGATAACCGAAGGTCAGGTAAGAGCGGGACTTACTGCAGTAATCAGAAAAACATTGGATGCTCCGAACACCTTTTCATCCGAAGGGTGGCTCAATTTGGGAATATATGGCAATCAACCAGGCTTAGCAGATGAGTATAACAATACCGGCAGTCTATATATATGTAACAACATCTTTCTGCCACTGGGATTATCCCCTGATGATTCGTTCTGGACTTGCGAAGACCAACCTTGGACTTCTGTAAAAATATGGTCGGGACAAGATGTCCAAAACGACCACGCTCTGGAATTAAGATAACAGTTCTTCCTCTATACAATTTTATTTAGGGTCTCAGACCCTTCTGTTGTAAAATTTTATCTATAGAGAAAGAAAGGGGAAAACAGTTAACAGTTAGCAGTTAGCAGTGATCAGTTAAAAAGAAAAAGTAACACCTGAAAGTGTACATAAAGTGTGTAACTTTTGTAACCTTTTTGGAATTGGTTATTGTTCATTGATAACTGACACGGTCTCTTTTTTAACTTTAAAATACTGAAATAAAAAATGAAAATACAAATTGTAATATTCTTATGGATCAGCGGCATAGTGTTATGCGCCCAAAACAAAACAGTAGACAAATCTCTGCTTCCGGCTATCAATAAAAGTCTTGATTTTGCCGTAGAACAGGAAATAAAGATGGCTCAAAGCGTACAGGACAAGTCCGGCAAGTTTCCGGTTACTGTCGACAAAAAAGGAGATCTGGTATTATGCGATACAACTTCATGGACATGCGGATTTTTCCCCGGTACATTGTGGTATTTGTACGAATACTCGAAAAATGAGCAGGTGAAAAAATATGCACAAATGTTCTCCGACCGTCTCGAAGGAATGCAATATGCGACTAATACTCATGATATCGGATTTATCATTTATTGCAGTTATGGTAACGGATATCGGTTGACTGGCAACACCGATTACAGAACCAAAATAGAGAAAGCCGCCGAAGCCCTTTGTGTCAGATTCAATCCGGTAACAGGCTGTATAAAATCATGGGACAGAGGTGAGAATATCTATCCTGTGATCATTGATAATATGATGAATTTGGAACTGTTATTCGAGGCATCCAAGCTAACAGGCAACAACAAGTATCGGGATGTGGCGATTGCCCATGCGAATACAACTCTGAAGAACCATTTTCGTAACGATGCCAGCTGCTATCATGTAGTATTCTATGATCCGAAGACAGGGCAAGTTACTGCCCGTAAAACACGTCAGGGATTTGCCGATGAATCGGCATGGTCACGAGGTCAGGCTTGGGCATTATATGGCTATACGCTCTGCTATCGCGAGACTAAAGACCCTGTATATCTGAGTCAGGCACAGAAAATAGCATCCTTTATACTGAATCATCCACGTCTACCCGAAGACAAAATTCCTTATTGGGATTTTGACGATACAAAAATACCCAATGCCGAGAGAGATGCTTCGGCAGGAGCGATTATCAGTTCGGCCTTGATGGAGCTGAGCCTGTATGTACCTCAGGATGACGCAAAAAGATATTTGGATATAGCTAAAAAACAGCTGGTATCGCTGTCTTCTCCTGCATATCTGGCAAAAGATGCTTCTAACAGAAACTTCCTACTCATGCACAGTGTTGGTTCTATGCCCGATGATATAGAAGTAGATGTTCCGCTCTCATATGCAGATTATTATTATCTGGAAGCTTTGATCCGCTATCGTAAACTGATACAAGGTGTATCTCTGTTTTGAGTGAATTGTAAAAAATAGACGAACATGCAAACTAAATTAATATTGTTCTTAATGCTATTGTCAGCATCTACTTATTCGCAAAACAAATCCAATTTCGAACCGGATGATAAAATCTCATCCGGTACATTTATCAACGATATTTGTTTGCCACATAAACTGTACATGCTGAGCGATATCCGTAATAATCTGTTTGTAGAACCTTTGATGAAACGCTGGCGTCCTTACAACGATGTCGTACGATTTGGCGGCAGTACTCATTATACCCGAAAACTTCAACGTGTGGCAAGTATCGATTCTCCTGTAGATGGAGATACCATGCTGCTGCAACTGGTTAATACGGACAAATTCGAAACGATAAAAAACATAACTTCCGTTATTGAAACAGGCAGACCCGGGGTCGGAAAAGATACGGTAACAATCTCTATTATAGGAGATAGCTTTACGTACGGTGCTTTCTTTAAGGATGCGTTGATTACTAAAGGTTATGTTCCAAAAATCAGATTAGTGGGCTTACAGGAAGTAGACGGCTGCCTCGGACAATTCGACGAGGGCCGCCCCGGATGGACATTGCAGGGCTATTTCAAAATAAGCAAAGAGAAATCGCAAGCATACAATGGCTTTTGGCAACCCGAAGGTAATTTCAGATATTGGGGATCTACGGCATATTGGCAATTGGTGTATAATGTCAATCGCTTTCCCGATAAACCATGGAAGCCGACAGATATCTTTTTCACTAAACGGTTTTATAAACAAGCAGCCTTGTTCGATCAGCATTCAGGCTATAAACTGCATCCAGAGAAGAATGATATTATGTTTGATAACACATTAGAACAATTCGTCGAATTCGATGGTAAAGAGTGGATAAAGACGGAATATGAAAGCTATCATTGGAGCTTCGATTACGGAAAATATTTGTCGATGTGGAAGCTGAAATCCCCGTCTATCCTAGTCGAGTTTCTGGGTTTAAACGATTTTCGGGATTTTTCGAATCCTGCAACGATCAATTTCGACACATGGAACAATCAAATTGAGTTGATGGCTAAATCGTATTTGAAAGCTGTACCCAAAGGCCGGTTTGTGATAATGATTCCCCAATCGACCTGCGGAATACTGGACAATATGGCCGGCGACTTCACCCTAAAACAGAATGCCTGTATGTGGCAGTTACGCAAGAATATTATTGATATATTTGACAGAAGAGAAGCCGATCGTATGTATGTAGTTGATGCTGCCATTGGCATTGATAATCTGGACGGATACAAATTCATTACTGACGAAAAATATACTCTTCCTTATTCGGAATATCCAGACATTCATAAGATTGATGTTCAATGGGGCAATCCACATCCGTACCCTAATTATCCGGTAATGGGAATACCTCTTGCCGCTTTTATCCAAAAGTACAGATGAATAAGAAAATGGTCGAGTTAAATGGACTCGACCATTTTCATAGATTACATCAATTTTTCAGCTTACTCATTCCGAATACCATAATTATGATAAAGCACACTAATGGAATAAGAAAGCCGATAGCCATAGTCCATGTATCAGCAATGTATCCCATTAACATGGGAACGATAGCACCTCCGGCAACAGCCATCACTATAAGAGATGATCCTTTCTCGGTATTCTCATTTAGTCCACTTATGCCTACAGCAAAGATAGTCGGATACATAATAGACATAAAAAAGTATGAACCAAACAAGCAGACTACAGAGGTCATCCCCAGTCCCATGATCACAACTACCATCAGCAATATATTGATACAGGCATAGATAGCCAGCAACTTCTTCGGTTTAAAGAATTTCATGATATAGCTGCCCGATATGCGCCCGATCATAAACATGCCCATGCCCCCAAAAGCCAGTATCTGAGAAGCTTGCAGGTGTGAAATATCCGGTCGTACTTCTATCACATAGTTGATAAAGAAACTACCGATTCCGGTTTGTCCCGCAACATAGAAGAACTGGGCTATCACAGCAAATATAAACAAGGGATGCTTAAGCAAGTCCCGATAGCTGCCTTTGCCATCCGAAGAGTGAACAATATCATCATCTGTAATCTGAGGCAGTGGTGTACGAACAAACAAGACAGTTATGAGCAAAACAACAATGCCAATGCCCATATAAGGTGTAGCCAGAGCGGCGAATGGATCTCCTTCGTCTGAAAAAATCAATAAACCGCCAACCAAAGGACCGAGTATCCACCCAAGACCATTAAACGACTGAGCAAGATTGATACGCCGGGCTCCGGATTCGGGTGGACCTAATATCGTTGTATAAGGATTTGCCGCCGTTTCCAGACAAGTGAGTCCGCATGCAATCACAAAAAGAGCGATCAGAAAAGGAAGAAAAGTCTTGATCTGTGTTGCGGGATAAAACAGAAATGCTCCGACAGCAAATACCAGCAAGCCAAATACAATACCCTTTTTATATCCGTATTTCTTGATGATCAATCCGGCAGGAATACCCATTACGAAATAGCCTCCATAAAGAGCAAACTGAACCAAAGCCGAACGAGCTTTCGATATTTGAAGTACTTCCTGAAAATGCGCATTCAGTACATCAAGTAGGGCATGAGCAAATCCCCAGAGAAAAAACAGACTTGTAACCAGAATAAAAGGTAATAAGTAGTTCTCGCCTTTTTTCCCTCTGAAGATAGATGTGTTTCCAGTATTATTTTCCATAGGTTATATTTTTCATTATTGAGGTCACAGACCTATTTATTGCTTTGGCAAGTATGACAACCTCAGATTGTTATAACTTGAAGATATACCATTAAATATTTTCATTTACTTAAAAATTTTAGTATCAAAATCTTGACTACTCCTTCCGGGGAAGGTAACTAGTCAGAGAAAAAGTATTATATATTACCTGTCGGGCTTCCTCCCACCCTGATAACTCATTATTAGCGATGGCCTGCTGTACGATGTTACCAATAGCAGTACTCTCGGTCAGCCCTGTTATAACCTCTATACCTAAAATATCGGCAATACATTGGTTTAGGAACTGATTCTGACTGCCACCTCCCACAACAAACAACCGATTATATTTCTTTCCTGTTATCTGCTGCAGGCAATCCATTACATCCCGATACTTAATAGCCAACGACTCAAATATACATCTTACAAACTGTCCTTTGGTTTCGGGTTCGGGCTGATTGGTATTCCTGCAATAATCCTGTATAGCTTTGATCATCGACAAAGGATTAACAAAGCTCGGATAATCGCAATCGATCGTACTTCTGAATACAGGACTATTCTTACACTCTTCGAGCAAATAATCATAAGAATAGATAATTCCTTCATTAGTCCGCCATTCATCCAATAAGCGCTGTAATAACCACAGTCCGGTAATATTCCGCAGGAATAATATCTTTCCGTTTGCACCTCCTTCATTCGTAAAATCCGCAAGTCTCGCCTGATCGGTAAGTATAGGCTTATCTGTTACAACGCCTAACAAAGACCAGGTTCCGGAACTTAGAAACGCCCAGTCTTCACCTTCTTCGGGTATCGCTGCAATAGCACTGGCCGTATCGTGTGAAGCCACAGAGAATACTTTCAGGTTTTCAGCTCCTGTTTCAGTAGATAAACTGGGACTTAGATTACCCCAAAAAGAAGATGGCTGTATGATATCCTGCATGAGCAAAGGTGATATCTCGAGATGATTGAATATCGATTGTTCCCATCCTCCCGAAGTTACATTCAACAGCTGCGAAGTAGATGCTATAGTATACTCTGTATGTGATATACCTGTCAGATAATGATTGATAAGATCCGGCATAAACAATATTTTTCGAGCTATTGATAATAATGGGCTCTTGCTTTTGATCATACTCAGCAGTTGGAATATTGTATTTATTTCCATTGCCTGAATACCTGTCATGGAATACATATCTTCCTTCGATATAAGTTCTTCCATTTCTTCGCACATACCTCTTGTACGTATATCCCTATAACAAACAGGATTTGATAATAACATACCCGATTCATCCAGCAGCCCAAAGTCTACCCCCCATGTATCCACAGCAATACCTTTCAGTTGGTATCCTTGTATTATTGCCTGACGAATACTCTCTTTTACATTCGTCATCAAAGTCAGAAAGTTCCAATATAAAGTATCATTCAATTTTACGGGAATATTCGGAAAACGAAAAACCTCGGTCAGTTCTATTTTTCCGTTGCTGAACGTACCGGCAATAGCCCGACCGCTTCCTGCTCCCAAGTCTATAGCCAGATATGACATGCTTTATAGTATTAGATTTAAGGTTTACGATTTCTTTCCAAGTATATAAATCTCGAGATCTCGAATCTCATCATCAGAAAGGGTCAGATAATTCCCTTCGCCTGCATGTACAATTATGCTGCAAGCCAGTTCAAAAAACACGGCTTTTTGAAAAGCATCATCAAAGTCTTTGCCGCAAACTGCTTGTCCGTGTTTGCTCATCAGTACACAATCATGCTCTTTCAGAGCATTGGTCACAGCCTCTGCCAATTCTTTCGAACCAGGTCGAAAATAAGGAATAACAGGAATTTCGCTGCCGCAATAACACGGAACTTCGGCTATTACATTAAAGCTTTTTGGCTTATTCTTCATGCAGGAGATTGCTGTTGCGTATTTTGATTGAAAATGCAAAACAACATTCATGTCCTTGCGTTCACGTAAAACTCCCAGATGAAAAACGCTCTCCATAGAAGGCTTCGGCCCGTCAATACGTATCCCTGCAGATATATCGCATACTGAGATATTATCTTCGGAAATACGGGGCAGCCACGATCCTGTTCCCGATACCATAGCTACATTATCTTCAATACGCCACGATAAGTTTCCGCTGCTGCAAAGCTGCAATCTCTCCTTTCCAACCCGATGGGCTTGTTCTATAAATTTATCTATCTGTGCTTTTGTTGCCATAGTATATTTATGGTTTCAGACCATTTTATTATTATTTCAGTTTATTATATATATTACTTATTTCAGACTTTCATCCAAGGAAAAAATCCGCTCGACCAGCTCCCATTTTTCATCGGAACGCCTACCATCAGCCGTTATTTGAAACTGAGAAACAAAATCCTCCCATTCAGACTGCCTTTCATAGCCGGCCAATTTTCCGAAAGATTCATCCCAATTAAAATCAATCGGTGTTTCGAGTATCATAAAGGCGGTATCATTTATCACATATATTTCCATATCGATAATTCCGGCTCTGCGGATACCTTCGGGGATCTCTTGCCATATATTACGTCTATCATGCCAGTATTTATACTGATCCACCGTTTCTTGATTCAGTTTCAGAAACTGGCAGAAGCGTTTCGTTACTCCTGCCGGATTTCTCGGATATCCTTTTTTTAGATCTTCAGCCATTCTTTACTGTTTTGAGGTCACAGACCTTTTTGTTTTAAAAACTCCAGCTTCAACTCTGAACTTTCAATTCAGCCTAAAAGGTTACAAAGGTTACAACATCAACACACAATTTTCGATGTTACTTTTTTCCTTTTTGGTTTTGTTAACTGATCACTGTTAACTGATTTCAAAGACCGCTTTGCCTATAGATAAAAAAGAAGCAATAAGCTCTGAAAACCTATTTTTTGTAAAGAGGTCCGTATGCCTGACATGCTCTGAAATCAGAACCTTCCTTATCCATACCAAACGCCGACCACGTCGCCGGACGATAAATATCGTCTTCGCAAACATTGTGCATACAAACCGGAATACGAAGCATCGAAGCCAATGTGATAATATCGGCGCCTATATGTCCGTAACTGATAGAACCGTGATTTGCACCCCAGTTGTTCATCACCGAATAAACATCCTTGAAGTTCGGATCTTCAGTCAACCGAGGAACAAACCATGTTGTAGGCCATCCCTTGTCTGTGCGGTCATCCAAAATTTGATGTACTTTCGGATCAAGGTCAACTGTCCATCCTTCGGCTATCTGCAATACAGGTCCTAAGCCTTTAATCAGATTCAGACGAACCATTGTACAAGGCATCTCACCTTTAGTCAGGAATTTAGAAGAAAAACCGCCGCCTCTGAAATACTCCCTGTTGGCAGGAACCCATTTGGTAGCATCCAGACAAGCCTTTGCTTCCTTCTCCGATATATTCCAAAATGGTTTCATGGCAGGTTTTCCGTTTGCATCCTGTTGTTGAGCGGAACCATCCAGAGTTGCAGCACCCGAATTGATCAAGTGTATAATTCCTTCGGATGCAGCACCCGTTAACTTTTGTCCGGTAACACGTTCTACAGCTTCGGGACTCCAGTAAGTACGTACATCGGCAAATATCTGAGCTGTATTTGTTAACAGATATCCGAATAACATAGCAGTACCATTCAGAGCATCATTTTCCGTAGCAAGTACATAAGGCGCACGGATTCCTGTCCAATCGAATGATGAGTTCAGAATAGCTTCCGCAAAATCCCCGTTTGGATAAAAATCCGTCCATTGCCGCTGTCCCTGAAAACCGGCTGCAATAGCATTATGACCTAAGGCTTCTTCTCCGAATCCCATTTCTTTCAATTTAGGATTACCATTCATCAGGTCACGGACAATCAGAGCCATTTTTACTACAAATTCCCAATCTTTGTCTTTCGCTGCTCTGTCTTTTTTCAAGTCTTCGCGGTTGCATATATCTTCGTTTTCGGCGCAATTAGCCTTCGTCCAAGCTAATGCTTTTTCAAACTCTTCTTTATCATATATACCTTCGGTCATACGGCGGATTATTTCCACTTCGTCAACACCCTCACAGCGCATCCCCAGATAATCTTCGAAGAAATCGGTATTCACTATCGAACCGGCAATACCCATACATACAGCTCCTATCGACAGATAAGATTTTCCTTTCATGATAGAAACGGCCAGACCTCCCTTTGCAAAACGGATGAGTTTGTCTTTTACATCCGATGGAATTTCTTTTGTTCCGGCATCCTGAACATCGTGCCCGTAAATACCGAATGCAGGCAAGCCTTTTTGTGCATGGCCTGCCAGTACTGCTGCCAGATATACTGCTCCGGGACGTTCTGTTCCGTTAAAACCCCAAACCGCTTTTACGGTATGCTGTTCCATATCCATCGTTTCGCTGCCGTAACACCAGCAAGGAGTAACAGTTAAGGTAACGCCGACTCCTTCTTTGCGGAACTTTTCGGCACAAGCAGCACTTTCCGCTACACGACCTATGGTAGAATCTGCAATAACACATTCAACAGGAGTTCCATCCGGATATTTTAATGTAGATGTTAATAAATCGACTACGCTCTGAGCCATTCCCATTGTTTGAGATTCGAGCGACTCTCTTACTCCGCCCATACGTCCGTCGATTGTCGGGCGGATACCTATTTTAGGCCATTGCCCCTGAAATCTTTTTGTTTTCATCATATTTATAATTTAGGTTACAAGGTCTTATACCCTTTTTCAATCTGCTTATTCTCCTTTGTTTCAAAAATAGAAGAATAAGTCATATCTCACTTTCATTTTTTCGACAGATAAATAACAGATTATCGATATTATGTTTTTTAACACATAATATCGATAATCTTACATAAATGTGATAAATTATCCGTTTTTTAAGGTCTCAGACCTTTTTATTGACTTTGTAAGTATAAATACAACAAATAATTATCGCTTCCAGGCGACCATATAATACTTTCTTTTACTTATTATTAATGCGAAGACCTATTATTTTATCTGATTATAAACACTATATTTATCAACCCTTAATAATCATCTAAAAACGATATATACTATGACAAGCAGTACTTCAAATCCTGATCTTGTACTTCTGAATATCGGTTATTCGGAGTTAAATGCTAACTGGAACTGGAAAGATATCTACAGCCCCTTTGCTCGTATATATTATGTAGACAAAGGCATTGCCCGAACCAAGATAAACGGATATACTTTCGATCTGAAACCCGATCATCTATATCTGACTCCACCTTTTACACTCCATGACGATGAATGCGATAGCTACTTTTCGCTTTATTACATTCATTTCTATGAAAGCACAATCAATACAGCTACCATATTCGATAAATATAATTTTCCGGTAGCAATCAGAACTTCTCCGCTAGACAGTGAACTTATCAAACGGCTGCTAGCTATAAATCCCGAGAGGAATCTGAAGTTTTTCGATCCTCAGTTTTATGATAATCCGCCTACATTTTCGCAATACAATGCAGAGAATGACAAACTGCCGCTACATTCGATGATCGAAACTCAGGGGATTCTGTCTCAACTGATATCTCGTTTTTTAGCGAGAAGAACCGAAAAACTCGAGAGTAAAGATTTACGAATAAATATAGCTTTGCAGTATATCCATGAAAACATACACAATAATATTCAATTAGATAATCTTTCTGATTTATTACATATCAGCAACGATCATTTTATCCGCATATTCAAATCCGAAATGAAGTATACTCCGTTGAAATACATTACAATGAAGAAAATAGAAAAAGCTCAGTTGTTATTGCTAACCTCTAATCTTTCAGTAAAAAACATAGCTTACGAACTCAGTTATGACAACATCTCCTATTTCACGAGATTATTTAAGTCCTACACAAATAAAACCCCTGTAGAGTACAGGAGTAATTTTAGTCAGTAAAGAGAATTGATCAACCGATCAAAACCTTTTATCTTTATCTAGAATATTAGATAAGGATACTCCTTTCAATCGTCCAAAAAGTAAGTGCTTGGGACTTCCTATAATTTGAGAAGTATATATACCGGTATGTCCCGAAAATAAATAAGCTACAACACAAGCGACAGCTACATAAATGCCGCATTCGGCACCAAATAGTTCAATCCCCATTAACGAACAGGCAATCGGCGTGTTTGTTGCTCCGGCAAAAACAGCCACAAACCCCATACCAGCAAGTAAAGCCATCGGCAATGGTATAAAACCAAATAAAGCACTACCCAATGTTGCTCCTACAAAGAATAAAGGGGTTACCTCTCCTCCTTTAAAACCAACACCAATGGTAAATGTTGTCAATAGTATCTTCAATAGAAAGTCATACCAGTCCTGCTGCACGGTAAAAGATTCCACAATAGTAGGCACTCCCAAACCAATGTATTTGGTTGTACCCATAAGCAACACCGACAATGCAATAATAATTCCTCCGAAAAAAGGTCTTAGCGGGGGAAATTTTATTTTTTTAGATAATTTACTCCAGAAATGTACGGACTTAGAAAAAGTCAATGCCGCTAGTCCAAAAACAATTCCCGTGAAAATCACATATAACAAATTCAAAGGAGTCATTTCCGGAACAAAAGGAACCGAATAGTGTGTATGTGCTACCTTCCATAAATCATGACATGTATAATTTGCAATAACAGCCACCAAAAAGCTAGGTAAAATAGCTTCGTATCTTACACGACCGACAATCTGAACTTCTAATGCAAAGACAGCTCCTGCTAAAGGCGTCCCGAAAACGGACGCAAAACCTGCGCTTACCCCTGCTATTATTATAATTTTACGGTCACGGCTTCTCAGTTTAAATAGTTTCGAGAACTGGTCGGCAATAGCTCCCCCCATCTGTACGGCAGTACCTTCCCGACCCGCCGAACCTCCGAATAAGTGAGTGAGAAAGGTGCCGATAAATACTAGCGGAGCCATACGCAAAGGTATAATCTTTCGGGGAGAATGCACCTCTTCTATCAACAAGTTATTACCTTTAACTGTGGTACTGCCCCAATAGTGATACATCGCACCGATAAGAAGTCCGGCCAAAGGCAGTAACGATATAATCCAAAGATGCGACTCTCTATAATCGGTCGCCCAATTTAGAGAGACTAATAATAGAGCAGAGGCAGATCCCGCCAATAAACCGATAACTGTTGATAGGCATAACCAGCGTATCAGGTATAAAAAGACAGGGAATTGTTCGATAGATACAGATAGCTTTTTTAATCGGGAGTAAAGCATCACTTTCTTTAATTTAAGATAAATGTCCGTGGCAAAGTCATACAAAGATATATTAGTTTTGGAAAATATAAAGATAAAAAGCGCCCCAAGACCAAAAAATCACTTCTTAGTCAAGGGGCATTCAACTCACATCTATGATTCCCGTTTTTTATTAAGCGTAAACAAAAAAAGAACTGAATAATATTTAGTAATAGATTTCACTTATTGGACTGTCAAATACCAAATGTATACTTCCAAACTGGTCTTTATATGCTTTAATTCTCTCATCGTGTAAAAGCCAGCCTATAGTGACCGCAACAGTAATATCATCATGCTTTGTAATTTCGACTATCTGTCTCAAAGACATTTCTTTATTTGTCAGTAATAGCCCTCTGATGAATTTTGCCCTAATATTAATATCTCTCTTTACCATTCCGTATGTTTATTAATTTAATAATAACAGCAGGTATTTCTTATTCTTTGTTAATACAAATATATTGGAATAACGCCCTTTATCTAATCTATTTTACGAGCTTATTATGTAGTTTAATCTGGTTTTCTATGTCAAAAAAGGGTTCAATTCAGAAGATGATTCAAATTTGAGTCAGAACCTGACACAATATAATAAAGGAATAATATAAATGTAAGATGTTTTGTTATTAAATGTCATTTTATCATATATAAACACAATAGCAGACTCAAATATACACTTAGTATAATTGAGTCTTTTTTTGATATATTTATCATGAAAAATTATTCAAGATAATAAATCTTCGATTTGCTTCTTTTGCAAGCTAAAGAAAGAACGTCTATCTATTTCGCCACTAACACTAATCAGAGTCGAAAACCGCTTTAATGATTCTATCCATTCTTCATGCATTTTGCATATTATTGCATCTGTAGACAAAATTGTATTTAACGAATAAATACCATCCATATAAGAACAGACAAAGTCATTACCCCGAGCTAGTGTATAGCTGTAATATACATTAACATTTGATAAATAGATCAGGCTTTCCATATCACTAGCCTCACGTACTCCATACGAAGTTATATATTCGAAATAATGAATCAGTTGAAGCATTTCTTCTCTTAAATATTTTTTTTCCTCTTCTGTTAAGATACCTAGAGAATGGAAAAAGTTTATTTCTTCAACCATATATATAAATATCTTTCGGTCTATAATGGTCATATCCTTAGGCATAAAGGGGTTCTTTTCGGACAAATCCTGCCTACACAGATTTAATTCTTCCGGTAAATCAAAAGCAGAATATCTATCTGGGACATTCTTTGTATCTAACTGATATAGATACTGAAACATCTTGAATTTAAACAATCCATCAAAAGGAAACAATAATGAGTAGGGAACAAAGCTAAAGACTGATTTTATAGTAAGTCCGGGATCTTCTAGAAATTGAGTATAAGAGTCTTCATGCTGTTGCAGTTTTAATTTTACAGTATCAACTGGATTTTTAGATGTAGACAGACCTAAACTGAATAAAGGCGTACTCTGATTTTCGACCTGAACTAAAGTATCCAGTGATATTTTTAATTTGTTTGCAATAATGCAAGCTTCCGAAAAAGTAAAGGAAATTTCGCCCCTAAGCCGCCTATAAATAGTTTCTTTACCCAAAGGTAGTATGTTCTGAAGAAAAGCCTGCTGATCCTTTTTTCGAGGTATAAGTTCTTCTATAGCTTTTATAAGCTTATCATTAAATCCTAACATATATTCCGGTGATGAGTGTTCTTTACTATTATAATATAAAGCAAAAATAAACAGATTTATTACAGTTGTATGATTTTTAGGATATAAATAAAAATAATACAAATTTATTTCCCAGGCTTCTATTTTCGGAGAAGCCAGTCTTAACACAAACTCAACATTAGGTTTACAATACAGTAATCATTCCAGAATACTTTTGTTTACAAAAATTAAGCATTTATAATAATTAGAGCCTAATGAGAAAACAAAAACCCAATCTACTAAAATTACTATCTTTTTGCATTCTGTTATTTATGGGCATCCAGCCCGGCTTTAGCCAAAACAGCACAATAGAAATCAAAGGAACTATAAAAGACGATTCGGGAGAGCCGTTAATCGGAGCAACCGTTAATTTTAGAGGAACGCAGATCTCATCACTAACCGACATTGATGGAGCTTTCGAACTTAAAATACCATCTGATAATGGTATAATAACAGTATCGTATATAGGATACGATCCGTTAAGCGTTAAAATAGAACCGAATAAATCGATTTATTCAATAATATTAAAGTCGAATCAGAATAGCCTCGATGAAGTTGTTGTAACAGCCTTAGGTATTAAGAGAGAAGAAAGAGGTCTTGGTTTTTCGACTGAAACAATAAACGGTGAAGCCTTGACTGATTCAAGATCAAACAATTGGGCTACAGCCCTTTCCGGAAAAGTGGCAGGATTAAATATCACCAGTGCAGGAGGAGGTCCACTCGGAACTTCACGAATATCGCTGAGAGGAGATAACTCAATGAATATAGATGGCAACAATGCCCTTGTCGTATTGGATGGTGTACCTATCGGAGGATCGGCAACAGGTACGGGTGCCGATTCTTACGGAGCAGGAGCTGGTAGTGATATTCCTATTGACTTCGGGGATGCTATTAGTGATATTAACCCTGATGATATAGAATCTGTCACTGTACTAAAAGGACCTTCTGCCGCAGCTCTTTACGGAAGCCGTGGAGCAAATGGAGCTTTAATTATTACTACTAAATCAGGAACTAAACAAAAAAAAGGAATCGGAGTATCTTTCAGTTCCAGTTTCAGTATAGACAATGTACTTCGCTGGCCCGATTACCAATATGAATATGGACAAGGAGCTCAACAAAAAGACAAAAACGGAAATTGGTATTACTCTTACGGAGCATCTGAGGACGGTGTAAACACAGGATCAACCAGTAGTGCATTCGGGCCTAAATTTGATGGGCAAATGTATTTTCAATATGATCCTGAACAGGAAGGACAAAGTCTCGAAAGGCAGCTTTGGCGTCCCTACAAAAACAACATAAAAGATTTCTGGCAGACAGGAACTGATTTTCGGAATAATATATCAGTAGAAGGAGCTTCTGAAAAGAGTGCATTTCGTATGTCATTATCCCATCAGGCAAATAAATGGATGATGCCTAATACAGGCTTTAACCGCATATCGTTTGCCACGTCTTTTGATTATAAAGTAACGAATAAACTGAAATTCAATACAAAAATCAATTTCACCAATCGCAGCAGTGATAACTTACCGGGTACAGGTTACAACAACCAGTCAATCGCTTATTTTATGATTTTCCAGAATCCTAATATCGATCTGTCATGGTATCGCCCGATGTGGAAAAAGGATAAAAATCAAATAGAACAGATCCACCCCTTCAGCAGCTATATAGATAACCCCTATATCATTGCATACGAAATGCAAAATCCATCGGATAAAAATACGTTGATCGGTTCAGCAAATGCCATATACGAGTTCTCTCGGAAATTTGAGCTCTTGTTAAGAACCTCTCTTGAAATGTCGCACGAAAACAGATCTCAGGAAAGACCCTACAATACAGCCAATTACACAAAGGGATATTACAGGGAGGATGACATTAATTATTTAGAATCAAATACAGACTTCTTATTTACTTATAGAGATCAGTTATCGAAACAACTTGGCTTCCGGGCTTCGGCAGGAGGAAATATAAGAAAAACCGAATACAGAAATAAGTCCGGCTATGTTATTGGGCTGGTTACTCCCGGTGTATATAAATTATCTAATGGGATAACTTCACCATTTTTAAACTCAACCAATAGAGAAAAACAGGTAAATAGCTTGTATGGTACTATAAACATGAATTATGGAAAAATACTCTTCCTTGACATTACAGGCCGTAATGATTGGTCGAGTACTCTTCCAGTTCAAAATAATTCATTCTTTTACCCATCTGCAAGCCTTAGCGGTGTTGTATCCGACATGGTAGAACTACCTGAACAAGTCTCGTTTCTAAAATTGAGAGCTTCGTGGGCTCAGGTTGGAAATGACACCGATCCTTACAAAACATCCAAATACTATAGCATGAGTGAATTCTCGGGCGCGGCTCTTATGCCCAGAACCCTTTACAACGCGACATTCAAACCTGAAATTTCGACAAACTATGAAGCAGGTATAGATTTTAGGATGTTTAACAATCGATTGAATTTAGATCTAACAGGATACCAGAATTATACAAAGAACCAAATAATAGATGTGCCTCTTGATCCTACAACCGGATACAGTAAAGCTACCGTAAATGCAGGTAAGGTACGTAACAAAGGGTTGGAAATATTATTAAGTGGAACACCCATACAAAACAAAGATTTCAAATGGAGGGTCACAACCAACTGGTCTAAAAATTGGAATAAAGTATTAGAGTTATCTCCCGACCTAGCTGATGACGAGAGCCAACTTATAGCACAATCCGGTACAGTATACTTCTATGCTAAAAAAGGAGGATCAATGGGAGATATGTACGGGTATAAGCTGGTAAGAAATCCTGAAGGACAGGTTGTATTTGATTCTAAAACAGGACTAACAGCACGAAATGCTGACGTAGAATATGTCGGTAACGCATATGCAAAATGGAAAGCCGGAATACAAAACGAATTTACTATAAAAAATGTAAGGGTATCTTTCTCTTTTGATGGTCAATACGGAGGTCTTGTATATTCTCAATCACACCACAAGATGACTGAACAAGGCAAACTGAAACATACTTTATATGGTAGAGACTCCGAAGACGGCAAAATTGTAGGAAACGGGGTTGTAGACAATGGTGACGGTACTTATTCACCCAATACGACCAGAATAACAGTATCTCAGTATTATTCGGACTATTACCGTCGCGCCAATGTCGAAACTAATTCATTCGATGCTACGTTCATCAAGTTAAGAGATGCACGTATCGAATACAATTTCCCAAAGAAAATTACAAATAAGCTGAATGTAAATTCATTATCTCTTGCTCTTTTTGGTCGTAATTTATGGATGTGGGTAAAAGAATATCCGCTCTTCGATCCGGAAGCCGCTGCACTTAACAGTTCAAGCATTGTTCCGGGCGTGGAGATGGGACAATTGCCATCATCAAGAACAGTCGGCGTAAATCTTAATGTAAAATTCTAATAAGCAATACTTGTATGAAAATCAATAAAAATATATTTCTCGCTTTTATATCATCTATTATTCTAACCGGTTTTAGTGCTTGCGACAACGGTTTTGAAGATATGAACAAAGATCCAAACAGGATAGACGAAATATCTCAAGGCTCTTTATTAAGCCCTATTCTGTTCGAAATGGCCTCTTTTAATTATATGAGAGCCGATGATTTCACATTCGATATTATGCAGAATTCTTTGAGTTTTCCAAGCAACGGAACAGATATAGGTCACTATTATCTAACAGAAAATTCAGGAAACAGCACATGGTCGACCTCTTATCAATGGCTGACAGCTATCAGGGAAATGTACAACATTGCGGTTAAGAATAACGATGCAAACTATCAGGCAATAGCCCTGACTCTCAATAGTTGGATATACGCCAATCTAACCGACTGCTTCGGAGATGTTCCGATGGAAGAAGCCGGACGTGCGGAAGAAGGCCTGTTACACCCTAAATTCAATACACAAAAAGAGATTTACGCCAAAATTATATCCGATCTTGATGCTGCTAACAAGTTATTTAATACTTCTTCGAAACTGACCTTTACCGGAGACTTCATGTATAATGCTGACACCGATGCAGAAGGAATATTGAAATGGAAGAAATTCTGTAATTCGCTACAATTGAGAGTCCTCTTAAGAATTTCGAAAAGGGATTCGGAAATGCAGGTATTCGACAAAATGAAACAAATTATAAATAATCCTACAGAATATCCGATTTTCACGAGTGATACAGATGGTGCTTTACTCCCGATTTCGGGTACAGCTCCATATTTACCGCCAATAGCCAGACCTCAGGATTTTACAACGGGACGTGCTGCATCAGAATTTTTCATAGATAACCTATTGGCCATGAATGATCCCAGATTACCCCTGTGGGCAGGAAAGGCGAAGGATCTGAACAATAAGGATATGGGATATAAAGGTATTCCTTCGGGATATGTTGTAGGTACTAACTTTGATTACACTCCTTCTAATCTGAATCAGGCTCTGGCAAAAGCTCCTTTGAAGATAATATTGATAAGCACAGCCGAAGTTAAGTTCATTCTGGCTGAATTAGCTTTCAAAAAAATAATTTCAGGTAATGCAGAAGAATATTATAAGGCTGGAGTTACATCTGCTATTTCTCACTGGGGAGGAACCGTTCCTGCAAATTATTTCGAGAACACTAATGCAAAATATGATGGAACATTAGAACGCATTATGCTACAAAAATACTATGCACTATTCTTTACAGACTTCCAACAATGGTTTGAATTCAGGAGAACAGGTTTGCCCGTATTACCTAAAAACGGAGGTTTATTAAACAATGGGAAAATGCCTGTGAGATACCAATATCCGACAGTTGTAGTAAGAATGAATAACGAAAATTACAAAATTGCAGTACAAAATATTGGAGGAGATAATATTAATACCCAGTTATGGTGGGAGAAGAATTAAGTCAAATAAGAGGTTCCAACCCTTAACTCAATAAAAACGATTATGAAACGATTATTTATTGTAATTACATCCGGATTGTTTATTATGATAAGCAACATACACGGACAAAGTGCAAATAACAAATTTGTATTCGACACATATGCTCAACCGATAAATATCGAAAATGTAACAGATTACAGCACCCATGATCTGGGAGATGTTATCGCAAAAAAATTACAAGTTATTGAAAAAACATTTTTGGTAAGATTCGAAACGAAAATAGGCTTAACAGGTTCTGATATTGAAATTCAAAAACCAGATCTTTTGGAGTCAGTCGAGAAGTTAGATAAATATTACAGAAAAGCTGTAAAGAAAGATAATATGAATCGGGAAATAGCTGCATCAAAACTATCCGGCTACCTCGATCTGGCATACTGTCTGTTCTATGAAAACAGTGACGAATTCGAAAAGGCTCTTAGCAAAGCTAAAAAGGCTGAAGATATTATCGCATTGTATGATCAGATTGAACTATCAGCAAGTAAAATGACAGTTAATAAGTAAAAAATTTAATTATAAAATAATGAAACAATTTCCTATTATAATTGCCTTATTATGTACAATGCAGTTGTCTGCACAACAGATAGCTAAGGGCTATATCTATGGAGACGACAACAACAATGGAAAAAAAGACCGCAAAGAAAAAGGAATAGCAAATGTAGCGGTGTCAAATGGAACCGATGTGGTATTAACGGATTCGGAAGGAAAATACAATTTACCTGTAACGGACAATAGTATTATATTTGTTATAAAACCATCGGGGTATCAATTTTCATTAAATGAATACAATTTTCCAAAATCATACTACATACACAAACCTCAGGGTTCTCCTGTTTTGACTTACTCAGGATCAGCTCCGACGGGAGAATTGCCTAAATCCGTGGACTTTGGATTGATAAAAACAGAAGAACCAGAGAATTTCACCTCCTACATATTCGGCGATTCACAAGCTTATTCGGAACAAGAAATTGAATACTTCACCAAAGGGATTGTCAATGAAGCCAACAAGAGAAAGGGTATCAGTTTCGGTATTACTTTGGGAGACTTGGTCGGAGATAATCTGACTTTACATTCCTCGTATCAGAAGGCAATACAAGGAATGGGACTACCTTGGTACAATGTACTGGGAAACCATGATATGAACTACGATGCTAAAGAAGATATCTTTTCAGATGAAACTTTTGAGGCAAATTTTGGGCCGGCCAATTATTCTTTCAATTACGGAAAAGCCCACTTTATAGTATTGGATGATGTTCTATATCCCAATCCGGTAACAGGTAAAGGTTACCTGGGTGGTTTACGTGCGGATCAGCTGAAATTTGTTGAAAATGACCTGAAGTATATAACTCCCGATCAGCTAATTGTTATCAGTATGCATATTCCGTTGTATGATAAACAGGATAAAGATGCTTTCAGAGAAACCGATCGCCAACAACTTTATTCGTTGCTTGAAAAGTATCGTAATGTATTGGTATTAACCGCACATACACATATACAATATAATAATTTTATAGGTAAAGAAGAGGGGTTGAACAGAACAAAACCAATTCATGAATATAATGTCGGAACGACTTGCGGTGATTGGTACTCAGGAATACTTAACGAAAACGGAGTTCCGATCTCAACAATGAGAGATGGTACACCTAAAGGATATGCTCTTCTAAACATATCAGGCAATCAATACACATTAGACTATAAAACAGCCGGACAGCCGGACGATTATCAATTATCGGTATACAATCCTAAGGTCGTTCCATACAAAGGTAGATGGGTGACATCCGGAATATACGCCAACTTTTTTATGGGAAGCAACAATGATATTGTTGAGTATCGTGTCGACACAGGAAAATGGACTAAAATGCAAAGAATAGACGATTACGATCCGACCTACTATCGATACATGCAAGACTGGGATTATGATACAGAAGTAAAACCTGTTCGACGTCCTTCTAATGCTCAGATATCCAGTCATCTTTGGAGAGCCAATATACCCACTACCTTCCCTATTGGAGTACACCAGATAGAAGTACGTGCGACGGACATGTTTGGACGAACATTTACACAAACCAGTTCTTATGAAATTAAGGAATTATCTAAATAAATAGACATCTATATACATAAAAAAGCTGCCATTTATAGGCAGCTTTTTTATGTATAACCAATTTTAAACTAAGAATCTGCATGCAGATTGTTCTTATCCGAATAAGCTGATAATGTAAGAGTCAGAGCTCCATCGCTGGTTATATTATGAGTAGTTCCGAAACTATCCAAAAGAGCGAATATCGTAATCATAAGAGCAATACCTGCCTCATCGATTCCCAAAACGGCATGAATTAAACCTAAAGAAGTTATCAACGTACCACCCGGGAGTCCTGGGGCTGCTATCGCAAAAATTCCCAATAGAGGTATAAATACTAACAATTTACTTACATCGGGCATAGTTCCATATAACAGCTGGGATACGGCCAAAGACAGAAAAACAACATCTAATATAGAGCCGGGAAAGTGTATATTACCTAACAAGGGTATAGAAAAATCTCTGATATCGCTTTTCAACACAGGACTCTTCTTGGTTTGCTCTATAGCTACACCAAGACTGGCTGCAGATGATTGGGTTCCCAATGCTGTAAGAACAACCGGACCATAATATTTCAGCACTTTCCATGGGTTTATACCTGCGTATATTCCCGAAGAAATATAGAGAAAACTCAGCCAGATAATATGACATAAGACCGTAATTAGCAGAATAGCGAGAAAAACAGGCAATCTGGAAGCGAGCGTTCCTTCATACGCCAATATACTGAAGTTAGCTGCAATAAAAAATGGAAGTATCGGGATTAACACCTTCTTAACCAAAGCAAAAATGAGACTTTGAAATTCATATAATGCCGCCTCTATTTTCGAAGCATTAGTCCAGATTACAGACAGCCCTATAAGAAAAGCAAAAATCAAAGCACTCAGCACAGACATTAACGGAGGGATATCTAACTTAAACAACATTTCGGGAACAACATTAGTAACTCCTGCATCGGGTGTAATATTTAGCAAAGGTATTGCCATATACCCTACAAAAGCACCGAGTGAGGCACTACCTATACATGAAACATAAGCCAGCAGTAGCGATATCCCCAACAACTTCGACGCATTTCTTTTGAGACGAGTTATGGATGGTGTGATAAATCCGAAAATAATAAGAGGAATTAAGAAAAAAATAATCTGTCCCAGAATATGTTTTATCGGAAGTATAAATCCAATAACATCCTCAGAGGCTAGCAATCCAATAATAACACCGCCTACGACTCCCAGAAAAAGCCTGATGGTTGTACTTGATAATAATCTTTTCATTGATAATGGGGAATTAAGGTCACAGACCTATTTATTGCTTTGAAAAATATAACAAACTGATTTTATTACACTTGAAAGCATATCATTAAATACTTCTATTTATTTAAAATATATTTTAGGATGAAGCCTGTAAGCCAAAATCGGTTTATGATCTCTTAACCTAGGCACATACATACTCAATTTCAGCAGATAAAAGTATAACTTGTATCCATCACCCGAAATACCACTTTCATGGTATTTCAGGTCAGAAAGCAGATCTTATTAAACGTTAAAATATATTTTTTTTGATCACACGTAAAATATTTTTGAGTCTCGGTTGTCTGCATTAGTAGAGAATGCACTCTGATAATTATTTACCCATCTACATACATTAATCCATTTAGGTGAACATCAATAACCTAAGCTGGTATTATAAACTAATATGAGGCTGTAACATTAGTTTGATTCATGTTAACTGAATTATCATTTATTACTAATCCCCCAACAGTTCAATAGTACTTATGCTCTATTTGTCTCTTCCCATGTCTAAAACGGGAATGAGGCTTTACTCGAATTTTCGTCATAAGAGTTTATTAAAATCAAATCGCATCATAATATAGAGAATCCTTTTCTATTGATTTTATGTTTTTAACGGGATTCTGACTAAAGAAACTGGCGGCCTAATATTATATTCCTCATTTGAAATATGAACACAGTTTTATTTATTAGATAAACCGACATTATAAGATCGAGCCCCATTCTTGATAATATCATTTCCCATTTTGCCAGAAATATTATTCTGTTCTTATTCTTTTAAAACTAGGTTTATTTATAGTACTTGCCAGTAATAGCAGATGGAGTGATTTCTATTATTCCGGTAGCCTTGAATATATTAGCTGGAAATTCGATATGACTAAGTTCGGGCGTGTATTTTTTCACGATATGTTTAAGTATTTCTTTTTTTAGTTCAGGCTCATCTATCATTTGTGCATTCCCAAATATGATAACGCTTCTGAATTCCGTATTTGTATCGCATACAACCGTGGTATCAGGCAAAATAGCACCCATCTTGTCTACCTCGAACCCCACTTTGGAGTCTTGTTTCAGATATGCTATTTTCTGCCCTTTGATAAGCCCATGAATATATATCTTCTCATTCAAATAGACATAATGAACAGGAACTATATAAGGAAATCCATTCGGATCATTGGTCGCAATTCTGCCCACTTCTGCTTTATTTAGCACATCTGTTATTTCAGCCGAATTAAGCTGATGTTGTTTCATTCTTCCTTGCATAACTCTTCTTTTTTGATAATTAATTTTTCTTTAGTCCGCAAAGCTATCAAACAATTGGACTATATTTGTAGTACAGATTAAACAAAAGTAAACAGTCCAGATGTTCGATTTTAAATTGCTACAAACCAAAATAGATAAGACTCAAAAAAAAGCGGTGTATATCCAGATTGCTGATAGCATAATAGAGTTTATCAAAAACGGAAAGCTTAAAACAGGGGTAATAATGCCCAGTACAAGGCAAGTAGCGGTGGAACTCGGTATAAACAGGAATACTGTAGTTCAGGCATTCTATGTATTGTCGGCAGAAGGATGGATTATCTCCGAAGAGCGAAAGCGGACCTATGTCTCAGATAAGATACGGATATCTCCTGTAACTGAAAGACCAAAGCTAGTGAAGCAGCCGATAAACGCTGACAGAAAAAAGCATATCTTTTTTGATGATGGTCTGCCCGATGCTTCATGTGCTCCGATGGAAGAGCTTGCCCGTGCATACCGCCGGATCTTCAATCGCAAAGCCAGATGGCAGGTCATGAATCTAGCAAGTGAGTTCGGTGATAACAGATTTCGTGACATGATTTCAAATATGCTGAACCAAAATAGAGGTATGAATACTTCATTACCGGAAATTTGTATAACAAGGGGGAGCCAAATGGCTTTATTTTTAACAGCCCATTGCTTATTGAAAAAGGATGATATCATTCTAGTTGAAAATCCGGGATTCAAACCCGCATGGAAAACCTTTGAACATGCAGGTGCCACAATTTTGCCCGTTCCCGTTGATGATGAAGGTATAAATGTAGAAGAAGTAGAAGCTATATTAAAAAAGAAAGACATTAAAGCCATCTATGTAACTCCGCATCACCAATATCCAACAACGGTAACTTTAAGTCTTGCTCGTCGGTTGAAATTGATTGAATTGTCTAACCGATATGGGTTTACTATTATTGAGGACGATTATGACAATGTGTTTCATTTCTGCCAACGTCCGATCATGCCCATATCTTCATACGATAATATTAACAAAAACAACTATGTTTATATAGGCACTTTGAGCAAATTGATTGCTCCTGCAATAAGAGTAGGTTATATTACAGCTAATCCCGATTTTATAGAAAAAGTAGGGCAACTCCGTAAAATTATAGATATACAGGGAGATGCAATAATGGAACAGTCTATCATGGAATTGATCGCAGATGGAGCTATTCGCAGGCATCAGAAAAGAATGTTAAGCTATTATGAACAGAAAAGAGATTTTTTCGCATCTCTCTTAGATAATTATTTAGAAAATAAAGTAACTTACAAGAAACCCGATGGAGGGTTGGCTTTTTGGATTAAACCTATTGAAAACATTGATTTATTTCAAGTACAGAAAAGGGCTAATCTTAAAGCTATCAATTTCTATACACCTGACAGATTCAGTTTTGACAAGTCGATATCTGGAATTAGATTGGGTTATGCATCTTTGTCCGAAGCAGATTTAGAGAAAGGAATTAAAATTTGGAGTAAAATTCTATAGATTATTCATAAATCTAACTTAATACTACTATTACAACAACTTATAATAAAAAGTGATCGATGAAGTACCCGTTCCTAATATACTTGAAAAATAAAACATCTCTAAAGTTCGAATACAGGAGAGATGTTTCAGCAGTTACCCGTACCGACAACGGATATCACATCACATTTAGTAATGCAAGAAGCTATAATTACGGAGCCGATAAGGTTAAGTACTATCCGTTTATATCAACTTGCGAAAATGTTCGCATATACGAGAATGGCAAATTGAATGAGAAATATGATACAGTTGATAGTTACGGTCATTATTTGATTTTCCGCAATGGAGATAACAATTCTTATCCTATTGAAAAAAGTTCTGATATTGAAATTTGTAATATAAAAAAAGACACAGATCAAGCTAAATCGATTATCGATTATTTTAAAGAAATACTGAAAAAATCAGGAGGTGTATCATTTGACATCCCAGCAGAGGATACTGAAAACAAAAATCCAAATCAAATAAGTTCTGAAATATTGCTCAAGGCTCTTGACGGTATAGATTTATTCGAATCAAGGTCTGCGTTATCCAAGTATATTGACGGAACTAATCCTGCTGTTGCCACATCTAAAGAACCCCTCATCTACCCTTTCGGATGCAACGAAAGTCAGAAACTGGCAGTTGAGACGACTCTAAGAAATAGCATAAGTATCGTGGAAGGGCCTCCGGGAACTGGAAAAACACAAACAATTTTAAATATAATAGCCAATCTTATTGTACAGAATAAAACTGTTGCAATTGTTTCTAACAACAACTCTGCGGTCTTCAATGTGCGGGAGAAGTTAGAAAAATATGGCTATGGAATGGTTGTTGCATCACTTGGGAACAAAGAGAATAAAACTTCATTCTTTGATAGTATTGAAGAACAAACAGTCGATCCGAATTTTAAAATTTCGGAAGAGCAATTAAAAAGAGCAAAGAATGAGATTGACGAATTAGATTCCATACTAACAGAATGTTTTCAGTACCGAAATAAATTAGCCACTTTAAAAACGGAGCTATCAGATGCTGAAATAGAATTTAACCATATAAAAGCAGAACAGCCACTCGATCAAGATATAAAATCTATGCTCGATAAAAAATTCCGTCGTAAATGGAATTATAGCAAAATTTTGAGTTTAAAAGATTTGTTATCATGTATAGAGCTTAAAAGAAGACTGTCTATCAGAAATACGTTGCGGTTATTTTTTCATTATGGCTTATTTGACCTTAAAAGTATAAGTCTTTATGGTGAAGAATTGCCCATTTATGCAAATCATAAATTCTATGAACTATATATAACAAAAATAGAAAACGAAATACTGGACGTTGAAAACTGGTTAGCTTCTAATAATGAAGAATCTAACCTTAAACATTTTATTGAAACATCAAAAGAAGTATTCAATGGTGAGTTATTTAAAAAGTATAATCGTTTAGATAAAGTCGAATTTAATGCGAATGATTATCGTAAGCAGTTTAAGGATTTTGTAAAGCGTTATCCGGTGATACTAAGTTCTACTCTCTCGCTGCACACAAGTATCCCTGACGGATATCTTTTCGACTATCTGATTATAGATGAATCTTCACAGGTAGATATAATAAAGGCTGCCGTATGTTTTTCGTGTTGTCGAAATGTGATTGTTGTCGGTGATAGTCTGCAACTAACTCATATTGTAGATAAACAGAGCCAAGAGGCTGCAGAGCAATTTCAAGCAGAGTACAGCATTTCTCCTGCATATGATTATGTCAAACAGAATATTCTGAATTCGTTGAAAAGTCTGTATGGGGATAATCTAAAATCAGTTTTACTAAAAGAACACTACAGATGCCATCCTACTATTATTGGATTTTGCAATAAGAAATACTACAATAATAATTTGGTTGTTATGACTGATGGAAATAATCATCCGTTCAGAATCATAGAAACAAATATATCCGGAGAAAGAGATAATTATAATCAAAGACAGATAGATGAAACGGATTCTTATATACGAGAACACCTTTCAATGAATTATACGAAAGTCGGAGTTATTGCTCCCTATAGAAAGCATGCCGATATGCTACAAAAGCGACTACCCGATGGTGCGGAAGCCGATACGATACATAAATTTCAGGGACGTGAGAAAGATGTGATTATATTCAATACGGTCAGAAGCAAAATCGGGGAATTTATAGATAATCCGAACCTTATTAACGTAGCTGTATCAAGAGCCGTTAAAGAGTTTATCGTAGTAAAACCTGTATCAATGGAACTTCCTCACGGAACAAATATCGGTGATATGATACGCTATATATGTTATACCACCGATCCTAATCAAACGATTATTAAAGGTCGTATCTGTTCCGTTTTTGACCTTCTATATAAAGAATACAACAAGGCATTCACTTCGTTTCTTTCATCCAACAAGAATATAAAAGGGTCTGCTGCAGAAATTATTATTGATAAGCTATTGAATGAAGATATACTTAAAAACAATGTTCAATTCTCGTCAATTGATATGGTTCGAGAATATCGGCTTAGAGACCTTGTTCGGGATTTTCAATCATTTTCAGAGGATGAAATCCAATTCATAAAGAACAATTCAAGAATCGACTTTCTACTGTATAACAAAATGGACAAAACTCCTGTTTTAGCTATTGAGGTAGACGGTGTTTCATTCCATGATAATAAGTTACAACAGGAAAGGGACAATAAGAAAGATCACATTTTGGAAATTATGGAACTTCCATTGCTTCGGTTATCAACTGATGGACATAATGAAGAGAAAAGAATTATTGAATGTTTAAACACTTCAATGGGTTTGAGTTAACGTTGTTTTATGATATCATTAACAGAGCAATATTTCAGGTCTCTGTTAATGACTGGATATTTCAATTGATACTGTTCGAAATAAAAATCAGTATGGAAATCGATAAATATAATTGCTCTTCCAGACAAGGAATCTCACAACGGATAAATTCACTGCTGCTGATACTGGCTGGGAGTCATATTAAATTCATTTTTAAAGCATTTGGCAAAGTAGCGTTGATCGGAAAAACCTGTAGCATAAGCAACTTCCGATATTGTTATCGATTTATCCTTTAACATTTGACAAGCATGCTTTAATCTTATATTGCGTATGAAATCATTAGAAGAGAAGCCTGTCATCGATTTAATCTTTCGATATAATGATGATTTAGACATATTCATTGCCTGAGAGAATAATTCAAGATCGAAACTTGTATCACTCAGATGTTCTTCAATAATACTCATGGCCTTATTCAGAAAACGTTCATCTAAGGAGGGGTATTCCAGTACAGATATATTTATCCCAATATTGTTTTTGAATTCAGTTTGTCTTTTTTTCTTATTCGCTAAAAAGTTGTTGATGCGTGCCACTAGTAGTTTGAGATCAAAAGGTTTAGAGATATATCCGTCAGCTCCTGCGTCATAACAGTCTATTCTATCTTCTATACTACTCTTTGCTGTAAGCAACAATATTGGGATATCACTTGTATTAATATCACTTTTTATAATTCGGCATAATTCTAAACCATCTAATTGAGGCATCATTACATCACTTACAATTATATCTATATTGTTGTCCCTTACTTCTTTTATTGCGGCAACTCCGTTCGATGCTATAAAAACATTATAACGTTTTTGGAGTATATTTTTCATCGTCTGCAGAATCTGGTCATTATCCTCTACCAATAGCAGGTTAATATCTTCTCTTATTTTATTTTCAGAAGTAGATAATTCTATGGGAATATCATTGTATTTTTCTTTTACTATTTTCTTTCTCAATAAATGATTATCTAACTCTGATTCATCAAAAACCGATTTGTCGATTGGAATAATTACGGTAAAAGTCGATCCTATATTTTCTTTACTTTCTACTGAAATCTGACCATGGTGAAGTTCTGCTAAATCTCTAGTTAAAGAGAGACCTATGCCATTTGTTTGTCCTGTATCAATACTTCTATCATCATAAAAGCGAGTAAAGATATTTTTTATATTTTCGGAAGAGATCCCAATCCCGTTGTCTCCAACGATAATAGATATACAGTTATGATTACTTTGTTTACACAGCTGTAATCTCAATTCTATTTTTCCTCCTTCTTCGGTAAATTTTAAAGCATTAGAAAGTAGATTATAAACTATTTTATCGATTTTGTCTGCATCGAAGTACCCTAAAATCGATTCGGGTTCGGAAAAAAAGAAAAAGTCAATTTTCTTTTTTTCAAATAAAGGAATAAAGTTATTTAAATAAATATCTTTTATAAAAGTTGAGATTTCTCCATTTGTAACACGAAGTTTCATATTTCCACTTTCCATTTTTCTAAAATCTAAAACCTGTCTTAATAATCTTTTGAGGCGGTTTACGTTTGCTCGCATTATGGAAAACTGATGTATTTCAGGAGCCAGTAATGTCTCAATATCATCAATAAGGCACGAAATGACAGTTAATGGAGTCAGTAAATCATGAGAAATATTTGTAAAGTATTTTAGTTTGACTTGAGTCAGCTCTTCTGATTTTTCTTTTTCGATCTGCGCTATTTTTAATTCCTGCTGCAATTGTATTCTTTGCCTTATTATTCTATACATATAATATGCCAATATCAAAAATATCAAAATATATAATGTGTATGCCCACCATGTTTCATAGAAGGCCGGAGCTTTATATATAGAGAGTGTGGCAATTTGGGTATTCCATATTCCGTTCTCATCAGTTGCCTTCACTCGAAAAATATGATTGCCTTTTTTTAGTTGATTATAATGTGCAAATTGTCGGTTTGTATAGATCCAATCATCATCCACCCCTTCCATCTTATAGGCATATAATACTTTTCCCGGATATGTATAGTCAAATGTCGTAAAACTGAGCTCAATATTCCTGTCATCCGGAGACAATGCCAGCTTTTGAGAAATTACCTCGAACTTATTGTTATTCAAACCAACTAAAAGCGATTGTCCGTTGATGCTTACATCGGATATAATAACCTTACTGTTTATATTCTTTTTTTCAAAATCAGGAGACTTAAATATGCACAAACCTCTGTTGCCTCCAAAGTATAACATATTGCTATCCTTATCAATAAAATAAGATCCTGAACGAAATGAATTGACAATAAGATCATCGTATATTGAATATTCACGGGAAGATTTTATTGATTTATTATAGCTTATAACTTTTTTATTTGTTGTAACCCAGATATTATTATTGTTATCTGCAAATATATCAAGAACAGCTTCTCCTGTCATCCTCAATTCATTCGAATAATCCTCGAATTTTGCTTTTTGTTTGTTGTAAAGTATTATATTCCCTTCTTTAGATCCTAGCCATACATTATTTTCTTTGTCACAACAGATAGAATGAATATTATTACTCACCAATTTACTCGTTCTTTTATTATAGTTTGTAATCTTTACATCCGGTATTGTTTTCGAAGAATTGATATTTACTCGATAAAAACCATTTTGACTACTGCTCATCCATATATTACCATCCTGATCTTCTGTTATATTTGTAATATTGCTTAATTCAGAAGGCAGAAGATTAAACTTCTTTGTCTGATGAGTTTTTATATACACATGCCTTTGACCTATTACAAATAAATTATGATTGTTATCTCTGAATATCTTTTTTATTCCAACTTCATGGGCATTATTATGATTATTTAAATCGATTATATTTTTTAAATGAAAATCTTTATTATTCTTTTCTATGACAGCTATTTTAGCTTCATTTCCGGCTCCCGCCCATACCTCTGTATTTGAGAAACTTTTAAGACAGGATACATTTTCTAAAAAACTGAGATTCTTGAGATCAATGAAATCTTTATATGTTTTAGCCTTATTTGTTTTCTGATTATAGAAGATTAATCCGACTCTATCTTGATTTATCCATAAAATATTGTCATAATCTTTATATATCGCCGTGATATTAGGAACAACGCCAATTGAATTTAGGATGTCACTAAAAGGTAAGTTATAAATAATAGGCTTATTAAAATTTAGAGAAAACACTCCTTCATCATACGCTGCAATCCATAGATTTCCATCGATATCTTTTATAATTTCATTAAATAGGTTATTTGTTTTTTTAAATAAGTACGAAACATCCACCTGTTGTATTTGGTTATCTTTGTTGCAGTGCAGCGCATATATACCCGAAAGTGCCATTAACCACAAGTATCCATAGGTGTTATCTTGTACGATACTAAAAAATATTTTCTCTTCTTCGTTATTCTTATTGTTGACAATCACACATTTTTTGTATATCGACTTTCGATTATTGGGATCGAACTGATATACCCCATCTCCATATGTACATATCCAATATCGTTGGTTATTGTCCTGATACATTTTAAATGGAATATTCTTTTCTCCAATTGGCGGATAGCTTGTAAATTTTCCATCTTTTTCATACTTAAAGATTCCTTTATCCCAGATCAGTACCCATATATTACCCGAATGATCTTCATAGATTGAACTAACACCCTGACCTTGATTAATTAAGCTATTTTTGAATTCTGTTGTCTTTCGTGTCTCAGGGTTGTAACGAAAAAGATGACTGTTAACCCCTATCCAGATATAACCATTAGAATCGCAAAAAACAGCTTGTATATTGAACTCCTGGATTTTTTTATCTGGGAATTCTATAATTTGTAACGTTTCTCTATTCAAAATATTCAGACCTCTTTTTGTCCCAATCCAAATGTTGTTTTTATGATCTTCATGCAAGCATGTTATTTCATTATTTGTCAGAAGATTTGGGTTGTTTAAATCCGAACGGAACACAAGAATATTATATCCATCGTATCTACATAATCCATCGTCAGTTCCAAACCAAAGAAAACCATCCTTGTCTTGTATTATTCTATGGACTGATTTCGAGGGAAATTGATCGATAACAGAAATTGAATTAAGAGTTATGCGATTAGAAGACATATCCGATATATGTGAGAAGATCAATATGATGAATAAGATCAAATAACGTATAGTTCTCATAGTGCTAGTATTTACTAAGGTAAATGTGTACAAAAATAGCACTTACTTACTGTCTTTGATCATTGATAACCACCGAAAGAATACTATTGATGTGAAAATACACATAAATGAACGGATAATACACATGATGCAAAAACAAGAAAAATACTTTTGCTTCATCAACGTTGACATTACATTTCTAATAACTAATTTATTTTTTACATGAAAAACATTTTTCAGAAGAAAGGTCATCCTCTCTCTGTTATGAAAGCTGAGGATATGACCGACAAATCCGGAGGAAAGGAACGATGTCTGCGATCATTGTTTTTAATTGTACTGATATTATTATCTATATCCTCTTTTTCTCAGAATATTCAGGTGAGAGGTATTGTTGTAGATAAATCAGGAGATACTCTCATTGGTGTAAGTGTAAGTGAAGATGGGGTACAAAATGGAACAATCACTGACCTTGATGGCAAATTCAGCCTTACGGTTTCATCAAATGCCGTACTGAATGTGAGTTATGTAGGATATTTATCTCAGAAGATTTCTGTAAATGGACAGACAGAGATGAAAGTCACTATGCAGGAAGATGATAAAGTGCTGGATGAAGTAGTGATCGTAGCCTATGGGTCAGTTATAAAACGAAAAATTACAAATGCCATAACAAGTGTCGATGTCGATAAGATCGGAGATATGGGAGGATATTCCAATGTATCTTCTGCTCTACAAGGAAGAACGCCCGGAGCCATTATTACTAATTCTTCGGGTATGCCGGGAGCTACTCCTTCGATAAGTATACGTGGTGCAGATGCTCCATTATATGTAATCGATGGTATTGTACAGGATGCTACAATGTTTAACAGGCTCAACTCTCAGGACATAGAATCTATCTCTATAATGAAAGATGCTGCATCTGCTGCTGTATATGGAGCTTTGGCCGGAAATGGTATTGTGGTAGTGAAAACAAAATCGGGGCACGTTGGCAAGGCCCGAATAAATTATACATTGGATCATCAGTTCACAAAACCAACAAGGGCAAAGAGCAATATTAGTTCGTATGATTTGGCTTCGACCCGTAACTATCTCGATAATGTATACGGCTATACACCAACGTATTCAGTCGAAGCATTAGAGGCCTACCGGACAGGTTCTGACCCTGAAAATTATCCCAATGTTAATTGGCGGGATGAGATTATGAGAAGCCTCGCACAATCTGACAGGCATTCGTTGACAATAGATGGCGGAAGCGAAGATACGCAATACCGTATTTCGTTAGGATATTTTAATCAAGGATCATTAATCAAGCCTATCGAAGGTGAAGAAGTGATCAAATATAGTACCGCGAATATCGGGCTGAGCCTTACTCATAATTTCCGAGCTATAGGGTTAACAGTAGGATTGGATATGAAAAATAACTTTATGTGGCAGGACGGTAAGAGTGAAGGGGAAATAATGCGTCGCATTAAATCTTATCCTACAGAAAAAATTTACAATGCTGATGGAACTTATTTTGCTAACACCTCTTTCTTGTACTTGCATCCTAAAAGCGGATATACGAAAAATACCGATCCTGTAATGAATAACCGCTTAAATATGGAATGGAATGTATATGGGATAGACGGTCTGAAAGCTCTTTTTAATGGAAACTATAAAACTTCGGCTTATACTTCTAAAAGTTGGAATAATGCCTATGTTGCATCATATTATCCCGACGGTACAGCTTTGCCTGTCTCGACCAAACCTTCGTTAAGTATGACAAAGAAGAGTTTTTGGGGATATGAATTTAATGTGGGACTGCAATATGAAAAAACATTTGCTGAAAAACATAACTTAAGTTTATCAACCTTCTACAATCAAACAGAATCTTATTCTGAGGAATTGAGAGGAGGTAGAACCGATTATCTGACATCGTCTGTTGATCAACTATTTGCAGGACCCGAAGATACAATGACCAATGGTAGTGAAGCCGCAGAGAGCGGACGCTTGGGGTATGTCGGTATACTTAACTATGATTATATGGGGCGTTATATATTGGGTGCCAGTTTGCGTATTGATGGTAGTGACAATTATTCTGATGGAAATCGTTATGGATATTTTCCTTCGGTATCGGCAGGGTATGTTTTCTCGGATGAGCCGTTTATTAAACCTTTAGCCGAAAAGTTTAAAATAGATTTATTGAAACTGAGGGGTTCGTGGGGTAAGACCGGTATTGAAGGGTCGCGTTTTGCTTATTTTTCGAATTGGAGCATGGGTTCTGCGGCTTTTGATATTGCAGGTAATCGGGCGCCATCTGTCAATACTCCCGGATTGATCTCTCCGGATCTGACATGGTATTCGACCCGGTCGACGAATGTCGGTGTTGATTTCTCTATGTTAAAAAATAGGTTGAGTGCCACTTTCGACTATTTCGTACAAGAAACAAAGGGATATCTGATTAGTCCCAGTGATATTTATAAAACGCCACTAGGCACAAATCTCCCTCAAATAATGTCAGATGATAAATTCAGGAGGGCTGGTAGCGAGATCACTGTCCGATGGAAAGATTCATATAATGAATTACGATATGAAATTGGAGCAAATATATCATTCTATGATGAATTATGGGTTAAAAAGAATGAGGATATCAATACCAGTCAAAACCCGCTATTGACATCTGTTGGAAAAACTTTATCTGATGGTACCAGGATGTTTATCTCGAACGGACTATATTCTGATCTAGCAGAACTCTTAAACAATCCGCATGCACTATGGACTACCAATGTCAAAACCGGAGATATCCGCTATGTGGATGTAAATGGTGATGGACGGATAGATACAGATGGTTCGTGGTCTGACGACAAAGTCTATAATGGTTTAACAAAAAAACCGATCATGCAATATGGTCTCGATTTTAGCTTGGCATATAAGGGGTTTTCATTGACCGGCTTGATACAAGGGGCTGGTAAGAATTATAAGATAATAGGGACAGAAGGTATGGCAGTCGGGTTTAGTCGTATTAGATTCTCTCAGGATCTTGATTATTGGACACCTCAGAATACCGGAGCTAGATATCCAATTCCAGATACAGGATCAGGCTTAGCCAATAATTATCAGGAATCTTCCTTTTGGGCAGTAGATTGCAAATATGTGAGATTAAAAAATCTTCAGATTGGATATGACTTTAAATATAAATTATTAAAAAATACACCTTGGCTCTCTAACTTAACCCTGTCGCTTGTCGGACAAAACCTGTTTACAATATCTAAAGCCAATGATTATTACATAGATCCGGAACAAAATGATACAAACAATTTTGGATATCCGATTACTAAAACATATTCATTAGTCCTTAATATCGGATTTTAATACATGAAAACTATGAAAGTAAATAGAATACTGGCAACTATTGGAGTTGTAACTGGAAGCTTATTCTTGAACTCCTGTGAGGATGTTCTCGACAAAAAGCCTTTGGATTTAATACCTGAAAATGCTGTTTGGCAAGATGGTGCGATGGCTCAAGCTAACATAAATGGATTGTATGAAAACCTGCATTTTTTCTCGCATTGGAATGGTGACCCTATAACATATACCGGTAGCGAGAATTCGTATAACTCCGAATGCCAGAGTGATATGTTTTGGGGGCATTGGCTGTCTGCTAGAGGAAAAGACGATACAGGATGGACAACATCTACTAATTTCGGATGGGATGCCTTTGGGTTGGTACGAAAAACCAATATTGCGATTGCTAATCTGTCTAATGAAGAAAACCGAAAAGCTATGGGAACAACCACGGCTGACGATTTACTCGGACAAGCCTATCTCCTTAAAGCCTCGTTTTATTTTATGCAGGCACGTAAATATGGAGGTTGGATTATTGTAGACGAGGTTTTGGACAATGATGGAGCCAATGCCGGAAAAGACGATAATGATGCTCAAAAGCTGAAGCTGCCTCGTGCAACGATGAAAGAAACGTATGATTATATTATCGATCTGTGTGAAAAAGCAGCAGGTTTGTTAAATGAAAATCCTAAAACAGGCTTACTTCCTAAAGGAGCCGCATATGCCCTGTTATCGGAGGTTTGCCTGCATGGAGCATCGTATATTGATTATTTTGAGAATACAGTATCAGATGCCGATATACAGGCTTATTATAAAAAATCAATTAAGGCTGTTGAGGATTTAGATGCTTTAGGTAAATATTCGTTGGTTTCCGGTTCAGAGAATTTTCGTAAAATGTGCTGTGACTACGATTATGCTCCAACTTGTCCCGAAAATATATTTAGTATACAGAGAAGCGAGCTATATACAAGAACCGATAGTAAATATGTGCATATACATAGATTGTTGGTAAAAGCATGGACTTCAGCTTTGAATGATGGCGTGACCATTAATACCTCTTTCCAGTCGTTAGATAAAGGGTATAAAATCGTAAATGATGCTCAGGCTCAGATACAACCCGATCCTGCAATGGTTGAAAAGGCGTACTACATTATAGACACAGATGGAAAAGCAAGACGTTTTGAAGAGTCGAAACTATTTGCTGATAATATTGATATTGTAACAGAAAAAGACCGAAAAGGTATAACTCGGACAAAACGGAAGTTGAAAGCTAATTCGTCCTATACCTCTATTTCCGATTTACTTTATAAAAACCGGGATAAACGCTTTTATGCAACTTTTATCTATGATGGCGGAGAGTTCTTAGGAAATACGATCTATTTTCGGACAGGAGGAAATTACCATCGGGATTCGTATACTCCATCATCTCAAGGTCGCGAATTCGGATCTCAAACCGGAATATTATATCAAAAAAAGATCCCTCAATACAGGGATATGCCGAGTAATTCGCCGATTAATGTTACATATCCGATTTTTCGTTTAGGACGTTGTTACTTAAATACTGCAGAAGCTTATCTCAGTTTAGGGAATGAAACCAAAGCCAAAGAATATATAAACAAAACTAGAGTCCAACATGGAGGGCTTCCGGCGTTAACATCCGAATCAGGCGGAGAATTGAAAATGATTTATCTGGATGAGAGAGCAGCTGAGCTGAATTTAGAAAACGATCGTTACTTTACACTGCTTCGTACTGGACTGGCGTGGGGGACTACAGATCCTGCAACAGGATATCCGACAGGGGCTAAAGGTGGAATCATTCCCGAATTGAATAGAGGAGATAATCCTACGAAGAAACTAGAGATCGAAGTCCCGGGTAATTATATGGTCGAAGCGGATTTTATGAAGCCGAATGCCTATTACTACCGCGAATTGCCTACTCCCCAAAGTGATCATAACTTTATATTCACAGCAAAGAAAAGATATCTGTTACCTGTGCCGCAAAGTGAGCTCGATCAGAATCCTAATTTATGGCAAAATGATAATTGGAAATAATATTTTATAAAGAATAAAATGATGAAGAAATTTTTATACTTAATAATAGGAACATTATTGGGGACTGCATTATTCAGCTCTTGTCTGAACTCGGACATCGATGAATCGGAATACTCTGTCGAATGTGAAGTTTCCAATGTCGAATTTGAGCATAGGTGGGCTATTGAATCTAATGTAGAAGGCATATACACCTTATACTTTAAAGGTCTGGATATTACTAAAGTAATCGATGCAGAAAAGCTTGAAGTGTTATTGAATATAACTGTACCTGGTACAAGCGGAAATTTTACCTCAGAGATAAGAGATGAGGTAAGTCTTTCTAAAATAGCCTGTATGCTGACTGTATCTCGTGGAGCTAAGGTTACTCCTCTAAATGGTGCCCCGGTTTTAGGTACATTGGGAGACTATTCGGGAAAAACATATACTTATCGTGTGACGTCCGCATCTGGCAATTACAAAGATTGGACTATTGTAATAAGCAGTTTTATAAAGTGATAATTTAAATAATAAAGCAGCTCAGGCAGGATCCTAGTCCTGCCTGAGTTATAAATACAAAATTATTATGAATATCAAAATATATTGCTCTATTTCCTTATTAATCTTTAGTCTAGTCTTAAGGGCACAAGTTATCAAATATATAGATTTTCATCCCGGAAAACTTTGGTTTGACACAAATGCTGACATAATAAATGCTCATGGTGGAGGAATACTCTTTTACGAAGGAACATACTATTGGTTTGGAGAACACAAAGGACAATTCTCTAACAATGCATTGGTGGGAGTTACTTGTTATTCATCAAAAGATCTGTATAACTGGTCATTTGAAAAGATAGCTTTACCTGTTTCGGATAATCCAGACAGCCCCATCGTAAGAGATTGTATTATAGAAAGACCTAAAGTAATTTATAATAAGAAGACAAATAAATTCTTGATGTATTTTCATCTTGAACTAAAAGATCAAGGTTATAATTCAGCTCATGTCGGTATTGCAATAAGTGATACGCCAACCGGGCCATACACACTTGTTCGTAATAGTCGAGTAAACGCCGGGATATGGCCTGAAAACCTTTCATATGATCAGCAAAAAGAAAATGAGAAGGACAAAGAAATATTGAAAAAGGCGTGGACTCCGGAATGGTTACAAGCAGTTGAGACAGGACTTTTTGTCCGGAAAAATTTTAAAGAAGGTCAGATGAGTCGCGATATGACTTTATTTGTTGACGATAACGATAAGGCATATCACATTTATTCTTCCGAAGACAACGGGGCTCTGCATATAGCAGAACTTACTGATGATTACTTGCAATATACAGGTAAATATATTCGAATATTTCCGGGCAAATACAACGAAGCTCCAGCCGTTTTCAAAAAGGACGGAACATATTGGATGATAACTTCGGGTTGTACAGGTTGGAAACCCAATGAGGCCAGAATGTTCTCTTCTACATCAATATGGGGTCCATGGACTCAGCACAATACGCCCTGTCAAGGAGATGATTCAGCATTTACATTTCATTCTCAAAGCACATATGTATTACCTGTTGCAGGAGAATCAGACAGGTTTATATTTATGGGAGATCGGTGGAATCCGCAAAATCCAATTGACGGAAGATATATATGGTTACCTATAAAATTTGAAGATGGATTACCTGTTCTGAAATGGAAAGATAAGTGGAACCTATCAGATTATTAATATTTAAAAATATGAGATATATTTATTTGATATTGCTCGCATCAGCATTTTTTCAGGCTTGCATTAGTGAAAAAATTCCGAAAGCGCACATTGAACTTAATAACCCGATTATCCCGGGATATTTTGCCGATCCTTCAATTGTTGAGTATGAGGGCAAATTTTTCATATATGCCACAGTTGATCCGTGGGGTGCTGAGTTTTTGGGCTGTTGGGTATCAGAGGACTTTCAGAATTGGACTTTTCATAAACTAAATTGGCCGACTAAGGCGGCATGTACATCTGAAAAATCAAACCATAATAATGTGTGGGCTCCCTCTGTTATCAAAAAAGGAAATGCTTTTTATATGTATGTTTCAGTAGGATCCGAAGTTTGGTGTGGAAAAGCCGATCATCCTCTGGGTCCATGGAAGAATATCTTAGGCAATAAGCCAATGATACCATTCGACACCAGCCTCTATTATCATGTTATAGATGCAGAGGCTTACATTGATTCCAATGGTAAAGCATATCTCTATTGGGGATCCGGCTGGGAATGGGTTAATGGTCATTGTTTCGTCGCTGAACTCAACGAAGACATGTCTTCATTCAAAACAGAACCTAAAGAAATAACACCAAGCCATTACTTCGAAGCTCCTTTTATGGTAAAACACAATGGAAAATATTTTCTAACTTATTCTCAAGGAAAAACCATTGATAAAACCTATGAGGTACGTTATGCAATAGGGGATAATCCATTAGGTCCATTTATTGAAGCCGATAACAGTCCGATACTCAAAACAAACGACAGCCTGCAAGTATATGGTCCCGGACATCATACAATATTCGATTACAAGAAGAAGCATTATGTTTTGTATCACCGACATAGCTTGCCTTTTGTTACAGGTACAGCCTTAAGGCAAATTTGTATTAACGAATTGGCGTATGATGACACAACCCTTTTGATTAAGAACATTTCCCCGGCCCTTACTGTATCCTTTCCTAATCTGGCAAAGGAAGAAATAGAATACATCAAACCAAAACTTATTACAGCGAGTAGTGAACAAAACAAATTCTCGTCGGTGAAAAATATCATAGATGACAATAATGCAACCCGATGGGAACCTTCTTCGAGAGACAATCTTACTACTATTATATGCAGTTTTGAAGATAATACTCATTTTGGTTCCGTAAAGATAAAATTTGAATACCCATGGAAGGATTATTTTATAAAAATAGAATCTTCGACAGATGAAAAAAACTGGAAGCTGGTTTCTGACTATAGCGAATATGGAATATCAGGATCACCTGTTTCTATACCAATAAATGATTCGGCCACCTTTATCCGAATTACTTTTAATAAATGGGATAATAAAAATAAACCTTCTATATGGGAATTATCTTTTATCAAATGACTTATTTAAAACTGAAACTAAAATAATATGACGCAAAAACTAAAACTAAGTGTATTTTTATTGTTTATCTCCATAACAATATCTGCACAAAACCTAACGCCTTTCTCCTTTGATGAGCCACAGAATTGGGTAGTAAAAAAAGGAAAAGCTGAGGTTATTGAACAAGGGGCATATAAAGGCAAAGCTCTGAAATTATCGCCTAATACCAATCTTGTTTTATCCTTTCCGGTACAATCGGCTTCCCGGTACAATCTGACGGTCTGGATGCGAACAGAAAGCGGTGCTGATGATATGGCTGTACAAACGTCCAACTTAGGCAAGAATAATATAAGTATAACGACAGCTCTCGCTACCTGGACTAAATTTGAACGTATACTTAATATCACAACCAACCAAAACACTGTAGACCTTGGTGTTATATTCGGTAATTCCCAAGGAAATACTTTCGCATGGATCGATGAAGTAAGTATTCAGCGTATAGGTGATTATAAAGAGATTACTTATACAGGCATACCTAATGCCCTGAAAAGGGAAGTTAAATCTGATTTGGGTATAGAAATGCAACCTGACGAGAAAATACAATGGATGCTTGATGATAAAATAGGTATGTTTATTCACTGGGGACTTTATGCCGGACCTGCAAAAGGAGAATGGTATATGGAAAACCAAGGTGTTGATCCCGAAGAATACCGAAAATTAGCTTACCCTATATCTGGAGACTTATATTTCGATGCGAAAGATTTTGATGCTCAGAAGTTGGTGGATTTAGCGAAAAGAATCGGAGCCAGATACATGAGTCTGACTACCCAGCATCATGATGGATATGCATTATTTGAAAGTAAATACATAAATGCTTTTACAGCTAAACAGACTCATAATCGTGATTTTGTAAAAGAGTACGTAGAAGCCTGTCGTGAAGGCGGACTGAAAGTCGGTCTTTATAAGACCCTCATCAATTGGCGTTTCCCCGGATACTATGATGTGACCGGAACCGATTGTAAACCCAATAAATTTGGCTATACTACAGCCTCTTGGCATAAAGAAAATGCCCGTTTAATGAAAGAAGAACTTTACTGCCAGACCAAAGAATTAATGACAAAGTACGGAAAAATAGATCAATTATTCTGGGACGGAGGTTGGTTAGGGCAACAGGGCTCGGATGCTGATGGAGCATACTTTTGGGAATCGGGAAAATATATGCGAAACGACAATCAATGGCCTGTAAATCCTTATTTTCAAGATATAGAAGAGAGTACCGGCAAGCCCTTAGGTTTGATGGGAATTGTACGTAAATACCAACCTGACATTGTAAGTAATATACGTAGTGGATGGATCGGCGACTACACTAATGAAGAAGGAGGTGGCGCTGTCAAAGGTGAAATAAGAGGTGGTGTTGTAGAGAAATGCTTTACATTAGCCCCCGGATGGGGATATACAAAGATGGCTGAGGACTCCTCCAAAATTATGTCATTGAGTGCAATTAAGCGGATTTTTGCCGATTGTATAGTGCGTAACATGTGTTTCCTTGTAAATGTTGGGCCTGATAGACATGGCAATATTCCTGAAAATTACGAAAAGCGTCTTTTGGATTTTGGAGATTGGGTTAATAATACATCTGAAGCAGTCTATGGAACACGGGGGGGTCCTTGGCAACCGGTAGATGGGCAGTATGGATTCTGCTATAAGGATAATGTTATTTATATTTACTTTTTGGGAGAATACACCAGAGATTCATTTACAATGCCTCCGGTCAATAAAGGAATGAAGGTTCTTAAGGCTTATAACGTTTATACGAAAGAAAATATTAAAACCAGCCGCAAGGATCAGAATATTATATTAAAGGGTATCAATCCTATTCAAGGAGATTTGACTATAATTGCTGTAGAATTGAATAAGAATGTAAGACCCGAAATATAAAGAAAGAATGAGATTTTTTATTGTCTCTATATATGTTACTTCAAGTATTATTGAAGCAGAATAATTTAAGATTCTATTGGGAGGAGAGGTGTCTGTATTGAATTGCAAATGGTGATGATCTTATTAATAAGATGGTTTTGGGAGGGTATTGAATTGGTTTAGTATACTTCAATAATCTGTATTGTAAAATTCAATAAATCCGATATGCAACGTATAAATCAGTCAAAATTCAATCATTAAAATATATTCTCTTATAGGTATACACTAAAAAAACATGAAGAAACTCCCTAAGATAAACTTTTAGGGAGTCTTTTTCATTCCCACACTTAACTATTATCAGTCATCAAGATGTGGATATTGGAAAGTTAATAACTACAGATTCCACAAAAAACAAAAAAATGCAATCATTTTCCATAAATGAAACAATGATACAATTGTATTCATATCACATTTGCAACCTGATTTATTTTTAATTAAAAATATGCATTATGGAATCAGTCAAAGAAATATCACTCAAGAATAACTAAAAGAACTATCAGCTCATATCGCTAATTTGAGTGAATCCAATGTGAAAAAATCAAATAGAATTCATGATTTACCAAGAAATGTAATAAACAATTTAGAAAAAAAGAATGAAGCTATATAGAAGTAAGCATTATATTTTATGGGATACTCCCTGCATTAGGCTATGTATTACTGCAATCGATGTTTATTGTTGGTGTGCGATCACATTGACAACAGGGTAAAGATAGAGATGAAAGAAGGACTACTTCGGTTTTACAGAATGGACGAGCAATACCGACTCAATAAATACCTGCGGAAACCTATTCTTCAATGTCCTATCTGTATGTCTTCAGTCTGGAGTATACCCAGTTATTGGATACCCATTATATATAAGTTCGGATTCAATATGGAGATGCTATATCTGGGAGCGGTTAATATCTGTGTGGTAGCTTGCGTCAATGCCCTGATCTGGATGAAGTTCAAATCTATGCAAAAATCATTATTATAAAACGAATTATCTAATCAAACAATGAAGGGCAGGATACCCGTGACAATAATAACTGGTTTCCTCGGAGCCGGAAAGACTACTCTTATCAATAACCTGATAAAGAAGCACCCTGATAAAAAATTTGCTATTATCGATTATGTCTTAAGACCCGAATACAATTTAATATATTCGGATTTATTTTTTAAAACAATCAGGACATATACCCTCAAGCAAAATTTGAGCTGATTCAACTTGATATCCTGAAGGTAAAAGTAGATTTTATCTAATAGAGAAAAATCTAAACAAGTAACTTTATCACAATGAGTGCAATGAAAATACGGATGTACCTTTGATAAAACAAACTGGCTGCTTAAGGCATATTTTACTGTAGTGTTGTTCAGTTACAATATGATGTATCACTTTGGCTTCTTCTAATGTTTTCAGAGAGCGGTAGAAAGTGACACGATCGAATAAGTCTAAAAATGCATCTTTGATTTCATTCTCAGTTAAGGCAGTGTCATCGCTTTCTATCAGTTTATCTATAATACATTTACGACAAACCGTTTTCTTGACGCCATGCTCTTTTAATATTTGTTCTGCATTCATAATTATTCTTTTTACAAAAAAAGCCTCGTATTAACTTGCTGGATGAAGAAGAGATATAACTTATTAGATTTTATGACAGAATATTGGGACGGGAAATATATAGGTTTATTGATTCCTTCCTGAAATTATTATCTGAATGAATTATGTAATATTTCTAGGTATTCAAATAAGTTAAAATACCAAGAAATGGTGATTGTACTATTTCGTTCATAGTTGTTATTTTGGATTCAAATAATGAACATTGTTCTCTATTGAAATGAGGGTATTAAAAGACGATAAATATAAATCTATACTACGAGCCGCCCGAAAGGAGTTTATACTAAGAGGCTTTAAAGATGCATCCATGCGTACTATTGCAAAGGATGCAAATGTAGGATTGAGCAATATTTATAACTATTTCAAGAATAAAGATGAAATATTTCTTGAAATTGTATCACCTGCCAGAGATGATTTGTTTGCTTTTGTAAAAGACAAACATACAGAAAAGTATATAGACTTCAATTTTATGTCTACCCGTGCTTATCAGGAAGAAACTGTGGATGTATATATACAATTGCTGATAAAGTATAAGGAAGAAATCCGGCTTTTACTTTTTTACTCGCAAGGTTCAACAATGGAAAATTTTAGGGAAACTCTTACCGAGTATCTTACCGACGTTTCGAATAATCACAAAGCAATAGTGAAGAACCATTATCCGCAAGTACAGGAGGTTTCGTCTTTTTTTACTCATACCCTATGTGCATTTATGGTGAGTATTGTAGGTGAAATTGTAACGCACGATATGGAGAAACATAAGATCAGGGAATTTTTTAAAGAATACTTTCGGTTTCAGATTGCCGGATGGCGCGAATTAACAGGAATATAAAGGGAGGCTAACGATGGCCTCCCTTCTTTTTTGAACAAAATAGAACATTGTTCGCTATTGATTAAACTTAACTTAGTAAATATATAATATGATCGTATGAATACATTAAAAAAATTACAACGTTACATGGGGAGCCGGAAGATACTTCTTCCTGTCTCCATGGTGCTTTCAGCATTCAGTGCATTGGCGGGTATGCTGCCTTTTATTTTTATTTGGCTTATAGTCAAAAATCTTTTGGAAACGAGAGGTATTTCAGGGGAAGATGTGACAATTTATGCATGGTGGGCTGCCGGATCAGCCGCCGGAAGTGTTATTCTATACTTTGCTGCTCTGATGTCATCGCATCTTGCAGCATTCAGAGTAGAGTCTAACATACGGAGTGAAGCTATGCGAAAAGTGATAAAAATGCCACTTGGATTCTTTGATAGCAATACCAGTGGCCGTATCCGAAAGATAATAGATGACAATGCAAGTATTACTCATGGTTTTCTGGCGCATCAGCTGCCAGATCTTGCTGCTACAATAATAATTCCGGTTGTGGCTATTATCTTTATTTTCATTTTCGACTGGCAGCTTGGAATCGCATGTGTGATACCCATTATAATTTCTTTTATGCTTATGACATCTATGATGGGTTGCAAATCCCAGCAATTCATGAAAAGCTATATGACTTCGCTCGAAGAAATGAACACCGAAGCAGTGGAGTATGTAAGAGGAATTCCAGTGGTCAAAGTCTTTCAGCAGACAATCTATTCGTTTAAGAATTTTCATAAAGCAATAATGAGTTACAATCAGATGGTATATAGTTATACTATTATGTGGAAGCAGCCAATGTCAATATATACAGTTATTATCAATGGATTTGTTTTCTTTCTGGCACCTATATCCATTTTATTAATTGGTTATTCGGGAGACTATACTTCGGTTTTACTTAATTTCTTTCTATTTGTGTTGGTAACCCCTGTTTTTTCTCAGAGTATTATGAAAAGTATGTATCTCAATCAAGCTTTTGGACAAGCGATCGAGGCAATAGAACGGCTTGATAATCTGACATCTTTTGCGTCTCTACCTATTTCAGTCAATCCGAAAAAAATGGAAAAATACGATATCGCATTTAATAAAGTTTCATTCACTTATCCCGATGCTAAGCAAAAAGCTGTCGATGAGATAAGTTTTGTTATCCCCGAAGGCAAAACAGTAGCTTTGGTTGGAGCTTCGGGAAGTGGGAAGACAACGATTGCCCGCCTTATTCCGCGTTTCTGGGATGCAGGTGAGGGACAAGTGTCCATTAGCGGTTTCAATGTCAAAGATATTGCTTCAGAAGATTTGATGGATAAAATATCTTTTGTGTTTCAGAATACAAAGCTTTTTAAAACAACACTATTGGAGAATATTAAATATGGGAATCCAGATGCAACAATGGATGAGGTAAGCCAAGCTGTGGACATGGCTCAATGTCGGGAGATAATAGACAAACAACCTTTAGGACTACAAACGAAAATAGGAGTAGAGGGGACTTACCGGTCAGGAGGAGAACGACAACGTATTGTTTTAGCTCGGGCGCTATTGAAAAATGCTCCGATTGTACTATTAGACGAGGCTACGGCGTTTGCCGACCCTGAGAATGAGCACTTGATACATAAGGCTCTGAAAGAGTTAACACGAGGAAAAACTGTGTTGATAATCGCTCATCGCTTGACCAGTATTGTGGATGCAGATAATATTCTGGTAATAGACAAAGGACAAATAGTAGAGCAAGGTACACATAACGAACTACTTAACAAACAAGGAATTTATTTACACATGTGGAACGAATACCAGCAATCAGTTCGCTGGACAATAGGAAAGGAGGCACACAATGCTTGAAATAATTAGACAACGTTTTGCTCTATCAATCAAAGGAGCTAAAGATTTTTGTAAGGGTGTATTTTTTACAACATTACTGGATATAGTATTGATGTTACCTGCTGTATTTACTTTTGTTTTTCTCGAAGACTACCTTCACCCCATACTTAACCCTTCGGCTACTATAATACACGGAATAGTTTATTACATTATTCTTGCCCTCATTTTTATGCTGATCATGTATACTATGGCTCTTTGGCAATATCAAAGCACTTTCACTAATGTATACGAAGAGAGTGCTAACCGACGCATATCATTAGCCGAAAAATTAAGAAAACTTCCCTTGGCTTTCTTTGGCGAAAAGAATTTATCAGATCTGACATCGACTATTATGGACGATTGTACCGATTTGGAGCATACATTCTCTCATGCTGTGCCACAACTCTTAGCCTCAATTATTAGTATACTGCTTATTGCCTGTGGTATGTTTTTTTATAATTGGCAATTGTCCTTGGCTCTATTTTGGGTTGTACCATTAGCCTTTGCTATTCTATTGATATCAAAAAAGAAGATACGAAAAGATTTCCAAGATAGTTATCTGGATAAGCGGAATGTAAGTGAACATATACAAGAAGGTTTAGAAGCGGTTCAGGAAATAAAATCCTACAATAAGGAAGAAGATTATCTCAAAAACTTAAATGAGAAGATCAATAGATACGAGAAGACACAAACAAAAGGCGAATTGATGACAGGAGTCCTTGTAAACGGAGCACAAAGCCTATTGAAACTGGGACTAGCCAGTGTTATTATTGTTGGTGCTAAGTTATTGGCAACAGGGGATGTCGATTTGTTTGCGTATCTTATTTTTATGGTAATAGGGTCAAGGGTATATGCTCCAGTCTCGGAAGTCTTTAACAATCTGGCAGCTTTGTTTTATCTTGACATCCGCATTAATAGGATGAATGAAATGGAAGCATTGCCGATCCAACAGGGCGTGACAGATTTTAATCCATCCGATTATAATATTGAATTTAAAAATGTAGCTTTCTCTTATGAATCGGGTAAGCAGATATTGAAAGATATTTCTTTCACAGCGCGACAAGGTGAAATTACAGCATTGGTTGGTCCATCGGGTAGCGGCAAAAGCACAGCAGCCAAACTTGCAGCTCGTTTCTGGGACATTCAATCAGGCAAAATATTGCTAGGTAAACAAGATATTAGTCTTGTCGAACCCGAAACTCTATTAAAAAACTATTCAGTAGTTTTTCAAGATGTAGTTCTTTTCAATGCTTCCATAATGGACAATATCCGAATAGGGAGGCGAAGTGCGAGCGATGAAGACGTGATACGAGCAGCAGAGCTTGCCCAATGTGACGAGTTTATCCGAAAAATGCCACAAGGCTATCAAACTGTTATAGGAGAGAATGGAGAAACCTTATCGGGAGGAGAACGTCAGCGAGTATCTATTGCCCGTGCTTTGTTGAAGGATGCACCTATTGTTTTGTTGGATGAGGCTACAGCTTCGCTCGATGTAGAGAATGAAACCAAAATACAAACTGCGATTTCATCTTTAGTAAGAAATAAAACAGTATTGATCATTGCTCACCGTATGCGAACTATTGCGAATGCAGACAAAATTGTAGTACTAAATAAAGGTGGTGTCGCTGAGATGGGTACACCTGAAGAATTGAAAGAACAAAATGGAATTTTTGCAAAAATGATAAAGATGCAAATAGAGAAATAGCTTACCATATAACTTAAGGAATTCGGATATTCGTTTTATTGATTAATTTCAAAAAAACTTCTTTAAATCACTAGGCAGATATCCGAATTTTCGCTTAAATGCTGCTGTAAAATGTGCAGGGTTTTTATATCCGATCATGAATGCAATTTCTGAGATTGTCAGTTTTTCTTCCAATAGGAGAGTTTTGCTACGCTCCATTCGTTCATCAAACAAATATTTAAAAACTGTTGTTCCAAAAACTTCCTTGAATCCTTTCTTCAATTTAAAATCGTTTATACCGGATAATCGAGCCAGTTCCATCAGCGAACAAGGATCGTCGATCTTTTCTAGAATTATTTCTCTTGCATTGTATATCTTATTTATATCTTCGTGTGATAATGATGAAACAGTCAGAGCTTCTTGCGACATTTCTTTCACCTGTAAAACTACAAGCAAAATTAAATCATTGATTAGTGATTCTATTGCTATTTTTCGTAATACACCTGATAATTTCTGCGATGGATCGATTAATTCTTTCAGAATATTTCTCATCTGTAAACTAATCGTAGAGTTATTAATAAAAACAGTATTTTCTTTTTTCTGTAACTTTTCTCCAAACTCACCTAATACACTAAGGTCATTGTTTAACAATCTAGTCAGAAAAGCAATAGACAGTTCTATTTCGATGCTTCTTCTACTTCCATTTTCGGGGAAGAATGAAAGTTTCCCATCTAATTCTTTAAAATAGAAAAAACTATATCGACCATTAAGGGTTTCCAGACAATCTCCATTATTTTGTACATAATGTTTATGCCCATCCAATTCGAAACAAATTTCGAGATGATCACCATCTTGTTTAACATCCATTTCTATCGGGCCTTTATGCCTCACATCAATATAATCGATAGAAATTCCGTTAATTTTTATCTTCCTGAATATTCCTGATATATTATTTTCATTTAACGAACTGTTATACTCAACAAAAGAGTCTTCTATGTGTTCTTTTATACTATAATCGTGCGGAATATTCTCTACTAAATACTCATCTTTATTATTATATTCCCGTTTCATCATTTTATATATTTTATGCAAATATAAAAAATCCGTTTGACGTTATTGATAATCCGTCTGACGATATCCCTCCCCCTTTTTGGAGGCTAACTTTACATACAAAAAAAAAGAATGAGATTTCTTTTATTTGCTATGGTTTTTGTTGTTACAAGTGGTGTTTATGCCCAAAATGACTCAGTCAAAAATGTTAGTCTGAACGAAGTATTAGTAACAAGTGCTTCTAAATCTAAAATAATAGAACAGCAAGCGATTAAGACAACAGTTGTTGATGTTAAATCGGTCAGTGTACAAACAGCTAATCTATCGGAACTTCTGAACCGGACAGTGGGATTAAGGGTACGACAAACTGGAGGGTTAGGCTCGAGTGTAAACTTAATGATGAATGGATTTGAAGGAAAAGCCATTAAATATTTTAAAGATGGTATTCCGATGGACTATTTAGGTTCGGCTTTCAGCTTTTCCCTTGTTCCTATAAATCAAATCGACCGCATTGAAGTCTACAAAGGTGTTTTACCGACTGCTTTGGGTGCCGATGCGCTAGGCGGTGGTGTAAATATAGTAACCCGTCAGGATGGCTCTCCCCGAAATTTAGATATGTCTTATCAGTATGGCTCCTTTAACACCCACCGCATATCTTTGCGAACGTCTGTAACAGATGCTTCCGGTAAATATTTTATCGGAGGAGATTTCTTCTATAATCATTCGGATAACGACTATAAAGTATCTGTACCTATTGTGGATTCGGAAACGGCAGTAAGTCATCGCGAAAAACGGCCATTGTTTCATAACAGCTTTTCGAATGTATACGGTGAATTATTTGGGGGAGTTCGTAATCAAAGATGGGCAGATGAGCTACGTTTCGGTTTAACATATTTCAATATCGACAGAGATAATAACTATGGAGTAACCATGGATACCCCTTTCGGTAAAGTCACAAGTGGAGCGCATTCTGTAATCCCGACGCTAAGATACCAAAAGAAATTGTTTGATAACCGACTCAAGCTCGACCAGTTCCTTGTATACAATACTTTACACTCTAATTACACCGATACAGTGAAAGGTGTTTACGATTGGTATGGCAATTTCACATCTGTGCCCTCTCGGAATGGAGAAGCAACTAATGATGGCAGCTTAACAAAGCTTCAATACGAAAACTTTATTTCGCGAACAAATGCTTCTTATCGGTTTCATCCATCGCACGAAGCTGAATTAAATATTGTATATTCTCAAATTACACGTACAGGTTCTAATCCGTTTGGCGACACCTATCCCCAATCCGGAGAAGATGTTTTGTCGACTCCTGCAAAATACAAAAAGCTAATCCTAGCTCTGGGCTTAAAATCTTTTTTCATGGAGGGAAAGATAACCAACAATCTCTTACTAAAATATTTTAGTGCAAAGGGAAAAGGATATAGCGGGTCTTACGGGTCTGCTGAAGAGGGCTGGGATAAACAATCTACAGATCGTTTTGGAATAGGTGAAGCCCTTAAATATTCATTCTCAAATTATTCTTTCGTTCGACTTTCGGCTGAATCAACAGTTCGCTTACCCGAACAGTCTGATTTTTTCGGTGATGGATCTTTTATCGAAGCTAACTTCTTACTTAAGCCTGAACGCAGCTACAACATTAATTTAGGAGTATACTATTCTACTCCATCTTCGTTTACTGCCGATCTGAATTTATTCTATCGTCGGACATACGATCTTATTCTTTTGATCAATACCGGAGTTACGGGAAAGTATCAGAATGTAAATAAAGTAAAAGGACTGGGAATGGAATTCGATGCATCGTATACTTTTTTCCGCCGATTGAAGATCAACGGTAATTTCACTTATCAGGATTTTCGACTTTTCGGACAATCGGACGCTGCTTACGAAGGAGCCAGACTTCGTAATACTCCCTATTTTTTTGCAAATTTAGGCGCAAATATTTTCTTCAATAATGTATTAAGAAAGCAAGACCAGCTATCTGTTTACTGGAACTATGGTTTTGTTCGAGAATATTACCTGAATTATATTCCAAAAGAATATGAACCTGACGGATTTTTAGGCTTATGGGGAAAACCCGGTGTAAATGTCGATGCATTAATAATTCCTGATCAGAACTTACATAGTATAGGATGTACATGGCAATTGAATAGAGCAGGCACTTTAGCTCTAAGTTTTGAAATGAAAAATATTTTTGACGCTGCAATATATGATAACTACCGCATTCAGAATGCAGGACGCAGCGCTCATGTAAAAATAAGTTTTGCTATTAATTAACATTTTATTAATTTAAATAAATTCCATAATGCGTAAAAATTTAAAAATAAACTCATTACTTCTTCTTTTTTTAGCAGGAATATTCTTATCAGCTTGTTCTGATAATGACGACACTCCTGCGATAGAAGAAAACAGTACCAATTATTATGTTTTGCTAACCGGAGATATGACTGCATCTCCTTATGTTGGCTATGCAACCACTTATACAGAAATACCTTCGGGTAGCATTGATAATATCAAAACCGGATCACTGGCTATTCAAACCAATGGAATGAAGAGTGCCAGCAAATGGGTATTTAAACGCTCAAGCTTGGCAAGCCAAAGTAAAGACGATTTGATCAGATATTCTATTGATGCATCAGGAAACCTTGTTGAAGACGCTAGAATTTCTTCGGGACTTAATTCTAATTATTATATTTATAATGATACTCTCGGCTTTTATGTAGATGCCGATAGAAGCCTTTTAAAAATCCAAAAATTTAATCCTTCTACAATGGCTCGTACAGGAGATGTAGATCTGAGCGATATTCGTGATACACAATATGGTTATCAGGATGTAGGAACATCTCTTATTACTGCAAAAGAAGGCAAGTTATATGTAGATATTTTCTCTAATACAGGCGAACAAAAAGGAAATTTTTTCACAAACACACCCTTGGGTTTTGTTCAATTAGCTGTAGTTGATATTGCTACCGGAAAGTATGAAAAAACAATCCGTCGCGAAGGTATCAGCTATATCGGATATCCAGGAAATGAAAATCAGATGTGGAGTTTGGGAGATGATGGCGCATTGTACTTTTGTTCGCACGGCTTTGGTGCAACCGGAGCTATTAACGGATCGGCAATTGTACGAATCAAAAAAGGATCTAGTGATTTTGATAGTGATTGGATTATTAAAGCTGATGATTATACAAAAGGAACATCTTTTGGCACTGTTTGTGTAAAAGACAATAAATTATATACATTAATGAGCTCTCAGGCTCTGGCTTTCACTTCTTTATTAACAGATGTATCGTATAGCTACTATTCGTTTAATAAAGAAAATATTGCTGGAGGTCCGACCAAAATATCAAATATCCCTTTAACAACTTATCCTTTCCAGTGTGCACAAGCTATAACTGCTATTGATGACAAAGTTTACTTTAGAGTTGTAAATAATTCAGATCAAAACGGTTATTATGTTCTGGGTGATAACAACACAGCTACACAAGCCTTCAATGTAGCTTCGGGTGGAGTAGTCTGGGGATTTTGTAAACTTGTAGTAAAAGCTGATTAATAGCTACTATCAGTTTACCATTCTGCATTTTAGCACATCAATATAATGAGGGTATTAAAGGTCTGTAATAATACAGACAACTGTTAATACCCTCATATCATTATTTAACTCAAAGAGTAATTATAAATCATTTATAAAATAACAGACATGCATACAACAACTAAAATAATTTTTTACTGGTTATTAATCGGTATTTGTTTTATTCTACACAATTCGTTACATCAGTTCGAAATTTATTATGGAAAAAGCATGGATATTGTAGACGCCAGTGGTGTTCTTCCTTTGGGCATACATATATTTACAATATTAGTATCAATCTCACCTTTCATCCTATCGGTATTATTCTTGAATTTTTCATCAAAAGTGCTATCATGGAGCGCTTTAGTCTGGAGTATTTTATTCTTGTTACTAAATATTGCTCATATGATAGAGGCTATTGCCGTTGAAAAGCCTTTCAATCTTTCTCAGGTTGTTTTATTATCGTTAATTGTAATTACTAACATTTTGCTTACTCTAACTTTATGGAAGCATGCTAAAATAGCGAAAGAACAGGTAGTATGACTATTAAGGAATGGGCAAGCCACCAAAGTAAATGGTGGGGCAAGTGGCATCTTTATTTAGGATTAATTGCCGGATTGATAGTTTCGGTAGTCGGGATTACGGGTAGTATTCTTGTTTTTCAGGACGAAATCGATCAGAAAATGAATCCTGAGTTATTTACCGTTCAGGCAAACGGAACGTATAAAGACTATGGCGAAATTTTGCCTCTCGTAAAGAAACTTTATCCGGAACTGGGTGCCGAATCAATTATGATTAATAAAGGATCGGAGCATCCAACCTATCGAATTTTGAAGGATGGTTATAAAACAGAGGTATTTATTAACCCATATACAGGGGAAGTGCTTGATTCGCGCCCTCGTTTTGGTCGTTTTCTGGGTTCTGTGATGGATATCCATCGTTCACTGATGATCCCGGGTGTCGGACGTTATATTGTAGGAGCAGCTTCATTAATATTATTAATCTTATCTATTACTGGTATCCGATTATGGCTTCCTAAAAAGATAAAGCAGATAAAATCGTCTCTTACGGTAAAGTTTTCGTCTTCGTTTACTCAACAGAATCGCTCGTGGCACAATATTCTGGGAGTATTTACTTTTCCTGTAGTATCTATGCTTTCATTAAGCGGATGTGTTTTTGTGCTCAATATATTGATTTTACCTCTGATGTTTATGTTTGCAGGAAGTTCGCCTCAAATATTGATGAATATCTTTGGTGCAAAATCGAATTATTCGGTAGAGGCACAATCACTTCCACTCGCTAATATCTTAGATTCTTTTCAGGAGGTTGAACCCAATGCTACAGTCACAGCCATTATTTTTCCGAAGGATTCTACCGGGGCATATTTAATTAATGCCCAAAGTCCTTCGAAAATGGCTGAGGGGCGAAAGGTGCTTTCTACGGTTGATCAATATTCGGGTAAAATACTTTTCAATTCTGAAACTGATTTACCCAATGTGGTTCATGCTTATCTATCGTGGATACAACCTATCCATTATGGTTCGTTTGGAGGAATAATAACTCGCATATCGGCATTAATCGGGGGGTTGATTCCTCTCATATTAACCATCACCGGATTTTTTATTTGGTGGCCGAGATATACTGGTCGAAAAAAATATCTGGAAAAAAACAAAGATAAAGTATTCAAGAAAAATGAGGTACAAGAGCTTCTTAAAGTAAATGTATGGAAATTCTTTTCCGGTCAAATAAAGAAAGGTTTTGTATATGCTCTGTGGATTTTACCCATTACCTTCTTTTCAGGTGGATTGTATGGATTATTGGTTGGAATAGTTTGGCAGCCGGCCTGCTTCGCTGTTATATTCTGCAGCTTTTTAGCCACCATAAATTTCATAGCTGCTCTAATCATACTCATTTTTAATCTTTTATTTTTAGTACCATTCAAAAAAGGAAAAAGATATATTTTGAAATATTTTGCATGGTCGCTAGGTATTTTTATTATTTATTTAATCGCTTACTTAATATTCTCCCATATCTGTAAATTTTGATTAGAGCTTCCAATGTATTCTTTCAGATAAGTTATACTTTCTATAATCTACTGATGATAATATTATGGGAGGATATGTCGATTGATATGAGTTAATAATATAAAGACACGAAATGAATTATCAGACAAAAATAAAATGGGCTTTTGCTTCCGCTATTTTTGCTGCAATTTGTTGGATTATAGGAGATATGTATGTTGCCGGATTTGAAGTAAATCCTGACGATTACCCTCTATTTTCGCTAAAATATACAGCAAATGTTGATATTAAGTTTGCAACATTAATGTTAGAAGAATTAACGCAAAGGCTGATGTTCGGTGCATTGATTACTGCTATGACTGCCCCTTTTTATTTGCCGGGTATGTGGTTAATGTATCAGTTCTTTAAAGATAAGACCAAATGATATGCCTGGGGAACTTACTTTATATTGGTGGCAAGTATAGTATTATCACCATTAGTACATGCCAATTTCATGGTATTTCGGGTCAGAAAGAAGATCTTATTAAACGTTAAAATATATTTTTTTTGATCACACATAAAATATTTTTGAGTCTCGGTTGTCTGCATTAATAGAGAGTGCACTCTGATAATTATTTAATAAAAACATTTAAACTTATAATAATATGATAACCAAAGATTTTTTTGGAAAAGGTTTCTTCGGAAAAAAACATTTTGATGCTGATGACAGAAAAAAACTTATTGAAGAATGGGAAAAAATGCCGGACAATGAAAAACTAGAAATGGTCAATAAACGGATCACTGCATTCAAAGAAGGTAAAGATTGCGACAGAAATCCTTTTTCGGTTGAACATATTGATGCTCATTGCGAAGAATGGATGAGCAAAACACCTGAAGAAAAAGCAAAATTTGTTGAAGATCTGAAAAGTAAATTCGAAAAACGGCATGCAATGATGAAGGAACACTTTTTCCATCATGGATTCGAATCGGGTTTCGGATTTCACGGAAGAGGCCACTTCCAAAATGAATCAGCCGAATAACAACAAATTAAAAAATCGGAAGGTTAGTTAAATTAGCCTTCCGATTTTCTATCAACTCAATAAAAATAAGGTCGACCACCTATTCATCTATCAGTAAATGAGTTAATATACATCTTACACTCATTTACTATATATAATCATTAAATACTTTTCATTATTTATAATATGAAAGCTAGATTTTTTAAATTTTCATTAGGAGGAATATTAATTTTAGGAATTGCCGGACTGGTAGTTATGCTGCTGTGGAATTCGCTGATACCTTCTATATTCGGATTGACAGTCATTAATTATTGGCAAGCTTTAGGCTTATGGGTTCTTTCACGTATCCTTTTCGGAGGATTTGGAGGTAGAGGTGGCTTTTTTCATCACAGAGAGAATCCTATTCACAAACGCTGGAGACAAATGACTCCCGAACAGCGAAAAGAGTTTGTAGAAAAAAGAAGACGTTTCGGCATGATGAACAGGCAATTTTTTGATAGAGCAATGTATGAAGAATCTGGAAAAGACCAATAATCAAAATATCAATCAACTAATTTCCGAAAACGAACCTCAGTTAAAAGCTTTTATTCGAAAAAGAGTATCCAACAAAGCCGATGCAGAAGATATCCTTCAGGATGTTTTTCTTCAATTGGTAAAAACTGTAGATGAAACCCTGAATCCTATCGAACAGGTTTCAGCATGGCTATATCGAGTAACACGAAATACAATAATTAACAGAGGTAAGAAAAAAACAGAAGAAGAATTACCAATATATTCGACTAATGAAGGAGAAGAAGTATTACAGGACTTTGCTGAATTTTTATTCAACGAAGAATCCCCATCCCCCGAAACTGAATACATACGTTCTTTGGTCTGGGATGAGCTTGAACTTGCCTTGTCAGAATTGCCTCCAGAACAAAAGGAAGCCTTTGAACTTATGGAGATAGATGGTTTATCAGCTAAAGAAGTTGCCGAAGCCACCGGTGTTTCAGTAAATACATTGCTGTCTCGTAAGCATTATGCCACAAAACATTTGCGCATACGACTCAAAGAACTCTATAACGAACTTTCATCAGACGAATAAACTTCATCTTTACACTTTGCATCTATATTTCAAGACAAAAAAGTAAGGTCTACCTCTTTACGCTCGGTATATTTCTGAAATTTGAAAGCGGGCATGGATAAAGCCATACCTGCATGTATTTTTCCCTTGATGTTCAATAATTGACTCAGTTTTCTCTTTTTATCAAGATCAATTCCTATACAAACATAACCTGTATAAAATTGGGATACACCTAAGCTTTCAGCCATAAGGGATGCATTCTGATAAGCCAGATTAGCATCCTGCCGTCCAAAGTTACTAGATGCCGGAGTATGAATAAATAAAACTGCTTTTGCATCATGTAATATAGCATCTATACCGCTGCGCTGCTTCGCTATTACAGCATTCAATTTCGGAACAGCACCTTTAGCATCGGGTGATATAAATCCTAAAATTGGCTTGATAAGAGGGTTTGATATTTTTTTAACCGTAGATTCGAATGTGTTGATTGTAATCTCCGATATTTCTTTCAGTAAATCGGGATTGGTCACAACAGTAAAGCACACTTCCTGGCCATTGCTAGCGGTAGGAGCAAGATGGGCAGCATCTACAATCCGCCGTAAATATTCTTCGGGTACTGCTGACGAAAGAAATGCCCTGTTAGACCGACGGGCTCTAAGCAACTCCATTAACTGATCGGGATCTGGTAGAATATCCCTTTTAAGGACATGAACTTTTTGAGCCGGAAATTCAGAATGAATGACAGAGTCTGTCGGACAAGCATCAACACAATGCCCGCAAGCAATACAAGTATGAATATTTCTCCGTCCGATTTCATCTTTCGGATTTTCTTGCGTCAAAATATAAGCAGGGCATACCCTTACACATTTACCACACTTTATGCAGCTTTCTTTTTCAATATCTATGGTTATCATTTCCTGATTCTCCCTTAAATGCAGTTTTTAGTCTTTCAGTTTCCATACAAATATAATAAGAACATTAAATAAAAAGTAAAAGAGCCGGCTTTTTAAAGTCGGCTCTTTTAATAAATATCATTTTTTTTAGATCAAATACTTAACACTATCATTTACTTTTCTTTCCCCAATATGTTTTATTATTACTTCCATATCCGGCATACACAATGGTGTGAGTGCGGGGTACAGCCTCCCAGTCCACTTCTCTTTGTAAATACAACTCTACACCATTGACAGTCAGCACTTGGGTATCTGCATTATAGCTCCACGAAGCATCCTTCCATGTTCCAAGAGATACTTTATGGTCCGATGTCAGTGTCATCACAGACGATTCTTTTTGCTTGCCATAACTATATGACATATCTATATGCTCCCAATTACCGACCAATTCGTCTTCGGTTATAGCTACTTTCGGAACAGCTCCGTAACGCTCCGGCATAACCAACGGCCATCCGTCTTTCGTCCAACGCATACTTCGCACATGCCCAAGCATGATCGTATTATCAATACTTTCGGGAAGTCTTCCTTGCGATGAATAAAACCAATTACCTTTTCCATCATCAAATATAGCGCAATGCGAGATACCTACCCAACCATCACTGCCCGAAAATTTATAAGGATGTGTTACTACCGGAAGGATATCCCCTCCCCCAGTAACATTTACTCCATCTATACCCAGATAAGGACCGGTAATACTTTTCGAACGGGCTACTCTTGTATTATAAGGAACACCCAATGCATCGTAAGCCATAAAGAGGTAATAATATCCGGTCTCGACATTGTAAACAACCTCCGGACCTTCACTCGCCTGCCAGCGATTACCAGCCCCACGGGTATATATCAGAGTGCCATATTCTTCGGGTGCCTTGCCCTCTGCCCATGGAACACTTAGTGTCTGTTTGGGCATACCTGTATCCGAATTGAGCTGCATCGCAACAATACCACTATGCCATGATCCATAGATCAGCCAATGTTCTCCTGCCGGAGTTACTATAAAAGACGGATCAATAGCATTCCACTTATAATAAGCATTAGCCCAATCTGTAGATGATATATTAAAATGGAGACCTTTATCCGAAGCGTTAGTTACTACATATCCTTTATCTACCCAGCCGTCATTATTCGAAGGATCGGAGTTTTCCATGAGCCCAATAAACGCCCGCTCACCCCATGTGCCTTCACCATTCAATAAGCCGGGGCACACAATCGAATAATACATCCGATACAATCCGCTTTTGACTTTACGTACACACGGAGCCCAATAACCGAAATCGCCTTCTCCGGTAGTAGCACTCAAGCCCATTTCTTTTCGTATTTCATTCAATTTCGGAACAACCCAACTGGGTAACGATTTCATAGTTCCGCCAAGATATTCCCAGTTTACAAGATCTTTCGATCTGCGCCCATGGAAATGCCCTCCGGCTGTATGGGCATTTCCATACGAAGCATCGGTCTGATACATATAGTAATATCCGTCATCTGCCAATACCACCGTAGGATCATGCACATTAGATAAATTCCACTGACTGCGCATACTCCAAGCCGAAATACTCGCATAATTATCAAGATAAGTCGGTGCTTTATATTGAGCCAATTGTTCTTCCAATGTTCCTTGCCCTGTTGCTACTGCTATCTGAGGCGAATAAGCTACTCCTCCATTATATAGAATGACGAATGCACGGATATAATAAGTGGTATTCACAAGCAGACCATCAACAGTGGCTGCAAAAATTTTATCTCCATCAGCTACCACAGTGGCACTGTAAATATCAGGATTTTCTTTTGTACTATAACAAAATCCCCTTTTCGATAGTACTACATCATTTGCAACCTCCAATGTCGCTTTCAATTGTATCGAAGACGAAGTTGTATCGGAAGCTACCGGCGTTTCTATAATCACCCCTAACTCCCCGAAATTTTTATCATCGTCACTACATGCCGCCGAAAGAACTATGCAGCCAATCAGCAAGCCAAACCATTTATAGAGTTTCATATATTTTTCTTTTAGATTTTTCTCCATTTGACATTATTTATTCAGTTGAAGTAGATAGTTCCCATCCCGGATTCTGTTTCAGGTTCGGAGCCTTTTTAACTTCAGTTTCGGGTAAAGGGAAATAATAATTCTTCGGACTGTTAAATGCCCTTGTGGGGTGCTTTTGTGCCGATCCGTATGTATACACTGTAGAAGCATCAGGAGTAATGGTCACCCCATAAATATTATACACCTGTTTGTATCGGGGCAGGTTCTTTTCTGTGCTTACAGTCTGTCCCTGAAACAATTTCCATCGACGCTCATCAAAGAATCTATGATCTTCAAAACAAAATTCGATACGACGCTCGTTACGGATACGTTCCCGAAGCTGATCTTTAGTCATTCCCTTGTAAGCAGGCATTCCTACTCGGGCACGAACCTGATTTACATACTGATAAGCCTGATCTGGGCCATATGCCTCATTGATAGCCTCGGCAGCATTAAGTAAAATTTCACCATAACGGAATATCGGACACGCATGATTATAAGTTGAAGGACTCTTAAATGACATATTATTCAAAAACTTCTTCGTATAATATCCGGTCAATGTTCCTCCATGCAGCTGCTGATAATCTAACCCATCTGGATAAGATATATCTACCTTACGCTGCTCTTCCTGCAAAGGATCACCCCATATAGAACCATGATGAAGGATAGTCTGCTCCAAACGGGGATCCCGGTTGGCATAGGGATTCTGATCGTTATAAGTTGGATCCTGATCTATCGGTAGTCCGTTTATGGTCTCATAACTATCCACCAGGTTTTGAGTCGGATTTGTACGTCCTGTAGAACTAGCCGTTCCACTAAATCCGCAAGGAGCAAGAAACAACTCAATCTGATATGTGTTCCAAACCGAACGGGTAAGAATATACTCATCATTATAATACGGAGTTGTAACAAAACACTCGTAATAGTTCTTACTCGAATTATTATCACTGGTCGTATACAATTTATATGGATCACTCTGGCTGCTGTTCTTTGTTATAAATGCAAGTGCTGCCGTTGCTGCTTCCTGCCAGTAAGTAACATCATTGTTTGTATTATTCAAAGCCGAAGCTCTATATAATAAGGCTCTGGCTTTAAGAGCATAAGCTGTAGCTCCATTTACCCGTCCCCAATTTTCATCTTCATTGCTATAACGAAACGGCAGCTTATTTATGACCGAATCACATTCATTTGCAATCCATTTCAAGGCATCAGCACAATTTGTACGGGCCATATTCATACCTTCGGTATCACTCGGGTCAAATACAATGGGCTGACCGTTTTCATCGTTACCGATAATAGGCACATCTCCGAACCAGCAAGCAATATCGAAATGAAATATTGCTCGGAGTAGACGGGCTTCTGCTACATAACGCTCATACAGATGATTATCATCTCCTTCTTTCTCAGCATTACCAACCACCGTCTGTCTTGCATTTTTCATAAACTGATTGGCTGCCCGTATAGCTTTAAAATCATTTGGCCAGAAAGTCTTAGAGAAGGGGTGATCGGCAGCCGAGTAACTATCGGTCAGCACACTGTGATAATAATGCACATCCCAAAACGACAGCGCATTATCTGTCATACAATCGCGTGATGCTGCCAGAAACTGACCATTGGTATATCCGGCAAAAGCATCAGGCAGATAAGTATAAACATTCGCCAGAAATCCACGTGTATTTTCATAACTGCTGAATACCTGCTCATCAGACAGAGATAGATCGACTTCTTTGTCGAGATAATCATTACACCCGGTACTTGCCCCCAACAACAGTATGGAAGCTATATATATTGCAATCTTTTTCATATTATGTTCCTTGTTTATTCATGAATTAAGGTCTCGATATTAGAAACTGATATTTACACCAAATGAGAATGAACGGGTTTTAGGATACCACCAGCAATAACTCATCGGTTTTTCAGGATCAAGGCCTTTTGGTAGATGGCTCCAGTTGCACAGATTATATCCGCTAAAGTAGAAACGGCATTTGGTCAGATTAGCCTTAGCGATAAGTTTCTTAGGAAGAGAGTAACCTATTTCGATATTCCTCAACGATAGATAGTCACCATTTACAATCCAGATATCATTCTGATAAGTACCTGTACTTCGGTCACTATCAATAGAATTGAATCCTCCGTATGTAGGACGGGGATATTTAGCATTAATATTACGAGGGTCGGTAGGATCATCGTTATAATATCCCCATGCCTTAGTAACCTCATGAGTTCCCATATTACTCCATCCCGAATAACTAAGCGAAGGAGAGAGAAATACGGAACGATTTAGATAAGCAGTAAGGATAGCACGTGCATCAAATCCGGCATATTCAAATCCGAAAGTTACAGAAGGGATAAGATCCGGAATTATAGTATAGCTGTCAGGGATCATATCGTTCGAATCTATCTGGCGGTCACCGTTCAAATCTTTAAAGACAGCCGTACCCAATTGTTGAGAACCGTTCGATGCAGTATTGTAAGGATATTTCTCAGGGTGATCTATGGCATCCTGCAAGCTTGTAGCAACCCTATTAGGATCGGCTGCCCATCTATCAAATTTATAAATGTTCCAACCTCCCACTCCATTAGAAAATGAACCTTCGTATAGTTCTGCAACAGAAGTATAATCACGAATACGTCCTCCGGTTTTACGCTGCCAAGATACATTCGGCTCAGTTTCGTCCATCTCTGTTATTTTATTTGTATTGTAGGTAAGCATGCCCTCTACAAAATAATTGAATTTACCAATATTACCATGATGTCCTAAAGTCAACTCAAAACCTTTGGATTCTACCTTTCCATAAGAATCCTGAGCAACCGAAACCCCTACTAAACTCGGAATAGTAGAACGATCTACCAGAATATTTGACCGCCATTCTTTAAATGCATCGAATGATCCGTAAAGTTTCTTATTCCAAAAATCAAAATCCAATCCCAAATTCAACATATCCGAGATTTCCCATTTATTATTATAACTACCGGCTAAACTTTCATATACGCCGCTGATACTCGAATTTGAAGTACCAAAGCTATATCCTGTTCCCGAACTGTATGTATTCTGATACGGATATCGATTAGCACCTGTGGTAGATTGTCCAGAATTGCCATAGGATGCTCTAAGTTTGAGCAAGCTTATATTTTTATTCTTCAACCAGGATTCTTCAGATGCAACCCAACCCACAGATGTTCCCCAGAAAGTTCCCCAACGACCATCGGGTGCAAAATTGTCGCATCCCATACGGGATATATTGCCCGAAAATATATACTTATTATCATAAATGTAAGTACCTTGTCCATTATACGACATATAGCGGTTAGACGACTGACCGGTATAATCTGAGTTCTCTATCAGATTGACTGTGTTCTGATATGTACGAAAAAAAGCACGGGCACTTATACTATGTTTTCCGAATGTATGATCGTACGATAATCCAGTATTGAAATTGACATTATAATAATTACTGCGTTCCACAGCAGAAGGATCGGACAATGCTGAAAATGAAGTCATACGTGTCAAGGTAAATCCTGAAGGATCGGTCACATCAGCATTAGCATAATCATATGAATAAGAGTTAATACTATTGGTTTGTGTGGATTCGAATACATCATAAGAGTCGAAACTAACCATAGCATTTACCTTAAGACCAGGGACTAATGTGCCTAAGTCTCCTGTAATATTGACTGTCGAATATAAATTGCGTCGACGATTCTTTTCCTGTCCCGACGAGGCAAGCAAACGTGCCGGATTGTTTGCTGTATTCGAGGAGTATATCTGCCCTCCCGGAGTATAAACGGGTTCCATCGGGTTTGCTTCTACTGCTCCAAAAGTAACTAAGCTGAATACACCGGTAGTCGGCTGAGTTATATTATCAATACGTCCACCCAAATCTAATGACACATTAAGGTACTTATTAACATCTATATCCAGATTCGAACGAAGATTGTAACGATTCAAAGCATGTTGGGTACTGTAACCATCGTTGTACTCTGTCCATTTATCATTCCACATGCCTTCTTGCCTCAGATAAGAAAACGATACATAATACTTAGCACGGGCATTTCCCCCACTAATCTGCATATTGGTTTTATACAAAGGAGCTGTTTCCCGATATAATTCGTCAAACCAGTTTGTATTAAAATATTTATACTGGTCGATACCCGTCAGTTTTTCACCGGAAGACACTCTCCTGTACATTTCTATCTGTTTATCAGTATACATCGGTTCTAACCCATCCAAGTATCTAACCTGATTACGGGTCAATGCCATATTATAAGAATTCTGTGTTTCCATTTTATTACTTAACATCTGGAAACCGACCTCCTGAGTAAAGTCTATCTTTGTTTTTCCAGCCTCACCACGCTTGGTAGTTACCAGAATAACGCCATTAGCTCCACGCATACCATAAATAGCAGTCGCTGCAGCATCTTTCAGTATGGTAATGCTTTCTATCGGGAATGCATCAAGAAAAGAAAGGTCTCTTTCGACATTATCCACTATAATAAGCGGGCTGCGGGCATTCTTATTCATGGTGCGCAATCCTCTTATATACATAGCTGTTTCCGTCCATCCCGGTTCGCTCGACCATTCGTATGTTTCAACTCCGGTCACGGTGGAGGTCAAAGCATTTTGCAGCACAGTAATCGGGTGTTTCTGAAGTTCCTGGCCTGTTACCACAGAGGTGGACTCAGTCATAAACTTTCGGGGTTTACGACCAAAAGGTACAGGCATAGTATGCAGATATTCGTCCAGATCGGGCTCCATTGTGATTGTAAAATCGCTGTCAAACTCGGCTATCCCTGTGGCATTTTTATAACCGATACAACTCACACATAATTCATCATCGGCTTTTACATTTTTCAAAAAGAAGAATCCGTTTTCATCCGAAAGAACAATGCGGCTCTGTTCAGCAACATTCACGACAGCTCCGGCAATAGGTTTACCTTCGGCATCCAGAATGCGCCCTTTAAGCACTCCGGCCTCCTGAGCCCAGATATTGGAGCAAGCTAACATCAGAACTCCAACCAACAAATATTTTCCTTTTTGGGGCAATTTGCTTATTATGTTATATATACTTGTATACATGTGTATTCTATTTAAGGATTACCAACCCGGATTATTTTCAATACCTGTTTTCCAAACTTCGCCTTCCGGTATCGGATAGAGGTACATCTTTTCGTCAAAAACCCTGCTCTGCGCTATTTTACGAGTAATAGTTCCGTCAGAACTTACATTTACTCCATAAATAGGACGTGCAAAAGCTTCTACTGCCACATTCCAGCGGCGAACATCCCATGCCCTGTGCTCTTCGAATGCAAACTCTATTGTACGCTCTTTATGTATAAAGTTTCTCATATTATCTTTAGAAGAAGTGAGATCGTTGCGATTGGCCACGTTTCCTGTAATACCTGCACGATGACGTACCTGATCGAGCAAAACGTAAACTGTGGCATTAGGTCCCTGAGCTTCGTTTAGTGCTTCGGCATAATTGAGTAATATTTCAGCATAACGGATAAATGTCCATAGACGGTATGCCGTCTGAGAATGCTCGGCACTCAAAATTGTTTCCGGAATATATTTCCGTACATAATAACCTGTAGGTGTAGCATTGGTATTACCCGTAGGATTATCACGCTGACCGAGAACCACATTTATTGTACCATTTCCCCATGCCACTCCATTATAAAGGACAGATGCCGATAAACGGGGGTCGCGGTTTGTCCACGGCTTAGTATCACTGTATCCACTGGCTGTATTAACAACCGGAGTTGAGGCTCCACTGCTATATACAGGAGATCCTGTCGCATCATACTGAGAAAAAGGAGAAGACCCATCAGCCATATCATACATATCTACAAGATTCTGAGAGGGACACAGACCTCCGTTTCCTCCTTCTCCCACCGGTGTATCGTTTTGAATACTGCTCCAGCCTACAACCACATCATTGCGGTAAAAAATAACTTCTTTATTATTACCCGAATAAGCAGTTCTTAATAAAGCATTTGTATAAGCTTCATTCCCTAATGTATTCCCACTTCCATCAGTTGCTGTAAATAAACTGAAGTTGCTGCCGTAATCATCAATAAAACCTTTTGCGGCATCAGCAGCCTGCTGCCATGTAATACCCGAATCGGTACTATATCTGGGACTAGCCATATACAACATTACCCGTGAATAAAGGGCACGTGCCATAGGCTGACCTATACGCCCTGCCTGACTTGAGTTCCATGCGTTGGTATAAGAAAGTAAGCCGGGTTCGCACTCTTTCAGTTCTTTCAGAACAAAATCCACCACATACTCTTTCACTGTCGGACGGGTTGTATAATTGCTCAACAGATCACCATCAGGATCAAGCACTTCGGTCACTATAGGAATTGGGCCATACCGGAGAAATAATTCCCAATAGAAAAATGCACGCAGAAAACGGGCTTCAGATGTATAATTTAATTTATCTTCTTTGTATTTACTGTCACTCAATGCTGGTTCTTTCGGCACGCTGTCTATACGGCTGATAATCATATTACACTTACGTATTCCACGGTAATAATGTTCCCATGTGCCGGTAAGCTCCGCTGCACCTGCCGATCCGTAATAGTTCCCTATATTGAATGAAGATCGTACACCTCCAGTAGAATAACTTGTTTCTGCAAGATCCGTAGCTGCATCCAGCCATGAATTATTTATTCGGCAGGCTCCGTGACGTAAAAAGTTATAAGTATCGTAATGAAATTCCACCATCAAATTCCAGTCATTGAACACCTCTTCTTCGGTAAGTTCGTTACTTGGCTGCTTATCCAAAAATCCGCCGAAAGCATCTTCACAGGAAGACATCGTGATACAAGTAATACTAAGGACAGATAGTATATATATAAATGTTTTCTTCATGTTTCTCAGAATTTAATATTTACACCAAAATTCACAGTTTTCATGATTGGATAACGGTTCGAACCATTACTTTCGGGGTCAGTCAAACCATCCAGATCATCCCAGGTTATCAAATTATTACCATTGAAAAACAAACGGCAATCACTCATACCGGCCTTTCGTGCCCAAGCAGACGGCAGACTATAACTCAGTTCTATATTCTTCAGACGGACAAATGCGCCGTTTTTCAAGAAGAAAGAGTTCTGCCTCTGATTATGATCTCCATAGCTATCATAGTGTAATAATGGATATTTAGCATTAGCAAGGTTATATGCTTCACTTTGTGAAGGATCCCAACGATCCAGATGATGTTCTTTCACTTTTCCACCACCGACAAAAGCATACATAGCTTCGGCATCATAGTAACGGCTAACATGGTTCACTCCTTGAAACATTATATTAAAGCCCCAGTTTTTCCAATTAAGCCCCAATGTAAAAGCATATATATTTTCGGGAATATCACTGTTTCCAATATATGTTTCGTCTCTTTCGTCAATAAATCCGTCCTTATTCATATCCCGGTATTTAAGGTCTCCGACCTTAACGTTACCAAAAGTAGAAACAGGCAAATTACCTCCGTCAATATCTGCTTGTGTCACAAAACCTTCTGAAACCAATCCGAAATATTGATTAATAGGATGTCCTTCTCTTTTTCTGTAATCGGTTTTGGATGCAGGTTCGTCCATATCCAGAATTTCATTTCTGGCATGAGAGTAAGTAATGCCGACTGAATAACTGAAGTCTTTGCCAATACGGTCGGCATATTTTAATTCGAGTTCATAACCGCTATTTTTGGTCTTACCCAAATTTCCGGCTGCCATCACAACACCCACCCATTGAGGTCTGGTAAGATATTCGGTTAATATATCGTTGCGTTTTTCATAAAACAAGTCAATATTTCCGTTCAAACGGTTTTTGAACAAACCAAATTCGAGTCCCAGATTATATTTATGGGCCCTTTCCCATGTTACCCCATAGTTAGGATACTGAGCTTCGTATATTCCACTCTGACCAGTGGTTCCGAAATAATAATCATTTGATACCTGCGACCATTTTTCTTCATATAAGAAACGCTGGCGCACACCATTTACCTGATATATGTCATTACCGACCTGACCATAAGATGCTCTTATCTTGAGGTTATCAAGCCATTTTTGTGTATTCTTCATAAATTCTTCTTCAGTTATACGCCATCCTAGAGAGAAAGATGGAAAAAATCCGAACCTTTTTCCACGCATAAAGTTTTCAGATCCATTATAACCTGCATTGAATTCGGCCAGATAACGCCCGTCATATCCATAGGTAACACGTCCGACCAAACCTTGATAACGCTGTGCAAGATCAGATTTGTAACGATAGTCGTTCTGCATATACAACATCATGGCTGTAACATCATGTTTACCAAAAGTTCGTGCATAGTTTAACTGACCTTCCAAATAAAGTTTATAGATAGATTCGAATGTATGCGAGTTAGACAGTTTCGTATCCGTATTAAACTGATTATAAGCATCAATAGATGTATAATTATCCCGATCGTTTAACTCATAAGTGGCAAATCCGGCAGAATAAAGGTTACGATGATAGTTTTCATAATCAAAAGAAAGCATCGCTTTTCCGCTCAAGCCCTTAGTCAGCCAATCCATTTTATAATCTACTATAAAGTTGGTTTCATTAATTGTATTCACGGCTCGGAAATACCCACCATCGGCTAAAGCCGCTACAATATTTTTCTGGTATTGGGAGCTCCCTCCATAAAGAGTTTTAGTCGTTTCGCCGTTCTGTACAGTGTATGATACCGGAAAAAGCCATCCCGGAGTATGATTCATCTCATAGAATATTTCGCTATATGTATTTGACTCATTGGTATTCGAACCTTTACGTTCTTCAAAACGAGTTCCGAAGTTTACTGAAAACGTAAGATCTTTAGTCAGGAAGAAATCGGTATTCGCACGGAACGAATAACGCCGGTATTTAGGATTAGAGCTGTTATTATATATATTATTACTCAAATTACGGACAAGTGATGATTGATCGTAAAATTCTCCCGATGCATAATAACGCATACGCTTTGTTCCTCCTCGTATGCTCACATTGTAACGTTGAGCCGGTGCACTTTTCTTCAGAACCTGATCGTACCAATCCACATTCGGATAAAGCATAGCATCAAGACCGCTCAACTCTCCGGCACTAGACTTACGATACATTTCGATATCACTTGCCGAAAATTGAGAAGGTAAACCATCATTAGACAAGGCTTCTTCGAGCAGCTTCACAGACTGATATGAATTAAGATATGTGTCTTTCCGGGTGGGGCTTTGTATCTGCCAATTGGCTGTCAGGTTTACTTCAGGTTTCTGGTCTTTTCCTCTTTTTGTTGTGATCAGCATAACTCCGTTCGCTCCTCGGACACCGTATACCGCCGTGGCAGAAGCATCTTTCAGTACCGAAATAGTTTCGATATCATCAGGAGCAATCTGAGAGAAAGGACGTTCTATTCCATCTACCAAAATAAGAGGTTGAGCATCACCTGCAAAAGTCGCACGCCCACGAATATAAATCTGAGTATCATCAGCCCCTGGTGCTCCGGATGTCTGGGAGGTTACGACCCCGCTTATTTTTCCGGCAATAGCTTGAGATACATTTCCGCCGGGAGATTGCAGCAAGTCTTTAGAAGTTACTTGTGATATGGCCCCGACTACACTTTCTTTTTTCTGAGCTCCGTAGCCAACGACTACCACTTCACCCAATAAAGCGGCATCTTCTTCCATAATGATTGTAATAGAAGTTCTCCCTTTAATACTTACTTCCTGTGATTTGAATCCTATGTATGAAACCTGCAAAACAGGATTGTCGCTACTGACATTGAGTGTGAAATTACCATTAAAGTCGGTGACTGTTCCATTGGTTGTATTTTTCTCTACAATACTGACACCAATAACCGTTTCGCCGGTAACATCTTTCACAACACCTTTCACCTGCTTAGACTGCCCCCATACGTTAGTCCCGATAAAAATCAGAAAAACCACAGGTAACAATCGGAGGAGTAAAGGACTCCCCGATGCCTTTGTTTTTGTTCGTTTGTTTTTCATATATGGTATTTTATGAATAGATTATTCTTCTTCAGTATTAAAAAAACGGATAATAAGCAACAGTACGCACATCTAAACTTGCAGCTTCTACTGTGAGGAATGTTCCGATATCTGTTGTAGATACGCCTTCGTAATAGAATGTATAATCGGGAAGTTGTACTCCGGCAGCTGTTGTTATTTTTGCAATTACATCTATTCGATTACTACTTCGTGTTATTATCAGCATACAGTATGCGCCCTTCATCTGTGTTTTATAGGAATCCCAATCGTAACTTGCTGATATATTAGATCCGTTATAATTAGTATCTCCCCAACCGAAAGCATCTGCTCGTAAGACAAAATATTCGGCATATCCGGTTTCTCCCCTATCTTTTCCATTAGTTACAACCAACAACCAATTATGATAATTCTGTGTTGCATTGTTATTATTGTAGAAAGTATATACAAAAGGAGAGGAGGTATTACCCGATATTTTTGAAAGACTTGAAAAATATGACCACCAGCCTGCACTATAATCTGCCGGACCTACTAAATAAGAACCAGGAGTATATGAATCTCCTACATAGGTAACTTTAGGATCGATAGCCAGATATGAACCTTCGCAGGTAAGGAAAGAACCAATCGTAGAAGTCATTTCTCCTTCGTAATAGAAACTATAATTATATACGGTTCCGCTTGTAGCTGTTACAACAGCTTTCACATCGACACGGTTACTTGTTCGCTTGATAGTCAGATCAACATATGCACCTTTCATATCATTAGTGAAACTTCCATCATCGAAATTGAAATTATGAGTAATATTGTCTGCCTTATAATTGGCATCTCCCCAACCGTAACCATCGGCACGCAGTACGAAATATTCGGCATATCCGGTTTCTCCCCTATCTTTTCCATTAGTTAGAACCAATACCCAGTTACGGTAATTTGCTGTTCCATCGGTATAATTATAAAAACCATAGTGAGTTGTCTGGTTGCCTGCCATCGTCACCAAGTCGGAAAAAGCACTCCACCATGTAGTAGAATAATCTTCATTGCCTACAATGATATAATCACTCTCCTCTTCGCCGCCGCCTGTTGTTGGTACTTTTATCTGTGTATCGGTAATTTGATTACGATAGATTGTCAGATCATCCAGCATCCATTCTTTTGTATCCGTATCCGAACCATACCCGATATACAGACTAGGAACAGACGCCATAAACTGAACAATTTTAGAAAAATCGAAATCTGTAACCTGTTTATCTATTTTTTTCTGCCCATCAACGTATATTGCATAACCATCGTCACGAACCATCATTGCTACATAATGCCATTCGCCGACACTCATCAGTCCTGTTTTGTATCCCGAGGGATTATTGTCCTCATATGTTCCATCTACACCATTATAGCTCAACCAGCCATTAGCCGTGATGAACAGGTTCTGCTTACCATTTTCATTCTGAAAAGAAAAAAGCGAACCTTCCAAATCCTGTTCTGCACCTTCTTCGGTTTGGGCTGTCTGTTTTACCCAAAAGGTTAACGATACTCCATTCTGTACAGTTACACTATTTAGCGGATTGTCAATACGAGCATATCCTCCATTCAGATGTAGTACCCGGCTAGCGAGTACCTCGTCATCTGTCTGAACAGGAATAGCACCGTTATTGTATGCATATAAGTTAAATACGGTAGGATCAAGATCGTCCTCGAATGAGTAACTAACCAATTTCTCTAGTTTCGGGTAAACCTGATTCCCTGCAGGAGAATCCATCTCACCCCAATCCTGACATGAACTGAGGATAAATGCTATCATACCTATAACAACACTATAGGATAATAGCCTTTGTTTTATTCTAAACAAAATCATAGTTTATTTAATAAAAGGTTGAAGTAACTTGCTGTTATTCTTTTAATGACATAAGGTTTCGATACTTTGTTTTCTCTTTTTCAAACATAGCATCCTTTAGGATCGTATACATTATATGTCCGGTGTTTTGAAAAACCCTGTAGTATGGCTTATTCTAAATGCGTTTTTTCTGGTATCTTTTGTTTATCTTTTTGGTAATTGGTATTATTTAAGGTCTGCACCCGAAAACAAAGTCAATAATGTTTTCGGGCTGGCTATACTTTTTATTTTAATTAATCTCAACTGTCACAAGTGATTTCGCAGGTATTTTGAAGGTTAGTTTCCCATTTTTGGCAGTTGCTCCGTTGAATTCTTTTAGTGTTACAACATCTTTTTTGTCAAATGTATTATGACTTCCTGTTTCAGGAGCCGTAATTATATTTGCTCCAAGAAGACGAGTATCTTTCATTCCCCTTATATCACATTCAATATCAATATCTTTTTCAGGGTCTATATTCACGAATGAAATATGTACTTTGCCATCTTTATCTTTAGACGAGGAAACCGATATTTCTTTTATACTGCGGTTAAGCCTGCTATATTGACCGCTGTTGACAGTGGTAGGGAGCATTGTTGCATCCTGATGTACTTTATACATATCAAAAACATAGTAGGTAGGAGTCAAAAGCATCTTATCTCCTTCAGTAAGGAAAAGAGCCTGCAGTACATTAACCATTTGTGCTATGTTGGCCATTTTCACACGATCAGCATGATCATGGAATATATTAAGGATAAGTCCGGCTAAAATAGCATCTCTCAAGGTATTCTGCTGATATAAAAAACCCGGATTAGTACCCTTTTCAACATTATACCATGCACCCCATTCGTCAACAATAAGTCCGATACGTTTACCCGGATCATATATATCCATTATAGAAGAATGACGGGTGATAAGATTATCCATACGAAGTCCGTTTTCGAGTACAGTAAAATAATCATCTTCGGTAAATCCGGTTGCATCGCCCTTATCTTCCCAACGGTGAGTAAAAGTATAGTTGTGTAAAGATACCCCGCTGACTAAACCCAACGGAATATTTTTCATCATGGTAGTCATCCAATGATAATCATCGACATTCGGACCACCCACTATTTTATATAATCTGTTATCTCCGTAATTTTTACAATACGTAGCATACCTGCGATAATGTTCTGCATAAGCTTCGGCAGACATATTACCACCACATCCCCAGTTTTCATTTCCTACACCCCAGAACTTCACTTTCCAAGGTTTTTCACGCCCGTTCTTTTTTCGGAGCTCCGACATAGGGCTTTCTCCATCCGACGTAATATACTCTACCCACTTCGACATTTCTTCAACAGTGCCACTACCTACATTTCCGCATATATAAGGTTCAGTTCCCAGCACTTCGCAAAGATTCAGAAACTCGTGTGTTCCAAAGCTGTTATCTTCAACAACTCCCCCCCAATTGGTGTTTACCATTTTTGCCCTTTGTTCACGAGGTCCAATACCGTCCATCCAATGATATTCATCGGCAAAACAACCTCCTGGCCAGCGCAAATTTGGAATTCTAATGTGCTTCAGAGCATCTATAATATCTTTACGAACCCCATTTATATTAGGTATAGGTGAATTCTCTCCAACCCAAAGACCTTCATAAATAGAGCGTCCCAAATGTTCTGAAAATTGTCCGTAGATATTACGATCAATCTGAAATTTCCCTTGATCCGCATTTACAATTACGGTAGTTTTTTGTTGAGCTAAGATCGTGGAACTGATAAATAAAGAGAGGCAAATTGATAATGTCTTCTTCATGATAAAATGATTTATTGGTAGATTCTTAAGGTCTTAGACCTTTTGTTAACTTTCGATGATTACTTGGTAAGGGGTTCTTATTATTTTACTCATCATTTACAATAAAATCGGAACTCTTCCCTTAATTAAATTTTAGTTTTATTAACAAAATTTCTGACACGGATTTACACGAACAAATATTGTGTAAACTATATGAAATAGAATAAAGAATCAGATTTTTCAGAATTGGATATCTATTCCTTCCATATACCCTTTTATTGATTAACAAAAGCAAAAGTAACTTTAGGAACCTAAATAAAGGTGGACAAATTTCCATTTTAGGTGGACAAACACATCAATAAGTGTAAAAAATAACATTATTATCATATCTAATAGAAAAATCTTAAATATTATAACAAAGATTAATTTTTTCTCTCTGAAGTAAAAAGAATACATTCTAACCTTGACACATTTATACCTAGACAAAAACAAACAGGATAATAACCCCATAAAGGTTACAGATCTGATATAACCAGAGTAAATTATCCCTGAACATACAATAGTTCATTTTGGAACATTTTAACACAACAAAGTACCAATATGTTCATATAACACACTTAAACACAACAATAGAATCATACCTACAGAATAAAAAACAAGCAAAAAGCACAAACACAAACACCTGATTAAAAACATCTTAAACCACAACCATATTCAACAAACGCAACTAGCTATTTGCTTATGGCATATTTGTTGGTTTATGAAAGTCAGTAATGGTACAAATTAAAAAACAGAAACTATGAAGAAGATTGCATTTTATGGAAAAGGAGGAATTGGAAAGTCTACGACACAACAAAACACAGCAGCAGCAATGGCATTCTTTCACAATCAAAAAGTATTTATACATGGTTGCGATCCAAAAGCAGATTCTACCCGTATGATTTTGGGAGGGATGAATCAAAAAACGATAATGGACACACTTCGTGATGATGGTGCAGAATTAGTTACTTCCGATAAGGTTATCAGCTCAGGATTCGGAGGAATTCGTTGCTGCGAATCAGGAGGTCCTGAACCTGGTGTAGGTTGTGCCGGACGAGGAGTTATTACAGCAATTGACCTAATGGAACATCAGGGAGCATATACCGAAGATCTCAATTATGTATTTTATGACGTATTGGGAGACGTAGTATGCGGAGGATTTGCGATGCCTATCCGAGACGGAAAAGCTCAGGAAGTATACATTGTATGCTCGGGCGAGATGATGGCTGTATATGCCGCAAATAATATCTGCAAAGGTTTGGTAAAATATGCAAAACAGAGCGGAGTAAGACTTGGCGGACTAGTATGCAACAGCCGTAAAGTAGATAAAGAAAGAGAATTTATCGAAGAATTTGCGGCTGCAATCGGAACTCAAATGATTCATTTCGTTCCTCGTGACAATATTGTTCAAAAAGCTGAATTCAACAAGAAAACAGTGATAGAATATGATGAAAACTGTAACCAGGCTCATGAGTACAGCGAATTAGCAAGAAAAATCATTGCTAATGAAAATTTTGTAATACCAAAACCTTTAACAATGCCTGAGCTGGAGTCGATGGTTGTTAAATACGGAATCGCAGAATAACTAATGGGACTACCAATAATCAAAACCGCTAAATACTATTGAATATGAAAATGATTAGAGCAATTGTTCGTCCCGAAACAGCCGACAACGTAACGGAAGGATTAGCAGAATCCGGATACTATTCTATGACTAAAATGCCTGTTTTCGGGCGAGGTAAACAAAAAGGGCTTACAGTTGGAAACACCCATTATGACGAACTTCCGAAAACTCTCATTATCATCGTAGTGGATGATAAATCTGTAGATGAAGTTATAAAGATCATACAATACAAAGCCTATACAGGAAGTGAAGGTGATGGCAAAATATTTATTTCGCCGGTCGAACAGGTTCGCACCGTACGTACGGGATCGAATGAATTATAAGAAAACAGACGCTTATGAAAGAAATAATAGCAATCATCCGTCCCAGTAAAATGAATGCAACAAAAAAAAGTCTCGATGAATTAAATATACCTTCGGTTACAGCTATTCCTGTATTTGGAAGAGGAAATCAACGAGGACTGAATCCTATTCTGAGTGGTATAGATATCAGTAAAGACGCATTGGTTAAAGGGCATGTAACAGGGATGAAATTTGTGCCAAAACGTATGCTGGTTATTGTGGCCAAAGATGAGGATGTGGAGGTTATTGTAAACGCAATTATCAAATCCAATAAAACGGGTTATATCGGCGACGGCAAAATTTTCATCTGCCCTACAGATAATGCTTTAAGAGTACGGACCAAAGAAAGTGGCGACTCGGCTCTATAACCTTAGTATTAAATTAATAAAATAAGAATCATGCCATATCATCAATTTAAATGTAGTGAATGTATCCCCGAACGTCTGCAACATGCTGTAGATAAAGGACCCGGGGAACAATTGACAGATGCTCTTCCGTTGGGATATCTGAATACGATTCCCGGAACAATATCCGAAAGAGGATGTGCCTACTGCGGAGCAAAGCATGTAATAGGAACCCCGATGAAAGATGTAATCCACATCAGCCACGGACCGGTCGGCTGCACCTATGATACATGGCAGACCAAAAGGTACATCAGCGATGACGGAAACTTTCAGTTGAAATACACATTTGCATCAGATATGAAAGAAGCCCACATCGTTTTCGGTGCAGAAAAAATGCTCAAAAAAAATATCATTGAGGCTTTCAAAGCATTTCCTCATATCAAAAGAATGACTATTTACCAAACCTGTGCATCGGCTCTTATTGGTGACGATATCAATGCCATTGCCGATGAAGTAATGGAGGAAATGCCCGATGTAAAAGTGTTTGTATGCAACTCACCCGGATTTGCGGGTCCAAGTCAGTCAGGAGGTCACCATAAAATAAATCTGGCATGGCTGTCTCAGATGGTAGGTACTGTCGAACCGGAAATCTACAGCAAATATGTAGTCAATTATGTCGGAGAATACAATATTCAAGGTGATCAGGAAATAATGAAAGATTATCTCCACCGGATGGGAATACAGATATTATCGACTTTCACCGGAAACGGACGCTTCGATGATCTGAGAGGTATGCACAAAGCTCAGCTCAATGTATTGGAATGTGCCCGGTCAGCCGAATATATCTGCGATGAACTGCGGGTAAGATACGGAATTCCACGTATGGATATAGATGGATTCGGTTTCGAAGCGATCTCTGACTCTTTACTTAAAATCGGATACTTCTTTGGTATAGAAGACAAAGCACGTGAGATTATAGCTGAGGAAACCGCCCGCTGGAAACCCGAACTAGATTGGTATGCCGCTCGACTGAAAGGATTGAAAGTATGTTTGTGGCCGGGGGGATCTAAATTATGGCACTGGGCTCACTCAATCCATAAAGAAATGGGGCTTGAAGTAGTTTCAGTATATACAAAATTCGGACATCAAGGCGATATGGAAAAGGGAATCTCTCGCTGCGAGCCCGGAGTATTAGCCATTGATGACCCTAACGAACTGGAAGGACTTGAAGCCATGTATGAACTAAAACCTGATATTATTTTCACAGGTAAACGTCCGGGAGAAGTTGCTAAGAAAATACGAGTGCCTTACCTCAATGCTCATGGGTATCATAATGGACCATACAAAGGATACGAAGGATGGGTACGCTTTGCCAGAGATATTTACAATGCTGTATATTCACCGATACACAAGCTATCATTTCTCGACATCAGCAAAGATGAAATCCCAACAGATAAAGGTTTCGAAACGCAGCAACTATTATCTGACACAAAACTTAGTGATGAAGTTAAATCGTCAACTGAGTTAAGACAATGCACCAGCAAATATGACCCGATTCCCGATCTCAGAGAGAAAAATCCATATTTGTTTCCTCATCCCGAAACAGGCGAACTAAGAACAATTCCCATAGAGCAGCTAAGGAAAAACAAAGTTGTAGAAGTTGAATAACAAGTCATAAATAGAAAAAAATTATGGATAAAAAGACAGCTGAAGAGAAAATGGCTCAACTCGAATGGTACATCACAAAGCATTGCCTTTGGCAATACAATTCGCGAGGCTGGGACAGGGAGATACAAAACGAGCGTATTCTCACCAAAAGCCGTCAACTACTCTGCGGAGAAAATGCAAAAGAAGACGATTCTTATGCGGACAGGTATTACTGGAGCGAAGCCATGACTTTGGTCGAAGCATTCAAACGATATTTTCCGTGGCTAGAAGAAACCAGTAATGAAGACATTACTCTGATTATGCAATTACTTAAAGAGCAAATGGATTATACAATGATCAAAGGTTCACTGAATACAGAACTGGTAAAAGAGCAATATTAAGATACAGTAAGCCTTCAGGAGTAAGTATCTTAATTAAAAAACTATAAAAGAAAAAAGATATGAGTTGTGAATTAAAACCGAAAGACCGGGTTGGAGTAATCAATCCTATATTTACCTGTCAGCCGGCAGGAGCCCAATTTGCCAGCATCGGCATCAAAGATTGTATCGGAATTGTGCATGGAGGTCAAGGCTGTGTTATGTTTGTCCGCCTTATTTTTTCACAGCATTTCAAAGAAAGTTTCGAATTGGCATCTTCATCTCTACACGAAGACGCTGCTGTATTCGGGGCTCTGCATCGAGTGGAACAAGGTGTAGATGTTCTTTTGATGCGCTATCCCCATGTAAAAGTTATCCCTATCATCACAACCTGCTCTACCGAAATTATAGGAGATGATATAGACGGTGTGGTATTGAAGCTGAACAACGGACTGTTGAAAGAAAAATATGCAGACAGAGAAGTGCACTTAATACCCATACATACACCCAGTTTCGTTGGAAGTATGATAAGCGGATACGATATAGCCGTAAAGGATTTTGTATCGTATTTTGCAAAAAAAGAAGATCATACAAACGGTAAGATCAATCTTATCACAGGCTGGGTAGATCCGGGAGATGTTACAGAACTAAAATCGTTGTTATCCGAAATGGATGTACAGGCTACAGTACTTTTTGAAATAGAAACGTTCGATTCGCCCCTTATGCCCGATGGCAATCATGTTTCACATGGCGAAACTACAATCGAAGATCTGCGTAGTACAGCAAATGCAATAGGCACTATTGCTTTAAATAAATACGAAGGCGGCAAAGCAGCCAAATACCTCGAACAGGAGTTTGATGTTCCGTCCATTATCGGGCCAACCCCCATTGGTATACGCAATACGGATACTTTTCTTCAGAATGTAAAGAAAATGACCGGAAAACCCATACCCGAATCGCTTGTCAGAAAAAGAGGTATAGCCATTGACGCCATCGCCGATGTTTCTCATATGTTTTTGGCAGGAAAGAAGGTAGCTATATATGGCAGTGCCGATTTAGTTATAGGCTTAGCCGAATTTTGTATCGATCTTGAAATGGAACCTGTTCTTCTTCTTTTGGGCGACGATAACAGCGGATACAAAGATGATCCCCGTATCAAAGCATTGATAGAAGGAGTAACCTTTAATATGGAAATAATAACTAACGCTGACTTTTGGGAACTTGAAAACCGCATAAAAAACGAAGGTTTGGAATTAGACCTTATTCTGGGACATTCTAAAGGTCGATATATCGCCATAGACAACAATATACCAATGGTTAGAGTTGGATTTCCGGTCTATGACCGAGCCGGACACTTCCGTCATCCTGTAGTAGGATACGCCGGAGCAACATGGCTGGCGGAGCAAATGGCAAATGCGATATTTACCGATATGGAATACAAACACAATAAAGAATGGGTGCTGAATGTATGGTAACCCTCCTATCGAAAAAATCATAAGCTATGATAAATGTCGAGTATGATTACAGTGTAGAATCTCTTTTCGAAAACGATTACAGGGATGCTCAGGCATATCACAAGCGGGCTTTGCAGTTTCGTGACAGTGGTCAGGCTTTCAGTTTGGTATTCAACATAGCATCTGTCGCTCTTGAAAGATATCTGGTTGCCATATGCGAATTATATGGAGAAGAACCGATGAACCACAACTTTATCTCTCTTATGATAGCTGTGGATAAACTGATCGACACTCCGAAAGAATTCAGCAAAGAAGTAAAGTCACTTGATCAGATATTCGGAATCTGTTTTCTCGAAGATTACTTTCACGGAACACCTACCCAAGAAGATGCAGATAAAACTTTACGGTTATGCGACGAGGCCAGTAATCTTTTCGACAAAGAAAAAATCAAAGAGGTTAAAGAATCATTGATGTAAACAAAAATAAACAATTATGGAAGGAACTACAGCTGCACATCCGCATGGAACAATGAGGCGAAAAGAAAGGGAAATTACAGATATAAAAGAGATTGACGAAATAATCTCTTTGGGCAAAGTCATGCACCTTGCCCTATCTGATAATAATTTACCATTTCTCATCCCTGTTTTCTATGCTTATGATGGCACCTCACTCTATTTTCATTCGGCCAAAGCAGGAACTAAGATTGATATCCTGAAAAGGAACAACAATGTATGCTTCGAGATATCTGTTGATAACGGAATAGTGGAAAGCGATATGGCATGCGACTTCGAAGCGAAACACCGCACAGTCATAGGATTCGGCAAAGCTCAATTTGTTGAATCCGAAGATGATAAAATTACTGTTCTGGATAGAATTGTATCTCAATTTACTGACAAAAAATTTGAGTATCCGAAAGGGAATCTCCATGCCACAGCCGTTATTCGTATAGATATCGAATCCATTAAAGGCAAAAAACACGGAGTTTAACTCAGGTCGTATCTATGTACTGACTCACGATGTAAATTGGGGGATGTCTTTGAATACATTTTCTCTCACCTAATAGGAAAGAACTATGAAAATAGCAGCATTTGTGGATGCGGAAGGAAATACCTTACCATTCGATTCGAGCGGAATGATTTACATATATGAAATGAAAAACAGCGGGCAATGGCTCTGTGTATGTAAAGTACCTTTATATATAAACCGGAATATGAACCTGGTGGATATAAGAAAGAGTATCTATACGATAGCATCGGATTTGGCAGGATGTAAAGCATTCATTATCAAACGAAGTATGGGTATCTTTAATACCATATTCGAAGAAGAACTGCACATCCGTGTTTTTTCGGCTACAGGTTCTCCGCTTGCAGTTCTCGATCAGGTAAGAGAACTGGTCAGGACAGAAATTATCGAAGCTATAAAAAAGGCGGAACTTTGCAAACAGCAAAACAACGAGACCAGCCCAATAGCAGTAGGAGATTCATCAAAAGGCTGTTATCTGATAAATTTAGTGAAGGTACAAGAGAAAAATGAATCTATGAATTCGAAGGATATCCTGCTGCCGTTCTTTCAGAATAATAAATTTGTGGAACTCGAGATTATCTGCCTGCATACACCTAAATGGATAGAACGCGAGTTAGGTAATTTCAACTACAAAGTAAAAACCGAAATACGGAAAGACGGATTCTGTCATGCTTTCGTATATCCTGCCGGCTAATTTGTTACAGTACATGCTGTAATTAAAACCTAATTATACAACAAAAGCCTGGATACAAAACATTAAAATCAGACGAAAAATGAAAGACTTATCATTACATCCATGCTTTAATGAAGGAGCCAAGCACAAGTATGCACGGGTACATCTGCCTGTAGCTCCTAAATGCAATATACAATGCAATTACTGTAATCGCCGGTTCGATTGCTGCAATGAGAGCAGACCGGGAGTTACAAGTTCGGTTCTACTGCCCTTCCAGGCATCTCTTTATTTCAAAGACTTAAAACAGAAATTAGAAAACCTGAGTGTAGTCGGTATAGCAGGTCCAGGTGACCCATTTGCCAACCCGAACGAAACATTGACTACAATAGAATTGATAGCAAAAGAATTTCCTGATATGATATTCTGCCTTTCGAGCAACGGACTCGATCTGGCTCCTCATATCGATCGCATAGCCAGGCTTAATGTTTCACATGTTACTATCACGATCAACTCCTTAAATATCGAAACATTAGCTAAAATATATTCATGGATACGCTATGGGAACAAATACTACAAAGGATCAGGAGCAGCCCAACTGTTATTGAACAAGCAATTGTTCTGCATCCGTAAATTAAAGGAAAAAGGGATTATCGTCAAGATAAATACTGTTGTCATACCCGGAATAAATGATCAGGATATTGAAGAACTCGCCCGAAAAGTTGCTGAAATGGGCGCAGATACAATGAACTGCATTCCGATGTATCCTACTGCGGGAACTGCATTCGAAAACATAGAAGAACCTTCGAGGGAAATGATGTCCCGAATCAGAACACAAATATCAAAATATATAAAACCAATGAAACATTGTGCACGTTGTCGTGCAGATGCCGCAGGACTTCTAGGGCAAGATAACACTGCAGCAATGGATATGGTAAAGCAATATTCGACCTTAGCTGTGGATAAAGGCGGATATAAACCTTATGTTGCAGCAGCGACAAGTAACGGGCATCTGGTAGACTTACATATAGGCGAAGCTGAAGAGTTATCTATATACGAAAAAACCAAGAATGGATATCGGTTTATTGAAAAAAGAAAAACTCCTGTGTCAGGAGACTGCTCCAATAAATGGATCGAACTATGTAACAGTGTATTAACCGACTGTCAGGCTATATTGGTTAGCGGATCAGGTAAAAAGCCGACAAGTACATTGCAAAGCAACGGTATACGGGTTATTCAGATGAAAGGATTGATTGATACCGGACTTGATACTGTTTATAATCAGAGACCTCTTATCCCCATATACAAAGCAGGCCCTTTTGTATGTGGTGCAACCTGTCACGGAGACCAAAAAGGTTGCGGATAAATACAGAAAGAAAAGCGGAGACAAGAAAACAAATGAGAACAAAAGTTATACAGATGTATATCTTTTGTCCTTTAATCCTAGCAAAGAAAGGAGATAATAATGCGAAAACCTATATTACTGGATACAACACTAAGAGATGGTGAACAAACTCCGGGTGTGTATTTTACAAGCAAAGAAAAACTTTATATCGCATCGGAATTGAGTGATATGGGAATCGAAATTATCGAAGCTGGTATACCTTCGATGGGTGAAGAAGAACGAAAAAATCTGAAAGCTCTAAAGAAACTGAACCTAAGCGCCGAGATTTTATCATGGAACCGACTTTTGCCCGAAGATATTACAGCATCATTTAAGGCAGGTATACAAACCATTCATATATCGGTTCCGACAAGTGATATAATGATAGAAAAAAAAATGGGTAAAAATAAAGATTGGATAATTCCTCAAATGGAAAAGGTATTCGATCTGGCACTGAAAGAAGGAGCAGTTATATCTTTCGGTGCTGAAGACGCATCCCGCACAGACCCTGTTTTTCTAAAGAAAATATTTACTACGGCACAACAGCTGGGAGCCAAACGTGTCCGCTTTGCCGATACATTAGGCATAATGACTCCCTTACAGGTTAGTAAAGTTATAAGGTATTTATCTGACCCAGATATCGTAATTGATTACCATGGGCATAACGATTTCGGTATGGCTACCGCCAATGCTTTAGCGGCATGGGAGTCGGGTGCCGATGTTATATCCTGCTCGGTTTTGGGCTTGGGTGAAAGAGCCGGAAATACGTCTTTGGAAGAATTTCTTTGCATCATGCAATATTTAGAAAATAAGATTGAAAACTTCGATTTTATAAGATTGAAAAAACTCTGCATTGATATTGCCGAATGGATCGGTTATCTGATTCCGGTGCAAAAACCCATTGTAGGAGGTAAAATATTTGCCCACGAATCAGGAATACATGTAGACGGAATACTGAAAGAACCTTCGACATACGAACTATTACCACCCGAGCTTTTAGGAGGACATCGCGAATTTATACTCGGTAAGCATTCGGGACTGAAAGCGGTTAAATATTTTGCAAACAACGAAGGATATGAAATCAGCGACAATCTGGTTGAGGATTTTCTGAACGATATGCATTTTCAGATGGCACAAAGCAGAGGGGTAAACGCATCCCTTTTATTCCGAAGCTTTCTAACAAACCGCCTTAACAAAAGAACATCAAAACAAGCATAATAAAAACATTAAAACATAAAATAAACAAATAATACATTAAAATAACACATTGAAATATATTTTTAAGTAATTTTGATTCAGATTTATTTAGGTTGAAAGATTTTTGAAATTAGGAGGATCGTTATGCTTTGTGAACGAATCAGGAGGAATTGTTACGTTGAAACAGATTTAACATTCCTTGTCAACATCAGTAATACAATAAGCCACAGCGAAGACTTATACAAAAGTCTGGAATCTGTACTAAAAGAGTTGTGCAAATTTCTGGATGCACAATACAGTATGATCACCATTATCGATAGAAACTACGACCGTATCATAATCAGTTCAGCATTTGGATTAACTGATGAGGAAAAGAGCAGGGGTGTTTATAAAATGGGAGAAGGTATTGTAGGTGAAGTAGTACAATCCGAAAAACCCGTTGTAATTAAAGACATATCTAAGAACTCCAAATTCCTCAATAAAACAGGAATCAAACATAAAGACGGACAATTAATGGCATTTTTATGTGTTCCTATAATTATCAAAAACGAAATAACAGGAACATTAAGTATTCACAAGACACACGCTGATATGGCGGATTTTTCGCCGGAAGTAAAATTTCTGAGTATTGTAGGAATGCTTATTGCTAAAAATGTTTCGATACGCCGCAAGCAGATTGAAGAGCTCGAAGAATTACGACGTGAAAACCAATGGTTAAGAACGGGAAAAACTTTCAAACCCGACAATATCGTCGGGAACTCATCGCTAATGAGAGACCTTTATGCACTTATCGAACGTGTTGCTCCAACAAACAGCACGGTAATGATAAGAGGCGAAAGCGGAGTCGGTAAAGAACTGATCGCTGAAGCCATACATAATAACAGCACGAGGAAGTCTAAACCTTTTATAAAGGTTAATTGTTCGGCATTACCCGAAAACCTGATCGAAAGTGAATTGTTCGGTCATGAAAAAGGAGCATTCACAGGAGCAAGCACCCAGCATATAGGACGTTTCGAAATGGCAAACGGCGGCACTATTTTTTTAGATGAAATAGGAGATGTTCCTCTCTCCATACAGGTCAAATTACTGAGAGTTCTGCAACAACGACAGATTGAACGAATAGGTTGCAATAAAACCATAAACGTAGACGTACGTATTATAACCGCTACAAACAAGAATCTCGAGGAGATGATCAAGGCTAATTCTTTTCGGGAAGATTTTTATTACCGGATAAATGTTTTTCCTATTTATGTTCCGGCGTTACGTGAACGCTGTGCCGACATTCCAATTCTTACCGATCATTTCATTTCGAAACTGAATCAACGAAACGGTACAGATATAAAGCGGATAACCGGAGGTGCCTTAGACATGCTCATGATGTATTCGTGGCCGGGCAATATCAGAGAGCTTGAGAATGTTATAGAACGGGCTATGATACTTTCTACCGATAATGTAATACATTCGTACAACCTACCCCCTACTCTTCAAACGGGTGTATCATCCAATACGGTAAGTAAAGGGGCTCTGTTCAATGTACTGGAAAGAGTAGAAAAGCAGATGCTTATAGATACTCTCATACTTATGCAGGGAAATATAACAAAGTCAGCCGAACAGTTAGGTATAACACGCCGTATCATGGGGTTATTAGTAAATAAACACCAGATAGATATAAAGAAGTTCAAACACCTGTCTCATGAAAACAATTGAGATTTACAGTGCACAACACTAGAAAACAATTTGATATTTATAAATTTGCACTATGCAACAGATTCAGACCATCCATGATTTTTATAAAAGTCTTTCCGAGATAGCTGATATCCGGATCGATAGCGAAAGTGCAGGTTTATTCAATGTCTTTCCGCGCCGTTATTGCTCTCCTACGGCCTCATTTCATCGTCGCGATTTCTATAAAATTTCATTAATAACGAGAGGTACAGGCATTATACATTTTGCCAATGACGAATTTGTAATAGACCAGCCAGCATTATTCTTTTCCAATCCAATGGTAGCACATTCATGGGAACCCACATCCAATGAGCAGGAAGGATGGTTCTGTCTGTTTTCTGAAGAGTTTATACAATCATGGGATCATTCTTTTTCGGTGAAAGACTATCCAATGTTCCGGATAGGAGAAAACCCTGTAGTATTTCTTGATGACGAAGCTTTAAATGATGTAGCATATATCTTCAGGAAGATGGCTCTGGAAATGAATTCCAATTACATATATAAGTACAGTAAATTACGTAATTACTTACAAATTATAGTTCATGAGGCATTGAAACATTATCCCGAAATAGGGTTAAGAAATAAACAATTCGATGCAGCACATCGTATTACATATCGGTTTATGGAATTGCTCGAAAACCAATTTCCAATAGAGAACACCGATATGCCCCTTAGAATGCGAACCGTTCAGAATTTTGCGGAATGTCTGTCGGTTCACGAAAATCATTTAAACAATGTAGTGAAAGAAGTTACCGGAAAGAATCCCTCTCAGCATATCGCATCCCGGATCACAGAGGAAGCGAAGGCACTACTCAAAAATACCGATTGGACAATGTCTGAAATAGCTTACAGCCTGTTATTTGAATACCCGTCTCATTTCACAAGTTTTTTCAAAAAAAATGCTGGTATATCCCCCAAAGAGTATAGAAATAAAATTCTTTGATTTTTATAAAAACACCTTTGATATATCTGTCCCAAGTCTTTATATATCGAATTAACTTTGCAATATCTAAAATTTATGAAGTTATGAAATACAGAGAATTAGGGAAAACAGGCGAACAAGTATCCGCTATAGGATTGGGATGTATGGGTATGTCTCATGTGTATGGAGAACGAAATGACGAAGAAAGCATCGCCACACTACACAAAGCATTGGATCTGGGTATAAATTTCTGGGACACTGCCGATTTTTACGGCAACGGCGAAAATGAAAAATTAATATCGACCGTTTTACAGCCAAATCGAAATAAAGTATTTATTGCCACAAAATTCGGATTCAAATACTCCGGAGAGAACCTTCTTGCAAGTACTTTCGATGGTTCTCCCAAATGGATGAAACAGGCAATAGAATTAAGTCTGAAACGATTAAAAACAGACTATATTGATCTTTACTACACCCATAGGGTAGATCCAAATATTCCAATAGAAGAAACTGTAGGAGCGATGGCCGAACTGGTGAAAGAAGGAAAAGTTCGCTATATCGGATTATCTGAAGCATCACCGACTAGTATTCGCAAGGCAAATACAGTTCATCCGATAGCTGCTTTACAAAGTGAATACTCTTTGTTAACCAGAGATGTTGAGGCTGAAATATATCCTCTAGCATCAGAACTCGGAATATCGCTTATCCCCTATTCCCCGCTTGGAAGAGGAATGTTTACCGAAAATTTTGATGTAAGTACTTTTAAGCCGGATGATATCAGGTTTCAGCTGCCTCGATTTCAAGGTGAACATCTGATTAACAACCAACGGTTAATGGAAGAACTGTCTGAATTTGCACATGGAAAGAATATAAATCCGTCGCAATTAGCTCTTGCATGGATTTTGGCAAAAGGTGATAATATTATTCCAATACCGGGAACTAAAAAATGTAAATACCTAGAATTAAATGCTCTGGCAGTAGATGTTACATTAGACAAAAAAGATATTACGGAAATAGAATCTATCATAGCCAGATACCCTAATACAGGAGATCGTTACACAGCGGAATCCTTAAAGCTGGTAAATAATTAAGGTCTCTGATTGAAGAAAAGAAGCAGCCTGAAAGAATGTTCAGGCTGTTACTTTTTACCATAATCTACAGACTGATAATTAGCTACAGCTTGTTTTAATAAAATCGAATCAATTTTATTAACTGTCTTCATTTCAAACTGATAATTATCCGATGGCATCACCTTATACTGCTGCACTTTTTTTACCGGAGATAATATTGTGAGAATATTGTCTGTCCAGTAACCCAGATTTTGATAAGTGGCAACAAATGCTTTAGGCTCATATTCCGGCGAAAAGATATTCTTTCCATAGAATTTAGAATTATATGAAAAGTGAAGTAATCCGAAAACAGTTGGCATCAAGTCTATTTGAGATACTAACGCATTCACAACTTGAGGCTTGACAAAACCCGGAGCATAAATCAATGCAGGGATATGGTATTTATCGAGTGGAATTTCTGTTTTACCTGCACTTGACGCACAATGATCTGCCACTATTACAAAAACAGTATTATCAAACCACGACTGTTTGCGAGCTTCATCCATAAACTTACCAATTGCATAATCGGTATATTTCACTCCTCCATTCCTCGACTTGCTGTTTGAAGGAATGTCTATTCTCCCATCCGGATAGGTAAATGGACGGTGATTACTTACTGTCATAATATGCCCGAAAAAAGGTTTTCCTGTTTTTGCATCTTCAGTAAAAATCTTTATCGCTTTGCTATACATATCTTCGTCACAAACTCCCCAGATATTACTAAACGAAATTTCGTCTTGCGTAAAATTACTTTTGTCTATAACGGTATATTCGTTGCCCGAAAAGAATGTGCCCATATTATCAAAGTAACTATCTCCTCCATACATAAACTGAACAGTATAGCCCTTATTCTTCAACACTTTCCCGATCGAAAAAAGATTGGAATTATCAGGACGCTTTATGATACTTTCGCCGGGACTCGGAGGAAGACACAAACTTAAGGCTTCTAAACCTCTCACCGTTCTGTTTCCTGCAGCATATAAATTATTAAAGACAAGACTCTGATTCATCAGTTTATCCAAATTGGGTGTCAAATTTTCTGTATTACCGTATTGTTTCAGAAAAGATGCACTTAAACTTTCAACTGTTATGAGAACGATATTCTTATGAATTTCAGGCAAAGAATCACGTATCTCTTGTAAATTATCGGAACCTTTACTCTTATATATATCATTAATTATATCCTCCGCACTTTTTTGGCGTATGGTTATATAGAAATCTGTATAACTTAATTCGCTATTAACAAATGCAAGACAAAATTTATAAGATCCGTTTGCTTGAAGTTCATTGACAAAAACGTTACTCCGATTCTGAAAACGGACATTCAGATTAAGCACAATGAAAGCAATACCTGTCAGAAGAAAATATACAACGGATAACCCTGCTTTATATAGGGTTGATGCGTATTTATTAAATAAACTCCGCTCTTTTCTAACCAACAAATAGGTGATGACACCCGATACTAAAAGTAAAACTGAAAACAGAGGGATAATAGGATATGACTCCATAATATTACCGATAACTTCATTTGTATAAACAAGATAATCGACAGCTATAAAATTATATCTGACACCAAATTCGTCCCAGAAGAAATACTCTCCGATAGCAATAAATAAAATACAGACGACATATACGTAAAATACAAAATAATAACAGATAGAACTCCAGGTCTTCCGTATCCGGGGAATAAAAAGCCTTAATCCGAAACTGATAAATTTATAAGCAAGCACTCCTTTTACAATCTTGGGAACAGCACTTCCGTACTCATCAAAAACGGTATTAAAAAAGAGAACATACCCCAAAGCAATGCCTATCAGAGAAAAAAGCAGATATCCCCAAAGATAAGTATATTTCTTATCCGACATAAAACTAAGACAGAGCCACATAAAAAAATAGCCAATAGTTATAATACATAGATCGTTTATAAATCCAAACAGAAAAATCTGTACCCATTCTAACAGAGAGAAATTAACAAGTGACTGCCCATTGGTTATCAACACAATACGTGTAACAAATCCGACTACAACATATAAGAGGGCTAATTTAAAAAAAGGCAATACATAAAACCGCCCCTTTTCCGGGCTTTGAGCATTCATCCAGTTACTTATCATATTTTTAGGGAATCTATGGGACCAATACATTAAGTCCTTTATGAATTATTTCGACATTGATATTTTTACTTGTATATATGGCATTTCCATCTAAATGCATCACTCCATCAGTTTCTCTTTCTATGGAGGCTGTACAGCAAATAAGTTCGTTCAACTTAGGATTATCATTTATCCGCTTAGTAAACATCTGCAAAGCGGCTCTAGGAATATCGACCGCTGATAAAGGATCTAAAATAGAAATATTCATTTTACCATCGCAGATATCAGCATTAGGTGCGATATACGCATTGTTTCCGTATTGGGAAGCATTTGCACAGGTTATAGTAAAGGCTTTACCATGAAAGTTTCCGGCAGAGGTTGTTACCCGATAACTCTCCGGCTTAAAGTTTCTGAATACATCTATCATATTCTTCGCATACATCATAATCCCCCGCTTCTTCTGGTTAAGGGATTTTTCACTTACTTCCGCATCATATCCAACCCCGCATGTACAGAAAAAAAGATTGCCGTTGGCTATGCCGTAATCTATTTGCTGCACTTTATTCTGTTTGAATATATCGATAGCCCTGGCTATATTCATAGATATATGCAGATGTCTGGCAAGTCCGTTACCCGACCCGTGAGGTATAATTCCCAAAACAGTATCCGTACCGACCAAAGCTCTTGCAACTTCATTTATTGTTCCATCTCCCCCTACTACTATTACATAACGGACGCTACGTTGTACAGACTCCAATGCAATTTCGGTAGCATGATGAGGATATTCCGTATAGAAAAAGTGAAAGTCATATTCGCGGCTTAACTTTTTCAAACATTTTATTACATAGTCTTTTGATTTAGTTCCCGAGGTTGGGTTTATTATCACATTTATCGAACTTTCGGAATGTTTCATTGCTTGAATTTTAAGGTCACAGACCTATTTAACTAAGAGTTTACTTCTACCAGACTTTCACATGAGAAAGAAAAACAATCAGCCACTCACTGAAAAAACAAAACAGAAAAATATAGCTGATAAAAACAATCGACATAAAAGTGACCTGATTTCCTGAATAAATGACTGAAGGAGAAGCCTCTTTTGTTTTGAATATCTTTTTAGTTGTAAGTACATATAATCTGAACACAGAATATCCTATAAGAGAACCGAATACAGCTCCGGCAAAAACATCCGAGATAAAATGAACACCTAAATAAATTCGGGAATAAGCCATAATCGCCGCCCAGATAAAAATAAATATAGTATATACTTTATTTTTGAAAACCAATGAAGTAAGCATTGCAAATCCAAATGCATTAGTAGCATGCCCCGACATGAAGCCATATTGTCCTCCCGTATATCCATACAGGGTTCTGACATGATCCATAATTACAGGATAGTGAGTTGGTCTGAGACGGGCAAACGTCGGTTTGACAAAACCCGAAGAAAACTGATCGCAACAGATAAATAATAATATAATTGCGATCAGAAGAGGTAGCCATTCTGTCCATTTCTTTTTATATACAAGCCGGAATATCAGAAAAGCAGCTATTGGAATCCATATCACAGAGCCGGAAAACAACCACATAACACAATCGGTAAAGTAAGTATGAGCACCATTGATCAGAAAAAATAAATCTGTTTCGTATGGCAAAATACGGTCTAACATAATCGGTTTCTATTTTGTAATCGTGGTTCAAATATGGCAGTTCAATTTTGTAGGAATTTAGAATAATGACAGATCGGAATATTAAAAATGTTAAATTCTAAATTTCTCCAAAATCCGTTAGGTAACTTTAGGTTTTTAAATTTAAGGTCAGAAGTGTTTTCATGGATTAAGGGCCAGACCTATTTACGGCTTTAGTAAGTATCCTGAACCTGTCACAACTTGAAAATGTATCATTAAATACTTTCATTTACTTAAGACAGGTCTGTAACTGCTATATTTATCTATAAGTAAAACAGTGAATGAGAAATAAAGGTAACAGGTATAAAAGAGGGATTCCCATGTAACCTTTGTTACCTTTTAAATAAAAAAAGGTCAAGAAGAGTAGTTATAAGAAAAAACAAACAATTTCAGAATATGTGGAAATGGTATGCAATATTATCAGCTGTGTTTGCTGCATTAACGGCTATATTTGCAAAAATAGGAATCAAGAATGTAGATTCTAATGTGGCAACAGCTATCAGAACATGTGTAATATTATTTATAACATGGGGTATTGTACTGGCCGGAAACGAAATTGGATCGATAAAAACACTAACAAAGACCAACTGGATATTTTTAATCCTATCAGGAGCAGCAACGGGATTATCCTGGTTATTTTACTTCAAAGCATTACAGCTTGGCAATGCTTCGAAAGTAGCACCGATAGACAAAATGAGTGTCGTATTCACGATATTTCTTTCTTTCATTATATTGAAAGAACCTGTAAGTTGGAAAGTCATATTAGGAGCGTTATTAATAGCGGGAGGTTCTCTGGTGATATTAACAGATAAATGAATATACTATGAAAATACTGATCATCGAGGATGAAAAGGAATTATCTCAGAATATAAAGAAATACCTTTCTTCGGAAAACTATATCTGCGAACAGGCTTATAATTTTGAAGATGCTCTGGACAAAGTGTCTATATATAATTACGATTGCATTCTCTTAGACCTAAACCTTCCAGGAGGGGATGGCTTGAAAGTGCTGGAGGAAATAAAGAGACAGGGCGTCGACAGCGGTATCATTATTATTTCAGCCAGAGGTACACTCGATGACAGGCTTGAAGGTCTTAAAATAGGTGCAGATGATTATCTATCCAAGCCGTTTCCTCTATCGGAACTGAGTATGCGAATATACGCATTACTGAGGCGAAAACAGTTCTCGCACAGTAATACCCTCAAATCTAACAATATAAAAATAGATCTACTAGGAAAGAAGGTAATAGCAAACAATCAGGATATATTACTTACAAAATCGGAATATGAACTACTCTTGTATTTAGTAAGCAACAGCAACAAGGTTATTTCCAAGAATGCAATTGCCGAACATCTGTCGGGAGATATGGCTGATATGCTCGACAGCCAGAACTTTGTATATGCCCACATCAAGAATCTGAAAATAAAACTTGCCGATGCAGGTTGTGCCAATCATATTAAGAATATTTACGGAACAGGCTATCAATGGGAAGAGTAAAAAGTTTATTAAGAAAAAGCATGGGGCAGTTTACTATATCTACTGTCATTATATTAACATGCTGTTCGCCTTTGCTCTTTTTCGTCATGAAACATTTTTATGCCGAAGATCTTGACGAACTTATTATATTCAGAAGTGATGAATTTGTGGCAGATCATTTATCTTCTTTTACTATTGATGAGATTGATCACTGGAACAAGTATAATGAAGACATGCAGATATTCCCCTTATCCGCCATATCAGACATTAATATTACCGATTTACATCATTCTTTAAATCACGTCATTGAAAAACCATTCTATAATAAAGCAGAAGGTCACGAAGTAGACTATAGGGTTTATTATCAAAAAATACCGATACAAGGTGAACCTTATATTCTGATGTCGCGTATTGCCATGATTGAAGATGATGATCTGGCTAGAACTCTTGTAGGACAATATGGTATTTTATTTATAGTATTATTTGTATGTATGTTTGTTGTTCTGAGAGCTATATCTAAAAGATTATGGAGACCCTTTTATGATAGCTTGTCTAAAGTTGAAAATTTTGATATTGATAAAGGTAACACCCCCCAATTCGAACAGACCGATACGATAGAATACAATCGGCTAAACACAATATTACATAACTTAATATCCAATAATCTAAAGGCATATAATCAGCAGAAAGAGTTCGTTCAGAATGCTTCTCACGAACTGCAGACACCTCTGGCTGTGTTTCAGAGTAAACTGGATGTCTTTTTACAGGAACCAAACTTATCGGAAGAGCAAGTCGAAACAATACATTCTTTATACGATATCCTTTCGCGTCTCACAAGGTTAAACAAAAATCTTCTTTTATTGGCTCGATTAGATAATAATCAATTTAAAGAAACCGAAGAGATAGATTTCAACAGACTTTTATACAAGCAACTCGGTAATCTTACGGATTTAGCCGAAAGCAATGGTATTGTAATATCTGCAGATATCGGAGGCCATACGATCTTATCAGCAAATAAAATACTATTGGAAAGCCTTATAAATAATCTTATTGTAAATGCAATCCGTCATAATACGGAAGCTGCGGATGCCAGGATTATCATTAGAGTTGATACTAATTCGTTTATTATAGAAAATACCGGAGAAAAGACAGCATTAGATACAGACAAAATATTCAGAAGATTTAGCCGGACTTCAGAAAACAAGAAAGGGAACGGTCTCGGATTATCTATCACATACCAAATCTGCAAATTACATAACTGGCAAATAAAATATCAATATATCGATAATATGCACCGTTTTGAAGTATTGTTTTGATTTGCATTTATATATGTCCTATTTTTCCGACACATTATTTATAGATAAAGAAATATAAGCAAAACTAAGACAACAACAAGAAGGCAGTATTCATCTTATCAATAGAATAGCTTGTTCTTTTGAATTCTGAAAACAGAACATTTCAATGGAACTATCTGCATCGCTAAATTATTAATACGGTAATAATTACCAAAGACTGAAAAACCATATCAAATGTCCTATTTTTCCTCTTAATTTAGGCTGAAGTATCATAAAATATTCTATTTTTGTATAGACGAAAGCTAAAAAAACCTACCTTTATTACAGAGAGCTGTAAATTTAATTATAACCAAATTATAAAGAGATATGGAAGATAAGATTATAACTTTAGCTATACATACCAAAGAAAAAGCCTTTAAGCTAAAAGAAGTTCTGGAAAGCAGAAACATTCCGGTTTATCTGGAAGAATTAAGCCAGAATGATTATGTAGGCGATACTGCAAAAGGATATGCCGTAAAGATTAAAGAATCGCAGATCTCAAAGGCATTGACAATTATCGAAGAGAATAAATTATTCAGTTATAATGATATGCAAACCCTGAAAATGGATGATGGTCGTAAACGGATACTTGTAGCTGTCGATTTTTCGACCTATTCGATGAAAGCATGTCAGACAGCCTTCAGTATAGCAAAGGAATTAGATGCTAAGGTAAAGATATTGCACGTTTATAACAATATCTATTTTCCCACTCAAATTCCATTCGCAGATGCACTAAAGAATGATGGAGATATCAGCATTCTGGATAAATCAAGAAAACAGATGCTTGATCTGTGTGTCGAAATAGACAAGAATATCGAAGCAGGTAAGTTCCCATCCGTTAACTATTCTTATTCGTTAAGGGAGGGAATAGTTGAAGAGGAAATAGAAAGCTTTATAGAAGAATATAAACCCATGCTGTTAGTACTTGGTAAAAGAGGTACAAATGACAACAGGACAAATATTTTGGGGAGTGTTACCGCCGATATCATAGAAATGACGGATATTCCGGTTTTGGCAATTCCTGAAAATTCTTCATTTGAAGGAGCAAAAGATGTCAGACATATCGCCTTTTTCACGAATATACATCGTCGGGATATATATTCGTTTGACTATCTGGTAAACCATCTGCTACCTTACAAAGGTCTCAAAATTACCTTAGTTCACATAATTACCGATGCACGCAATGGTAAATGGTCTGAGTCAGACTTATTAAAACTGCAAGAGTCTTTCACTCAGAAATATTCAGATATGAACATTAGCTATAAACTAATTAATGAGACCGACTTTGTACAAGGAATAAAAGACTTTATCGAAACGGAAAAAGTAGACATAGTAGCTGTAAACACCCAACGTCGGAGTTTATGGGGCAGAATGTTTTTACCTAGTAATTCCCGAAAGATACTAGCCTCTTTAAATGTAGTGCTGCTAACCTTGAGAGGAGAAAAAGGATTGTTCTGACAAGATTTCTCTATTTTTTTAGATATATAATCTTTCAAACTAGGTACCAAGCCGTATAGTTTGAAAGATTTTTTTATGATACACTAACAATAAGCAAAAACGTCTAAAACAGAAATACAAACTTACGAATAAAATAGAAAGTCAAAATTTCGTCTACAAAAACAGCTGGTTTGTCTCAAATCTACAGAAGACACTCATTACACGAATATATTTGTCACAGATTAATAAATGCAAGTATATGAAAAAAATTATTTTGGTATTTATTCTATTATTAGGATTAATAACAGAAATAAATGCACAGGATACCTCATTTGGTCTAAAAGCTAATGGGAGTATGACAAACATTAAATCAAAAAAATTAAGAGAAAAGAAGAATAATTTCGAACCAGGAATCACTGTTAGTGCCTTTGCCCACATTGAATTTAGCCCTAATCTTGCAATACAACCTGAACTGTCAATGAGTTATACTGAAGGCAAAATCAGATTCGGATATAAAAGATTCAAATATGAATACTCATCTGTAGAAGTTCCAATATTTGTATTAGGGCAGTTTGAATCCAACAGTGGTAAATTTTTCTTTGGCCTAGGTCCAATAGTTGGATATGGATTTGACTCTGAAGATGCAAAATGGAAAATAGGAAATTCCTCAGGTTACGACTATGATTGGCCTGGTTACTGGGATGGGTATATAAGAATGGGGCTTAATCATTGGTATGGAGGAGGTGCTGGAATTATTGGCTATGAACTTCACAATGGTGTAACATTCCAAGCCGAATATCGAGGTCTGAAGGATCTTCGTTCTAATAAACGGAACAGGTCTAAGATAGACATACATACTATAAGCTTCGGTATAGGCTATCGTTTCAAATAATAATAACATCAATTTTAAATACTCAATCATAACAATATAACATGAAATCACTAATTAAAACTATTTTAGCAATACTAATTGTAGTATCATCAGCAACCTCTTTATCTTGCAAAAAAGATTTATTTGACGAAAAGCGATCCGCTACATTAAACATCCATCCATCAAAACAAATAACTGGTGAAAGTGGCATATTTTCGGCTGAAAAAGAAATCTCCAAAAACGATATAAGCAAAGTCGACAAAGATTGGGACAAAATTCTAGACATATGGCTCAAAAGTTCTCAATTCAGAATGGAAAGTAAAAATCTACAATCTGGAGATTTAGTCCAATTAGAAATATCCTGCAGCGATGTATCTGAAAGATACAATAAGACAATTACAGTTGAGAAACTAAACGAGACATACTCAGGTATTACCCTAGGTATAGATCAGGACAGTGAATATAAAACCTTTATGAATAGTGTATTTAATGAAATGAAATCAAAAAAATCACTAAACTTCAGAGTACAAGGAATAGTCATGGATAAATCAGAATCTCCTTTATCTAATATAGAGCTTGATATTACCATTAATAATAAATTAGAGATCAAAGTAAGGTGGTTTACCTCGTAAAAAGTTCACGTATGATTATATTAGCAACTATATTAGTTTTGGCTCTGATAAGTTGCATATCTGCATGCTATTAAGCTAATTAATAAGGGGTTGTTCTCAAAGTGCTTACAGTTCCGATTGTCATTATAGATAGACAATGAATATACAGACAATTATCCCCTTAATAGTCCTCATCTGAATATGGGATGGTAGACTTTTGGAACACCCCTTTCTCTAACACGAAATATTTTCCAGATTCTAAAGACTTACTCTTACCTATACCATTTTATTCTTAACATCGATCGGGACATGCCCGTACATCTGTGATATAGAATTTAACAACGGCTTCGAGATACATCTCCTAATTTTTATCTTATTACTTTTTAGACCTAAGCCCCTAAAGGAAATCTACCTGATACCAGGAAATTTGCTTTAGGGGGGTAGGATTATTTAGGAAAAGGTTACAAAAGTTACGTCGAAACTAACTTTTTACGTCTGTTACTATTTTTCTTATAAACTATAATTACTCGTACCTGCAAATCAACTTAGAGTTATTCTGACTATAGATAAAATTGTACAAATCAAATCTTCGATATCTTCATGGCATAGCCACCACCGGGAGCCATATTTATCTTCAATTTACGATCGGAAGGCACAGGAATCTCTATCTTTTTATAGTCTGATGCTACCCTATGAGCATTTTTTCCATCCTGAAACACTTCAGCTTTGAAGTTTCCTTCTCCCAGAAAAGACAAATCTAAAATCAGTTCTCTCTGATCCCAATTAGTTAAAGCTCCCAAATACCAGACATCACCCTTTCGGCGTGCTAACGTCAAATATTTAGCTATCTCTCCGTTCACACTTACCGTCTCATCCCAAACTGTCGGGATATTTGCGATAAATCGGGTACACTCATCTTCTTTCATATAATTAGAAGGATTATCGCAAAGCATATTCAATGGAGATTCGAATATAACGTATTCAGCCAATTGACGGGTTCTCGTTCCTTGACTCATGGGTTCTGAGTTTACCGGAAAGTAATTGTCTTTGGTAGCATTCCTCATGGCCCCCTGAGTATAATCAATAGGACCTGCGACCATACGGATAAAAGGCATAGTAACATCATACGTCACCTGATCGACCGATGACGGAGACCATTTCATCTGCTCAAGCCCGTGAACACCTTCGAAGTTAATAACATTAGGATACGTTCTTTGCAATCCTGTAGGCTTATATGTACCGTGAAAATCGACCAACATCTTATATTGGGCAGCTACCTGTGCCGCCCGATGATGAAAATCGACCATTATCTGATCATCCCTGTCCATAAAGTCGATCTTAAACCCTTTGATTCCCATTTCGGAATAATGTTTGCATACACGTTCCAAGTCTTTATTAAAGGCATAATAACCTGCCCATAGTATAAGGTCTACATTCTTGCTTTTAGCATATGCCACAAGTCCGGGCAGATTTATTTCAGGTAGTACCCGAAATAAATCGGACTGAAGATTCACAGCCCATCCCTCATCCAGAATAACATATTCAATACCATATTTCGAAGCAAAGTCAATGTAATATTTATAAGTATCGTTATTCACTCCTGTATAGAAATCAACATTTTTCAAATTCCAGTCATTCCACCAGTCCCAAGCTACTTTTCCGGGTTTTACCCACGAGTAGTCTATGCTTTTATCAGATTCAGAGGCCAATTTGTAGACCATATCGCTGTTTGCCAGCTCTGCGTCTTTTTCCGAAACTATTACCGCTCTCCATGGAAACGAGGTCTTTCCTTCACACTTTGCAATATACGATTCATGCGATATAACCTCATCTTGCAACATATTATGCCCTCCTTGCTTTGTAGTGGCGGGATATGGAGCATAGACTCCTATCAAACCATCTGCACCATCTCTATTATACAGGAACATACCCGGATAATTTAAAAGATCAGACTCAGCAATACAGACTTTTTTGCCGTTTACACCTTCCACTACCAGAGGTGAGAAAGCCAGCCGTTTTTTATTCCATTCAGCTAAAGGAATATGTTGATATGTGTTTTCAAAGGAGTTATAATACTGTTTTTCGAATGTATCTTTAGCTCCATTGCGGTCATCTACATAAGGAATATATGCTTTAGAGGCATCAGGAAAGTTAAATTCAGCTTGCTCGTTATTCACAATAAAGGACTGTTTCTTATTAGACACAAACCGATAAGCTATACCATCATTATAAGCCCTGAAGCTTATAGAATAATCACCTTTAAAACGAAGGATCAACTCATTATAATTATCTACGACCTTGTTTTTTTTATAAACAGGAGCATCTATAATTGTATTCACTGAACGGGTAGACGATCCTGCTAATTTAGAATCGATACCGAAAGATATTCCATCCGCCAAATTCATAGATATGGCAGATGGTAATAACATGACATCTCCCTGATGAGATACCGAATAATGGATTGTTTTACCAACAACAATATCTGCACTCAGCTTCGAATCCGGAGATTTCAGCTGAAAACTCTTCTGAGCATATACTGCCATGAATGACAGAGATAAAAGTAAAAGGAATAAATTAAGTCTTCTCATCATTAATTCACTTTATATCATTGTTCATTAATATATTCTTCTGATCGACGAATTGTTTGAAATCATTTTCGGCTGCATGTCCCTTGAAAGGAACATAATAATGATGAGTGCTGTTTCTTTCCCATGCATTACGCCAAAACAGTATCCACGCAATCTTATACTTACTGATAATAGGATGAACTACCTGTGTGAAATAAGTAGTATCCGGAATGCTTTCCATGCCGGTTTCTCCGATTATTGGCAGCTTACCCGATTTCAGAGCATAAGACGTTACTGTATTCAGATTACGCTCCATTGCCTGTTTATAGCTTTCGATCGATGCGGAATCCTTACCAGGCACATAACAGTCATATCCTACTATATCGACATAATCGTCTCCCGGATATCTTTCCAGAAAATGAGCCTCATCATTTGTCTCTGATGGAGAATATGCGTACAGCAGGTTATTCACTTTTTTTGTATCTCGCAGATAATCAACGGTCATAATCCAAAATTTTTTATATTCTTTAGGAGTACATTGCTTTGCTCCCCACCAAAACCAATCTCCGGTATGCTCGTGATACATTCTGAAGATAACAGGTATAGCATTGCCGTCATCATCTTTTAAACCCAGAAAGAAATCGGCGACCCGATCCAACCATGTCAAATACTTGGCATGGTTAACTCCCTCCGGTAAAACAGACCTCACAACCGAATCCTGAGCACAATCCCACGCTGTATTACCGGTAACAATATTATCGCCGTGCCAGCTTGCTGTGGTTATACCGCCTCGTTTATAAGTCTGTTCAATATACCTTTTCATATCCGAAAAATAAATAGAATCTAGATTTACTTCAGCTCCAATCTCTATGTGTCCGAGTTCCCAACCGATGACTGCAGGATAATCGCCGGTCACATCTTTAACATCAGACCGTCCGTTTTCTTTGTACCACCCATGCCCGTATGCCAGATCATCCTGATGCCCCAGCATAATGCCTTTATCCATACCTTCAAAAAGTTTGTTATATAATGCAACCGTTTCGGTTGTAGCATTACTATCAATGGGCTGTTTGGAGAATGTCTTGCCTTGTGGTTTACATGCCATAATAGCAGTACATAAAATCGAGAATAATATTAGTTTTTTTTTCATGTCAATTTGTTACTCAACTGTAAGAATCACTTTTTCTTTAATATCATTAGAAGAAGCCCCTATCTGCAGCTCGAAGTCTCCGGGTTCGATTACCCTCTTATTATTCATATCGATATACGATAAGTCTTTCGTTTTCAGTTTGAATGTTACCGTTTTGGTTTCATTCGGATTAAGTGCGATTTTCTCAAAACGTCTCAATCTTTTTGTATCAGGCATAACACTCGAATATAGATCGCTCGAATACAATTGAACCACTTCTTTACCAGACACTTTACCTGTATTTCTAACATCTATGGATATGATAATATCATCATTCGAATCTTTACCTATACGCGTACGGTCTATCTTCAGATTGCTGTAGCTAAAGGTAGTATAGCTAAGTCCGTATCCGAAGTGATACTCCGGATTAAAATCACCTTCGTAATTATATACACCTTCACTTCTCTTTTGTTCTTCGGAATGTTTATGATAATATGGTACTAACGAATTAGGGAATGCAGGATAAGTATACGGCAGTTTACCCGAAGGATTTACCTCACCCGCAAGAATATCCGCTAAAGCATCCGCACCAAACAATCCGGGCAGATAAGTCTGCACAATGGCATCTACTTTCGATGATATTTTCGAGATTACACGAGGGCGGCCTTCACTCAAAACAAGTATCACTTTTTTCCCGGTTTTCAACATTTCTTTGGCTAATTCAGTCTGAAGGTCATTCAAATACAAATCATCCAAATCTCCGGGCTTTTCGCAATACGAATTTTCACCTAAGCAAAGGACAATATAATCAGCATTTTTGGCAGCAGCAACAGCTTCATCAAAATGGTCTTTGTATTCTGTGGCATATTCTACAGCATCTGTATAACTAACTCCCGGAACATAACTTACATTTTCTTTTCCGAATTTGGCTTCTACGGCTGATAATATATGATGATAATCTCCGGCAAACTCATCGACTTTTTCTCCTTGCCAAGAGAATGTCCAACCTCCGTTTAATGAACGCTTGCTTACAGCATTAGGTCCAGCAACCAATATTTTAGCTCCTTTGCGGAGTGGTAAGATCTTATTATCATTTTTCAATAATGTAATAGCATCGGCAGCTGCATCATATGATGCCTGTTTGAACTCTTCCGATCCAAAGCGAGGGTAATCCTTTGCATATGTATTAGGAGTGTTAAACAAATCCAGCTTTAATTTCAATACAATAACCCTTGTCACAGCATCATCGATACGAGACATCGGAACCTCACCCTCATTTACCAATTCGGTCAGCAGTGCACAAAATTCTTTATAATCGTAAGGAATCATAGACATATCCACACCTGCGTTTATTGACGCCTTGATGGCTTCTTTAATCGAGGGAACCATACGGTCTCTTGTATATAGCTTATTGATATCTTCCCAGTCTGTAACAATCATTCCATCGAATCCCATATCTTCACGAAGCAGTTTCGTTAAAAGATTATAGCTGGCATGCACAGGTTCATTATTGATAATACCCGAATTGATCATAACAGTATGTACTCCCGCATCTATAGCTGCCTGAAATGCAGGTGCATGATATTCAAGCAGAACCGGCATAGGTATATAAGCAGGTGTACGGTCTTTTCCACTGATGGGAACCGAATAACCGATAAAATGCTTCATACATGCAGCTAGTTTATTCTTGTCGCCAACATTATTATTATCTCCTTCGTATCCTTTAACCAATTCATATCCGAAAACGGATCCTACATAAGGATCTTCGCCAAACCCTTCGTACTGACGAGGAAAGCGAGGATCACTACCTAAATCCAATACCGGAGAAAAATTCCAGGGAACATTACTTGCTCGGGTTTCATAAGCTGCAATTTCGCCCATCTTACGGGCATGAGCAGGATTGAAAGATGCCGCCAATGCTATTTCCTGAGGAAATATTGTCGACCCGGCAGTATATGTACCTCCGTGTATCTGGTCGAGCCCGTATATCACAGGAATTTTGACACGCGTATCATTCATAGCCATATGCTGAATCTCCTCAATAGTTTTAGTCCACCACTGGGGTGTACGAGCACGTGTATTAGGAGAATTGAGAATAGAGCCTATGTGATAATTGACAATCACATCATACAATTTGTCTTTGTCTAATGCCACTGTACTGCCTTGGGGTGTATCTTCACCTTTACATACAGCATCGATACTTACCTGCGACATTTGACCTATTTTTTCGGCTAAAGTCATTTTAGCCACTATTTCGTGTGCCCTCTTTTCTATTTCAGCCTTAGTCTGGGCATGTACTCCGGCTACTAATCCGATTGATGTTGCCATTATTACCAATGTTTTTTTCATACTATTTCGTTTATAAGTAACTCTGATTGATTGCAATTATACAGGCATAAAACCTAAAAATGTTCTATCATTTCCATACACATCCGGCTATTGTGATAAGGACATTTCCAGAATCCGGCTTTATCATCTTTCTTATTGATGCTTCCATCCGGAAGTCGGCTCCATATCCATTCGCCGTTTTGAGTGTCAACCAGATTGTGTTGTATATAGTTCCACAATTTAGCTGCTTTTTCCTGATAGGTATGATCTCCCGAGTTCCGGTAGGCATACATATACCCGACAACTCCTTCAGCCTGAACCCACCAATGACATTCTTTATCCAGATGACTGCCTTTAGATTCATAGATCATACTGCCCGTGGGTTGTAATCCTTCTGTAGCTGCATTAGCAATTTTAATAGATATTTTTTTTATTTCATCCAGTAATGACTTATTGCCTAATACCTCTGCTGCCTCAAACAACAACCACGATGCTTCGATATCATGACCGTAAGATATTGCAGGAAACTTAACATTCCATTCTTCATCGAAAAACAGGTTGAGATGATAATTACTTTTATCTAATATCTTATCCGTAAATATCCTGATCAAACGTTCCTGAGCGATCTTAAGGGCATCATCATCCCATACACGGCATAAATTTGTATAAGGCTCCAGAATGTGCAGATGCGTATTCATAGTCTTCTTTTCGTTCGCATCCTTATCACTCAGTCTCACATCATCAATAGGTCTCCAATCGGCAGTATATGCTTCGAGATATCCACCAAATTGCTGATCATAACATTTTTCGAGCAAATAGAAAAATTCTTTAGCCAATTCCAGTGCTTCTTTATCACCTGTGGCTCGATAAAATTCCGAAAAGCCATACAAAGCAAATCCCTGAGCATATGTCTGCTTTTTAGTATTTACAGGATTTCCTTTACTGTCCAATTCCCAATAAATACCACCGTTTTCCTTATCTATGAAATATGTCTTTATATATTCATATGCCCTTCGCGCAACAATGAGGTATTTCTCGTCTTTTAAGATTCGGTATGCAGACGAAAATGTCCACAATATACGGGCATTCAGTACCGATCCTTTGTTACTCGCGGCATGCAAAACTTCAGTTCCATCTATACGACCATAAAAACCGCCGTTTTCGTGATCCTGCATCTTATCCATCCAATAAGGAAGAATATTATTTATCAGTTCTTCTTTAAATCCCTCCATAGTCGATTACTCCTCTAGTTTTCTTCGTCTTTCAAGTTCTTCGGTTACCTCTTTTACTTTTTTCTCTGATAACGGATAAGCCATCATACCAAAGAAAGCAATAACACAGCAAGCTGCAGGTATAAGGCTTATCATAATACGCTCACCAAAAATAGTATCGGCATTTTGCTGAACAACCTCAGGATTATACTTAAAATAGAAAAGAATCCATCCTGTAATGGCAGCACCTAATGCCCATCCTAACTTCTGAGACATCGATGAAGACGAAAAAATAAGACCTGATGCTCTCCGGTTTGTCTTTAATTCCTGATAATCTACGATATCAGCAAACATACTCCACAAAAGAGGTAAAACATAACCCGCACAAAGCGATGTAATTATTTGCAGCAGAAATATCAATCCGAGCTGATTCGGGACAAAAAAGAAAAGGACACTAAATAATGCAGCCATAGCCATAGCTATCATATATGTTCTTCTTTTTCCGTACTTCGCCGACAAAGATGGAGCTAATATTACCCCAACCAGATTGGCTGCCTGCCCCAACAGAAAATAAACCGTTGTAACATCCCACCCGATAAACGGAACACGATAAGCAACCTGTACATAATCTTTAAAATAATAAATGGCAACACCATCTCTCACTGCATTGAACAACAATGATGCTAATCCAGTTCCTACAAGAATCCACCATGGAGCATTATGAAATAAGTTTTTCAGATCTTGTTTTACTGATGTATTTTCTTCTTTATTTACAGGCTGAACACGCTCACGAGTCCATCTGAAACAAAAGAAAAATAAGATTGAACAGATTACACCGATTGTAGCAACCCCCAAAGTCCATCCTATAGGAGATGTACTGACTGTCGTTTCAGCGACATGCTCGGCTACGGAAAGTTGTGGAAGATTACCGAAAGCTCCGGCATAAAAATCGATCAGGGGTTGAAGCAGCATAAAAGTAATAAAGCTGCCGATAAAAGCAAATGACATCCGGTAAGACGACAAAATGTTACGTTCTTGCGGATCGGGAGACATTACACCCAGTAATGAAGCATAAGGTACATTGATGAGAGAATACACAATCATCATCAATGAATATGTAATATAAGCATATACAAGCTTACCGGTACTTCCAAAATCAGGAACAAAGAAGGTTATCACACCCATTACCGAAAACGGAATGGCAAACCATAATAAATAGGGTCTATACCGTCCCCAGCGAGTCTTCGTACGGTCTGCGGCTATGCCAACAAACAAGTCGAAGAACGAATCCCATACACGGGCTACCAGAAACATAGTGCCGGCAGCAGCGGCTGTTATACCAAAAACATCTGTATAGAAAAATAAGGAATACATGCCGAATATCTTCCAAAACATAGAAGAGGCCATATCTCCAAAGCCATAGCCTACCTTTTCTTTAAGAGTTACTTTGTCTGCGTTTATCATCGGGTATTTTTTTTTAGGATATAAGGGATTGTCTAAAAATAACATCAGACAATCCCTTTATTATAGATGTGTCTTTTACTTCAGGTTTTTCTTTATCAGGCGATTTAAAGTTTGTACAGATGCCGCCGAACGGTAACCGTCCGGTTCTGTATTGAAACAATAGTCGAGCAGCCTGTCAATCGAAGATACCGCCACATGCATGCGGGTATCGCATGATGCATAGTAAATATAAACAGTACCATCATCATCAGCTATCCAGCCATTTGTAAACAATACATTCGAAACATCTCCTACTCGTTCTTCACCCATCGGAGCCAGAAAATGTCCGGCAGGTTCGGCTATTAACTTATCGGGTTGCTCCAAATCGGTCACATAAAGATATAAAACATATCGTAATCCGGCAGCACATGCACGAACTCCATGTGCTAAATGCAGCCAGCCTTTAGATGTTTTTATCGGATGAGGTCCCTCTCCGTTTTTCAACTCCTTGATAGTATGATAATAACGATGATTTATTATTTTTTCGTCTTTAACCTCTGCATTAGTTATATCGTCAACCAATCCCCAACCGATACCTCCACCACTTCCGGCATCAATAAATCCGTCTTGCGGACGAGTATAAAGAGCATATTTTCCGTTTACAAACTCAGGATGTAAAACCACATTACGCTGTTGGCTTTTAGATTTGAGGTCAGGAAGACGTTCCCATGTTTTAAGATCTTTTGATCGTACGATACCAGCCGCAGCTACAGCCGATGATAAATCTCCGGCAGGAGCATCCGGATCTTTCCGTTCAGAACAGAACACCCCATATATCCATCCGTCTTCATGAGCTGTTAAACGCATATCATATACGTTAATATCCGGATTCTCGGTTTCGGGAATAGTCAAAGGATATTCCCAGAACCTGAAATTATCTACACCATTTGGACTTTCGGCTATAGCAAAAAACGATTTGCGATCATCACCCTCAACTCGTACCGCCATCAGGTATTTCCCCTGCCATTTGATCGCACCAGCATTGAATGTACCGTTAATGCCAAACCTCTGCATAAAATAAGGGTTGGTTTCCGGCGAAAGATCATATCTCCAGAATACAGGAGCATGCTCGGCCGTGAGTACAGGATATTTATATCGTTCGTATATTCCATTTCCGGGCAATACCGGTTCGTTTTTACGTGAAATCAAATTTTCATATTCTGCCGTAACAGCTTTCAGTCGTTTATCGAATAGTTCATTCATCATTTAATAAGTATTAAGATCGTTAGACCTATTATTATTTTTTCTATCTATTATCAATTCCAACAAGCAGCAAACACGACTTATAAGCCACAGTATATTATGAATAATAACTCTTACCTAGGTATTTAATGTCGTATTTTAAAGTAATAACAGGCTGTTGCTGTTATGCTTGGATGGACAAATAAAAAGTTTCAAGCCTTTGTATTTGTTTCTTTATGGTTTTTCTACATTTAATTTTTCTCTAAAGAGCTGCATTGCTGCTTCATTAAATTCACGTCCGACACTATGCCCGAATTCAGGAAAAGCCATCCACCATTTTTCTGATTTTACCTGATTGTATGCTGCAAAATTTATATGCGGAGGACAAACGTTATCTTGTACTCCAATGCCCATTATCAAAGGACATTGAATCCACTGAGCAAGATTCTTTATATCGAAATAACTCATCAGTTTATATACATCATTCCATTTTGCCTGAGGATGTTCTTTCATATATACATCAAAATCACTTTTAGGCCATGGAGCTATTCTGAAATAATCGGGATAATCTGATAAGAACGGAATATTAGGAGCTGCAACTTTTACCCGTTTATCCAGTGAAGCCGCAACAAAGGAAAGTGCTCCACCCTGACTTCCCCCACGAACAGCTATTTTATTGCTGTCTATTTCGGGACGGGAACAAACAAAATCCAAAGCTCTCACAACATCCATAAAAGCTCCACGGTAATAATAGTCTTCTTTTTTATCAAGTCCGTAAGTAATCCATGTACCAAAACGGTTTGTCGGTTTATTCAAAGCCTGTCCTCGTATGGATAAAACAAAGTAGGCGAATCCGTCCCACCATTGATTAGGCGGATAAGGGGATGAGCCATACCCCATATATTCCACGATCACAGGAAATTTTCCTTCCCGTTTGGGTTTGGCATAATATCCGCTAATCAATTCATTTTCGAGAGAACGCATTTCCACCAGATATACATCGTAGTCTAATTTCGAATATTCGGGCTGTAATGTCAGTTTATAATCGGGAGCTATTTTAGCTAACTCTTTCAAACTATTATCCCAGAATTTTTTGAAATCGGCTTGAGCATCACTTGGCGAACTGATCTTTTCGGGTTCATATCCTACATTTAATTTTTTCTCGCATGCCAGTTCTCCGTTTCTTCTGAACTGAACTGTATATCTGTAAAATCCGGGAACAGGCTTTGCATATTCAAAGGTGCTTGAATAATGATTATCGGCAGGTATTACTATTTCAAGCGAATCCGCTTTAACGAACTTATAATCATCTGTTGTTAATGTTACGATCAGTCGGCCTTTTACATCCCAAGTATTTTTATTTTGAATCGAAGGAGTAATACGTATAGGAGCATCACCTATAAATATATAATCGGGATCAGCAACAGATACTTTCAGAGACAATTTATCATTGGTTTCCGCAGATGATACCAACAGATGACCTCCGCCTAGAAATCCACCTACTCCCCATCCATCATGAAATTTTACAGCAATAAGATTTTCTCCTTTTAAATTTATATCGTCAGCTGTTACCAGATATTTTCGTTCATTATCGAAATATCCCATATAATCATGAGGAAACTGTCCGGTTTTACCAACTAGTTTTCCGTTAAAATACACTTCGTCACAAGCAGCCAATCTTCCGAGATTCAACACCACCGCACCTTTAGCCTTTATATCCGACTGTAATTTATCGGAGAACGTAATATTCTTCCGATACCAGCCAAATCCACTGAATATTACACCCTGATCTTTAAGCAGCTTATCCATAACCACTTCCTGCCAGGCACTGTCATTATACGAACTATCCATCCATAAACTATCCACACCTTCTCCGGCATGAAAACGCCATGCTGAAGAATAAGTATCAGTTACCGCAGCAGACTCCTGCGCACCACATACTCCGGTAATAAAAATGAATATAAAGCTTGTCAATAACAGCTTTACTGTCATGCCTTTTGTTTTCATTATTTTTCGTTCCTTAATGTTTTCCTAACCAATTGACCCCACTCTTTCAGGTCTTTTTCACCCCATTTATTTATAGATGAATCTGTATTTTTTATCATTGAACACGTTTCGTTCTTATCTGCAATCGACCATGCCACCCAGCTGATATTTTTCTGCTTCATCCATTCAGTCCATAGATTCCATTCAGCAACATCAACAGGTCCATCACCTGTGGCCTCCATACCGGCACATTCAGAAACGAATATAGGTAAGCCTTTAGAGAGAGCATAGTCTGCTTTATCGCGAAAATGCTCTTTATGTGTCGCCGCATAAAAATGAAGGGTGTACATTATGTTCTTATATCCTGCAATCGGAGAATCAGCGGCAACATCCACATCCTGATCCCAGTTGGGAGTTCCCACCAATATTATATTTTCAGAATCAATACTCCGTATCACGCCTATAACTTCTTCTGCATATTTTTTAATCTCTGTCCATGAAAGGTCTACCGGCTCATTAAATATTTCATAGATAATATTAGGATACCCTTTGTACTTTTGCGCTATCTGTGTAAAAAATGCTTTTGCTTCTTCGCTATGGATATGATGGCTATGCCAGTCTATAATAACATACATGTCATTTTTTATAGCAGCATCTATAGCCTTTGTAGCACACTCAATTCCAAAATCAGGATTATCCAGATAAGCACCTTCCGGCTCAACACCTACAGCTACACGTACAATATCGGCTTTCCAATCTTGATGCAGCCAACTGATCGTTTTGTTATTAAAAAATCGAGGCCACCAATTATGCCATCCAAGACTAACACCTCTTAGAGTTATATTTTCGCCATTATTATTAACAAGACTCGTTTCTCTTACAGATAAAGATCCGTTACGGGTAACGACACCCTGCCCATATACAGGAATGACCAGTAACAGCATCAAAAAAACAGCAATATAATTATGATATATTCGTCTCATATTTCATATTGTTAAAATATTGTTGAAGTAAACCGAATAGTAACAGGCTTCAGCCAATGTTACTATTCAATTTACTTGTGCTATTATTTATTTTTTTACTATACGGTAATTACAAATACTAAAGTCGGCATTCACTTCTGCATCAGGTTGATATGTCGAAGTAAAATCATTGTTTCCCTCAACCAGATATGTTCCGTTTGTATTATCGTGAAACAGATCGGTAAGTTCGAGTCGTATAGTACGCCATTTACCGTAAGTGTTCAAAGCCCCGTCTGCACCCGGATTCCATCTATTATCCTGCCGATTACCTCCAATAATTATATTGCCGGAACTTATAGATGCTGAAGATTTAGTATTTATCTCAAACTTGACATAATAATTTTGCGGATTATTTTTGACATCAATATCCGGAAGATTAAATCCTGACCAGAAAATACTATTCCACGACCATGCAGAAAGCTGACCTTTGATTCTAAAGAATTTACCTATCAATGGTTTCGGGTCTCCCGAAGCTTTTCCATCGGTTACATAACCGCCCGACATGCTCTCGATATCAAGGATGGAAGTTCCAGCTTCCCTGAATTTTGCAGTAATCGGAGTCGCAACTTTAGGACTTGACATAGAAAAGACCGATCCATCGGGAGTACCTGTAGGCATTATAAACACAATTGTATCAGCGCTTGTACGTAATGGAGTTATAAATGTTCCTCCCACCGAGAATACACCTTTCTCTACTGACAATTCATACAAGTCTAGGTATTTACCCATAATCTGAACAGTATCTCCTGCCTGAGCAAATTCGTTATAAAAACCTTCTACTTTCAGATCTGGGATTGTTACAGTCAGAGGAAATGTGGTCGTTCCTTTTTCTGTTACCACAGTTACCAGATTGTTGACATTGTCGGGAACCATACGGGGAATAGGCAATGTTATTTGAGTCCTCACCGCATATACAGTAGATAAATCGACCTCTACATCATTAATCTTGATAGACTGTACACCAGCCAGATTATCCCCCTGTAATACAATCATATCGGTTAGAGCTCCTTCAGTTATCACCGATTCAAGATCCCCGGCCTTGCTTATTTTAGTGATAGAGGGTGGTCCATACGATGTTAGTTGATCGTCGTATCCGTCATTATAATTGACAACATCGCTACATGAAGCACAGCAAAGAGCTATGGCCAATAATGCATATATTATTTTTGATCGTTTCATGATTATTTTTCCTTATTTGATTGTTGATTAAGGTTAATTCCAACCAGGGTTATTGGATGTTATAAAAGGATTGGTATCCATTTCTGATTTTGGTATCGGATACAATAAATGTTTCTCAGATCTAGCCTTATTTACATTTACCTCATCGTATCCGCCTATCTTATTCATTACATCGATATAAATTCCCCAACGGATCAAATCCCATCGCCTGTCTCCTTCCAAAGCCAATTCCATCGCTCTTTCTTCCAGAACTGCAGAACGGAATGATTCTTGAGTATCAATATTGCCTGCACCAGTCAATGATTTAGGTGTTGCATTGCTCCTTACTCTCACTTCATTCAGCTTAACTAAAGCCGCAGCCCTAGCGGCACCGCTGTTTTCCACTTCATTTGCAGCTTCGGCATAAATCAGTAAAACATCAGCATAACGCAAGAACGGCCAATTGGCATCGGTTCTTTCCTGAGTATTATCGGTTACATACGAATATTTGGTAAGGAAAGCAATCCATGCAGAAGATACCCCGCTGCGATACTGTTTTCCATCATTAAACGGAGCTACAGGAGCAACCCACTCACCGTTATCATCGGTATATCCTTTTGCTTTCTTTTCCCACTCTTCGGTATTCGGATAGTACGATCCGCCATCACCCCACGATGTGTCATCAGGTTCTCTTACCCAACGATGCATAACACCTTTAGTTATACGATAATCTTTACTTTCGAATAATTTGTACCAATGGTCACGACATCCCCACCATAAACCTGTGGTAATATTTCCTTTTGCATTGTACATTCCCGTATAAGCACGAGAGAAAGTCATTCCATATTTATCGTCTGCAGATATAGTTTGAAGACTCCATATATGTTCAGTTTTATTTTTTGAAGCCTGAGTCCACAAATTATCATACGCTAATAGAGCATAACTCCCATAAACACCTGTAATTACTTCGTTGGCTTTATCACGTGCAAGTGTGAAATATTCTTTCGAATCGAATTTATCGTACCCTTTTACCTGTTGTTTCGAAACAACAAAAGATACAGGATTAGTAAGTACCTTGTCATTACCATTCATTGTATATGCTGTACCTCCTTTCACGGTAACATTGCCACTTGCCAAAGACGCGGAACCTATAGTTACATATACTTTAGCCAAGAGTGTAGCTGCTGCTCCGGCAGAAGCACGCCCTTCGGTAAATCCCGAATCGGTATTTTTATACATCATAGTTTCTGCATCTTTCAATAAACTGATAATGTGAGCATAAACTGTTTCGATAGGTTGGCGGGGCTGGAATACATCTCCTCCATTGTTTACTGTTTTTTCATGAATCGGAACATCACCAAATGCTCTTACTAACAGAAAATATGAATAGGCTTTTAAGAAATAGAGTTCACCGAGAGCATTACTTTTTACTCTTTCGGATACATTCTTCATTTCATTTATATTCTCGATTGCCAGATTAGCCCGATGGATTACCGAATATGGCTTAGTCCACATAGCCTCGGTATAATCGTTGTTCTGGAAATTACCGGCACCCAATGAACCAAACGACCAATCGGGCCCCGTCATATAATCGCAGTCGAATTCGATAGCCGGAGGAAATACATTCCAGCGAAACATATCGTCGGATAATTTACTGTATGTACCTATTACCCATTGAGCCGCACCATCGTCGGAATCCTCTATATCTTTAGGTTCTATAAAATCAAACTTCTTTTCGTCCAGCATATCTTCACATGAAGAAAAAGCGGTGATCAGAAAAACAGCCAGACTGACCGATTTTATTATATTTAGATAGTTCTTTTTCATGTTTTTGTTTTTTGATTTTGTCGATTAAGGTCTCAGACCTGTTTATTATCGCTTTCAAACACAGTATTGAATTAAAAATCAAGTTTCAAACCTATTGAATAAGTTCTGCTGCTTGGATAAGAATAAATATCAACTCCACGGCGTGAAGAATCGCTACCGAAAGCATTTACATCCGGGTCGAACCAGCTGTAATCTGATATTGTAAACAAGTTTGTAGCACTTCCATAGATATAGATATTGTCGACACCCTTAAATTTAGGTTTAAACGAATATCCTATATTTAAGTTCTTTAATCTTAGGTAAGATCCGTTCTCTATATATCGATCAGATACCAGCATGGTTCTGTTGTACGATGCGACAGCTTTAGGCCACAATGCACCTTCTTTATTTTCTTCTGTCCATCTACTATTATAGATATCGGTAGGGATGTTAGCGATATTACCCATCTTTACGTCGAGCAAGTTTCCGTTGAAAATATCGTTTCCGACTGATCCCTGAAAGAAGAAGCTCAATGTAAATTGTTTCCATTTAAAATTATTAGTTAACCCGAATATAAAGTCGGGATTAGTATCTCCGATTATCACACGGTCGCTTTCGTTAACTACTCCATCGTGATTTACATCTCTGTATTTGATTTCGCCAATCATCGATTTTACCTTGGCATCACTAGCGTTGGCATATTGAGGATCGGCTCTCACTTCGGCCGCATTGTCATAAAATCCATCTTCCACATATCCATATATAGCTCCGATAGGTGCTCCATTACGGCGGATAAAGATGTTATCTGCCCCGTACCACAGGCGTTCGGAGAAGCTATCGCCGTTCAAACCTCCAATTTCATTTTTATTGAAGGAAATATTAGCATTAATATCCCAACTGAAATTTTTATTGGAATAAGGATAGAACTGACCTGTGATTTCCAATCCCTTATTAGTTACCCAACCCGAATTCATCCACATATTAAGGAATCCTGAACTCGATGGGATTGCGACATTCTGTAACAAATCATTAGTTTTCTTATAATACGCGTCTATCGTGAAGTTAACTTTACTGTTTAATACCGAAATATCAAGCCCGGCATTATACTGATCTGTTCTTTCCCATTTAAGAAGTCTGTTCAGAGCGCCACGCCAGTCTACTTCGGCAAATCCACTAGTAAGTGCTCCTCCTACAGGATAGTTAGCCGGAGTCAGATACTCCATTGTTTGGTATGAACTTACACCCTGATTACCAGTTTGTCCGTAACTCAATCTCAGTTTCAGATTATCAAATATCTTCAGATCCTTAATAAGCTTCTCGTCTGAAATTCTCCAAGCCAATGCCCCTGAAGCAAAGTTGGCAAACTTATGACCAGATGTTAATTTGCTTGAACCATCGCGACGAAAAGATACAGTTGCTATGTATTTACCATCGTATGAATAGTTAACACGTCCTAACAACGAAACCATAATAGCTTGTCCCCGATTCGTAACCAAAGCTCCTTTATTTAATCCTGCCGACAAGTCGTAATATTCTGTGATATCATTCGGGAAGTTAGTTGCAGTCATCGATTTACCGCCATAGTTAGATTGCTCGTAAGTAAATCCGCCAACAGCATTTAATGTATGTTTTGTATTGAATGTTTTATCGAATGTAAGCAATGATTCGGCAGTAGTACTGTACCACCAATTATCACTCTGTCCGCCCTTTCCTTTGGCATCACGCCCTTCCTGAGTCTGCCTGTTATAATAAGTGAACCTGTTATTTCCTGAATATCCCAATCCCAAATTCTGACGGAATTTAAGACCATCCATAAATTTAATTTCGGCATAAGACGAACTGAATACATTATTGGCTTTCAGTTGGTCTTTGGCTGTATTTACATATATAAGCGGATTAGACGCAAGCCAATTAAGTTCATCCGATTCGGTACGGGTCATGTTCGGTCCGTAAGTTGTAGGAAACAACAAGGCTGAACGGATAATACTATAGTCATATGCATTTGACTTGGCAAAATCGGTAGTAGAATTAGTATAATTGATATTTGTACCTATTTCCAACCAGCTTCTGAGTCTGCGTCCGATGTTCGTACGCAAAGCATACCGTTTGTAACCCGAATTTTTAATAATACCGCTTTGGTCGGTATAATTTCCTGAGAAAGCATACCAACCGGCTTCATTAGCACCTGAGACACTGAGGTTATATTCTTGAGATGCTCCGGTCTGATAAATTTCATTTTGCCAGTTAGCTCCTTCTACCAAAGTTTCATTTCCATACTGGTCTTTTCTTATTCCATAATTATTAAAATCTTCAGGAGAAGGGTTATAAACACCCGAACTTGTTATTATCTCTCCATTCAGATATTGATATTGCCATGTTCCTGAATAAGGAAGTGTAGTATAAGGTATACCTTCGTAATTGCCGCTATTTACAGTTTGTTCATTTATATAACGTGCATAAGTAACCGGATCTAGCATTTTTACTTTTTTACCGATCTTCGATACACTAAAGTTGGAAGTAAACTCGATTTTGTTGCTCCCCTTTTCTCCTTTTTTAGTTGTGATAAGTACAACCCCGTTTGCTCCACGAGAACCATAAATCGCTGTAGCAGAGGCATCCTTCAGAACTTCCACGGATTCAATATCATGCGGATTTATAGCAGCTAGAGCATTCGCCGTCTGATTATTATTATCATTAGCAGAACTGGTTGGTGTAGCAGCCACATCGTAAGGTATTCCATCCACGATATAAAGAGGTTGTGAATTTGTCGAGAAAGAGTTTGTACCACGAATGGTAATCGAAATTCCAGCTCCGGGAGCTCCATCATTCTGGCTTACCGATACTCCGGCCAATCGTCCTTGCAGAGCCTGATTGATACTCGATGTAGGATTTCCTTTCAGCAGGTCTTCACTCTTTATTTGTCCTACAGAACCCGACAAATCTCGTTTTTTCATTGTACCGTAGCCAACAACAACAATTTCGTCGAGTATTTTATCGTCATCACTCAATGCTATGTTAATATCTTTAGCCGATTCAACTTTAACAGTTTGAGTAGTCATACTAAGAAAAGAAAAAGAAAGGATATCTCCTTTTTGAGCATTGATAGTGTATTTGCCATCAAGATCAGTCATAACCCCTGAGTTCTTCTGGGTTTTGACTGTAACTCCAACCAAAGGAGAACCATCCTTTGCATCGGTCACTTTTCCCTTAATTTGCAGATTTTGAGCAAATACCAAAGCTGGTATCACACAAAAAAAGAATAATAAATTAAAGATTTTCTTCATGATTCATGGTTTAATAATATGTAATATGAGATTTAAACTTAACATTAGTTTATTTATGACAAAATTATACACAAAGTGCATAAAAAAACAAATACTATTTTATCTATTAGCGATAGTTTCTTTGCAAAAAAATACAACTTAAAAATAAGAAAAAGCACGAAAAAGAAAGTAAAACCAATATTTTCAGGAATAATACAGAATAAACATTGCAATAAATACAAAACAAAGAACAGATACTTTTTTATCTACTCCTATGTCAAAAAAGTATCATTTACTTTAATCACTATTCACTAAAAAACATACTGAACTATAGCTAAAGACTAGATTATCTTCAACTCATAAAATAAGCACTCATCATATACAAGTGGATGGATATATAATTTCTGTATAAGTTTGTTTTCGAATAAGACACCGATATGGTAGTTCTTATATTATCAAAGAAAATATTTAGACTCTTTATAATTTTCCCTGAACTCACGGGGAGTACAGCCTTTCTTCTTTTTAAAAATACGGTTAAAATTCGACAAATTATTAAATCCACAGTTTGTGCAGATTTCGGAAATACTGTAAGTTGTATCAATTAGCAAACGGGCGGCATGCCCCAATCGGATATCATTAAGAGAATCTATGAAATTCCGACCTGTACGCTTTTTCAAAAAACGGCTGAAGGCAACCTCCGTCATACCTATAAGGTCAGAAATGTCTTTTAACTTTATTTCTTTTTCATAATTTTCTTTCATATAATTATAGACACGTTCGACCCGTCGGCTGTCATATTTTTGTTCCCCGTCATTAAAAGTACGGCTCGACAATTCCCGCATTGACGGTGAAAGAGACAAATCATATAAAATCCCCCATAATTTCAATACAGAATGCACACCATCATTCTCGGACGCCAAAGAATACAAACGGTCTTTTATCCCTTGTATAGTGTCAGCTGAAAAAGTTATCCCGTAAGAAGCCCTGTCAAACATTTCCTTAATCGACCTGAACTGATTTTTCTGTAACAACTGATCATTCAGCAAATCTCCATGAAACTGAATGGTTATTTCTTTTATTTCGTCCGACTCACATTTATGGTTCAGCCAGGCATGTTCGAGTTGTGGATTGGCAATGAGAGCAAGTTCGAGATTTTCTATTAATTCGATACTATCACCAACAATGCGTTTGGTACCTTTTCCGTTCTCTATGAAGTTAAGTTCATATTCGGCATGAGTATGTATAGGGAAAGTAAACTCTTTCTTTACCCGTGAAAATATCATAAAACAGTCTCGTTCCGATAAGGGAGTAACTTCTCTTAAAACCGATGTTTTCATAATTGAATTATTTTAGATAATGAGACCTGTATTTTGAAATATCCGTCTAAATTACGAGAAAGTATTAAAACGACAAAAGACCATTAAAGTCTCAAATATTTTCATTGCTTTTGTAAGCATCCGATAAACAAACTGTTATAGCTTTCTAATTATTATCTGAGAGAGTAATAACTTTCAACATATTTTATTACATATTTTATCTATAGTGAAAGAGTTTTGAAAGAAATGTTTTTTTATAAAAAACAGACAAGATCTTTGAATGACAGATAACATATAATCACGAAAAGAAGAAAAAGCCTCGATAAAAAGTTACAGTTTCAATGTTACCTTTGTTACCTTTTTCGACATGCCCCCAAACTCCTAAAAGGGCTTTCCGAGCGACAGCAAAAATCCCCTTTAGTGGATAAGGGTAAAATATAAACAACAGAAGGTGTACATAAAGTATGTGACTTTTGTAACCTTTTTAGAGTTCATTATTAGTTTTTTCTTTTCGACTCTCGGTATGTATAAGTAACAGAAAGTATATAATGATATGTCTTCTAATTATAACAGGCTCTCTATTTATAATTGTTACCTAGATGTAACCAACTTACCAATCTGTGCCTTCTTGTGTGAATAAAATAAATACAATACCTTTGATATACAAAAGTAAGAAAGTTACATATAGTAAGCAACAGTAAATATTTAATAATATATTACACATCAACAACTTACTTTTGTCAGTTTACTTGTAAAACCAATAAATAGGTCTGAGACCTTAATTATTATCAATAATTAAAACATTACAAAAATGAACAGCACTAAACAAATTGCGGAGAGTAAAAACTTTACAGCCATAGATTTTGGTAAACTCGATCTAGTATTAGAAAGTGCCAATGGAAAAATATTTCTGAAAGATGCAACAAAAGCTTCCGGAACAGAGATCTCTATTAGTATTTTACCTTCTAAAACAGATCTTCCGATTTTTCATTCACACAAACAGAATGAAGAAACATATATTATCTTAAAGGGAGAAGGGAAATTTCAGGTTGATGATCAGTGTTTTGATATTTCGGAAGGAAGTGTTATCCGTGTAGCACCTGCCGGACTTAGAGGTATGACTAACACTTCTGAACAACAGATGATCTATATTGTGATCCAGTCCAAAGAAAATTCGATTCAACAATGGACTAGTCAGGATGGAGTTATACAAGATGCTACTCCGCTCTGGAAATGATGCTTTGAAGAGACTACTTATATGAACAAATTACCCTAAGATAGGATAAATGAACACTCTATCTTAGGGTAATTTTCAGATTCTGTGACCTTAACGAAAATTGAAGCTAACCAAAACTGGATCGTGATCGGATAAAAAGCCATTATCAGGTGTATCCTGAATTACACGATAACGATCAACCTGAGCACCTTTGGTAACAAATATATAGTCAAGAAGTACACGTTCGTTCTGAGGTAGACGACCAAAATCATGAAAAGACCATGTTGGCCCGTAAGTTACGGATGCAGTCTTCGACGTGTTTTGCATTCCTCCTTTTTCTAAGGTATTAAGGGGTGCTTCATCGGGAGTACAGTTAAAATCGCCGGTAATAATGGCCTGCATATCAGGTGCAATCTCTTTGACTTTATCCAAAATAAGATGAACACTTTTGTCTCGGGCGACTTTTCCATCATTATCAAGATGGGTATTAAAGAAAATCATTTTCGAGCCATTGCTCTTTTCCTCTAGTATTGCCCAAGTTGTTATCCGATTATAAGAGGCATCCCAACCTCTTACACCAATCGAATCAGGGTGTTCGCTCAAAGAAAAGTTGCCGTATTTTATAAGTGAAAATCGTTGCGAATTGAAAAATATGGGACAGTATTCTCCAGCTTCTTTTCCATCATCACGCCCTACGCCTAAGGCTGTATATTGAGGCAAACCCTGCTTTAAATCTTCCATCTGATTATGACAAACCTCCTGCATTCCCAGCAGATCGGGCTGATAGTAGGTAATCATCTCACAGACATTGTCCTTACGGTATTTCCAGTTATTGAGACTATCCGATGGTGCATCCAATCTTATATTAAAGGTCATTACCTTCAATGGATGATCGTCTTTAACAGGCTTCCCTTTACTACAGCCGAGCAGTAAAATACTACAGGTACAGAAAAATAATATTATATATCTCATGTTCAATTTATTTAGACATTTAATTTACCTTATCAATATAAGATGAAGGATCCTCAATATAACCAGAAGGTATACTATTCAGACCCTTCATCCTATCAACAAACTAGCTATTCATTTTTAGGATCAAGCAATAAATCCGGAATTTGGGTATATTGATTGAATGGCAATGGCAGATATTGTTTATCCTTTGTCCAACCAGTCAAGGCTGTTGCAGCCAAACCTGTGCGCACAAGATCATTATAGCGTTCGCCCCATTCACAAAGCAGCTCCATACGACGTTCGTCCAGAACCTGATCGGCAGTAACATTGGTAAGTTCAGGCATTTTCGCACGCTTTCTTATTTCATTGAATGGAATATCTCCACTTTTACCATTTCTAACTTTAGCTTCTGCATTCATAAGAAGGACATCTGCATAGCGAATGATACGGACATTATTGTTTGTTCCATATCTCGTACGCCCCGGAGTAAGCTGGCTTAGCGGAGTATAAGCTTTTCCGTTCCAGCAGTCGGTATTTGCAGGGTTAATCTGGGCACGTATATAATCGCCATCGGGAGTTGTAGAATCTGCCAATAAAAACGAAGTAGTAGCACGAATGGTCTCTCCACGACCGTATGCCCAATCCCTGAAAGATTTCAGTATACCACAATCTCCCCATCCAGAAATATTACTTCCCGAATTATTCGGTCCTTGACAAACAAACCATTCGCCCGAATCAATCAAATCACCCGAACCATTACCGAAATCAGTACATTGAACTTCGAAAATGGATTCATCACAAAGTTTTCCGGGTATCTTAAATAGCTGGTAAAAATCGGGATAAAGGGAAAAATTACCATTCTTGATAATATCGTCGGTAAGCTCTTCAACTTTAGCGTAATTACCTTCATTCAGATGAATCTTTGCAGCCAGTGTTGCAGCCGAAAAAGCAGTTACTGCTCCAACATGCTCACTTTGGTTAGGGCGGATACGCGGCATATTATCGATACCATATTGCAAATCCTCCAACGCATATTTGTTTACCGCAGCGGCAGTAGAGCGGCTCAGATCAAGCTGGTTATTATCCCGAAGAATCGTAACCGCACCAAATGCCTGTACTAGACGATAATAAGCATAAGCACGCATAAACATAACCTCGCCCTTATATGCTTTATACTTTTTCATGTCACTGTCACTCGTGATATTAGCCGCATACAAATCCAGTGTTTCAATTGCTGAATTAGCAACCTTGATTATATTGTAGTACTGTTTCCACAATTCATCAAAGCCCCAGAATGAATCGTTGTATTTGTATATACTCAGATTATAATAATCGCTGCCATTAAATTGCCCACTGAATACATCCTGATCACGGATTGTGGTAATCTCCCAGATCACCCAGTGTAAACCGCTGGTTCGTATCTTTGCATACACTCCGGATACAGGTTGATACATATTAGCTGTATTTGTATAATCTACTTTTTGTTCGGGAACTTTACCCTCCGGCTCTTTGTCCAGAAAGTCATTACACGATACCAATGATAATACCATTGATACGGACATTATATATATTAAAGATCTTACTAAAGTTTTCATCATATCTAAATTTAAAGGTCTCAGACCTATTTATTAAAAATGCTTATTATTCCTTTAAGATTTACTTCTTAGAAATCGAGTCTCAAACCAAATGTATAAGTCGATGTCAAAGGATATACTTCTGTATCCCAGCCTTGACTGTCTGATAATTCGGGAGAGAATGCGTTCGCTTTGAATGTTGTAAACGGACGGTCGGCTGTCAAACTCAAACGTAATGCCGACATGGTGTAATTTCCCAATTTCAGATTACGCAGTGTGTAACCCAATGATATATTCTGGATACGGAAAAAGTCAGCATTTTCGACAAAGTACGAACTATATTTCTGGTCACTAACATTCCAAGACTTCAATAGAGCTGCTGCAGATGGATCTGAATTTGTAGAACCGGGACCTGTCCATCGGTTTTTATATTGAGCTTTGTCGAAGTTATAGTTCTGAGACGAATAGCGAAGGGCACGTTTACGATTGAACATCTGGGCTCCTGTCTGTCCGTAAGTAGTCAATTGAAAATCAATATTCTTATAATTGAATCCTAGATTAATACCATAAGTAAAATTAGGAATATAAGACCCCAGGCATGTACGGTCGTTACCATCCAAAATGTTATTTCCATCCAAATCGGCATATTTTAAATCTCCGGGTACTAATCCATTAGCTACAGCGATAGGGTCCGCTGCAATTTCCTCAGGAGTCTGATAAACCCCGATCATCTTGAATCCATAAAAAGAATTCATCTCCTTACCTACAATATTAACAGTCTTACCTCCTTTAATAATGTTATGTCCATTCAAATCTTTCACCCGATTCCTCAATGTCGAAATATTTGCCCCAATGCTATAGCTAAAGTCTTTTCCAATCTTATCGCTCCAGTCGGCACTAACATCTACACCTGAATTAAGAATCTTTCCATAATTACCTGCAAGAGTAGTGGTACTAAAAGGAAGAAGTGGTGAGATTACAGCATTTTTGGTCATTCGATGAAAATAGTCGAAGTCAATATTCAGTCGGTTATCGAGGGTAATAATGTTAAACCCTGCATTTGATTCTTCAACAACCTCCCATTTCAGCCAACTGAAGTATGTACTGTTCTGGAAACCTGCAACTGTACTACTACCGAATACTCCCGATGAAGCATTACCTGTGCTTATTGAAGCGAATCCATCACTAGCCTTGACCATATCGTTTCCTAGTCTGCCCCAACTTGCCCGTACTTTCAGGAAGTTTGCCCATTTCTGTTTTTTCATGAACGGTTCTTCCGATACTACCCAAGCAGCACCTACAGAAGGGAAATATCCCCAGTGTTCCTGATATTTGCTCGAACCATCGGCGCGCATAGTGAACATCAACAGATATTTATCATCATAGTTGTAATTCAAACGGGCAAAATAAGAAAGCCCTCTATAGCAAAAACCATCATCGGTTACAGTAGCACCGGCTGCATTTCCGTTTTTAATATACCAATATTCATCTGCTCCATCAGGGACATTATTAGCCTTTCCCTCAAAGTAACGCCATTGCTCCTGACGCATCGAATAACCCGCCATCGCTCCGAATTTATGCTTTGCCCATTGGTCATTATAAGTCAATGTATTATCCCAAATATAGTTATAGTACTTATCTTCAGTCTTCTTCAATTGGGTCGTAGCGGATTGCTGCCAACTGCTCACATAATAAGCAGGAGTAAACTCGCGTCCCTGAGTAGAAAGAAAGCTGTAAGAGTAGTTTGTCTTAAAATTCAGTTTAGTAGGGATAAGTTCTAATTGAGCATAAAAATTACTCAACACCTGATAGTTTTCCTTACTCGAGTCGAAATACTTGGCTGTTGCAATGGGATTATAAAAGTTGGATGTGTAACCAATAGCATCAGGAGAACCATATTTATTGGGAAATCCTTTTTCATTAGTCTCATCATAAAGAGCCACAATAGGAGGACAGTTAAAAGCTTTCTGCCATGCCTGATTATTCGGTACTTGCTGAGTAGAATTACTGAACACGCCACTGAAACCTACTTTCAGCCAGTTTGTTGCATCATAGTCTAATGAACTGCGTAAGTTAAGACGCTTATAGTTATTATCCACATCCATAATACCATCCTGATATATATAACTCGCACCAATAGCATAAACAGCATTATCAGAGCCTCCGCTTATATTCAGACTGTGATTTGTTATAGCAGCAGTGCGAAGAAGGTGATCGTACCAATCATTATCGGCTCCGAATGTCCAATTATGAAAATCAGAATCGGCATAACTACCACCATATTTGTCAATAGACTGTTTGAAATGAGCTTGATATGCATTGTAATTCCCCTCCAGAAGCATAGTTGCATACTCTTTTGCATTAGCCAGTTCCAGTACATTCGCTGCTTTCTGAATACCTATATAACCATCATATGATATTCTTGCTTTTTGGTTACGGGAACCTTTCTTGGTTGTGATAAGCACAACACCATTTGCAGCCCGTACACCATAAATAGCAGCAGCCGAAGCATCTTTCAATATAGACATCTCCTGAATATCAGCGTTGTTCAGAAAGTTGATGTTATCATAGAACATACCGTCCACAACAAACAAAGGTTTGCTGTCGGAAAATGATCCGACACCACGAATCTGAACGATAGGCCCTTCTCCGGGAGCTCCATTATTGATGACATTCACACCGGCAACTTTACCTTGCAGTGCCGTCATTGGAGAAGTCGATGGAACGGATGCCAGAGCCTCTCCCTTTACAACAGTAATAGGTGCTGTAAGATCCTTTACTTTTGCCGAACCATAACCGATAACAACAAATTCTTCTAACTGTTGAGAGTCCTCTTTCAAAGTTACATTTATTACAGCCCTGCCATTTACCTTTATATTCTGAGGCAGCATACCAAGATAGCTAACTATGAGAACTCCGTTTTCAGGTACATTACTCAACGTATATTTCCCATGTAAGTCGGTAACGACTCCGTTTTCGGCTCCTTCCACCATAATGGATACACCAATCAGCGTTTCACCCGCACCATCTGTTACGGTTCCTGTTACTGTCTTTGTTTGAGAAAATGCCGGTATTGTAATCAATAGCAAGCATACCATCAAGAATAGACTTTTAAGTCCTGACGGCTTTTTTAGAAGATGTGTGTTCCTCTTCATTGTATTAAATTTTAATGGATAACTTGGTTTCATTGAACTTTAAGCTCTATCGAGTGCTTATATTTCAACTTGGATGCAAATCTATGTATTTCGAAAAGTGAAGAATAAAAAACACATTCACCATCAATACATATCCCGAATATTCATCAAATCACCCACTACTTATTTACTACTCAATAAGAATTTACCCATTGTATATCAATAGAATAACACACCTGTAAAATATTTCGGCTCCTCTCTAAAAATACCATTAACAAACCTGACACTCAGATAATTTTACAACATCATCGTACACAAGGACTATTCTACATCTAAGAAAAATTCATTGAGATTCTGGGTAGGCTTTAAGTCTAGTTTTTTACGGAGACGGTAGCGGTTATTTTCGACAGCCCTGACAGAAAGATTCATAAGCGAAGCTATGTCTTTGGTGTCCATATTCAATTTCAGGCACGCGCAAAGCCTCAAGTCATTATTAGTGAGTAAAGGATAGTTTTTCTTCAATGTCCGGAAAAAGTTGTGATGCTTTTGTTCAAATTTGATAAGAAACATCTTCCAGTCATCATCTGTATCAAGATTATTCGCAAGCAGATTATTTATCCTTTGATAAAGAGGAATAAGCCCTTTTTGGGTGTTTTTATCACAAATCTCATCCACTATCTCTTTTAGTTTCAGAATAAGTTCATTCTTACGGATTATAAATGAAGTTTGAGTAAACATCTCCGCATTCTTTTCTTCTATTTCATATTGAAGCTGTTCATTCATCAAACGTAAATGCCTGTTTTGTAAACGTCTTCTCATAAACCAAAAGACTGCATAAAAAACAAACAGCGTGAGTAAACAACAAGAAAGATACCACCAGGTAGTATTATACCAAGGAGGAAGTATCTCAAAATGAACAATAGTATCAGCAGAATAATTGTTTAATTCGTCTGTCGAGCGAATGTGTAATGTATATTTACCTTGAGGCAGACGGGCATATGTAATGCTGTTTCGTCGTACAGGCTGGCTCCAGCTGGTATCAACTCCTTCAAGCTGATATTCTACATATAAGTTTTCAGCGAGGGCATTGTTTACCGAGAATCCGATTGTTACTGTATTTTCTTTATATGGAATCCGAATATCTTTTTCTATGTCAACATAGCCATTATTCAAATCTCTTCCGGTATGTATATACTCCAAACTAGGAGGTGCAAGTTCTACAATACGAGGTTTACTTTGACGAGAATTATGCAAAATTCCCCCGACATCGAGACAGATCAGAGAAAGTGAATCATCCAAAACGGAGATATTCTCAGAATCCGTAACAAGTGACAAATTATCAGCTTCTACTTTGTATGCTTCAGTAATACGTGCTACGTAACCATCATAGATAAAGCGATAAACGGAAGATTCGGTTACAGCCCAGCTTTCTTCTCCATTGATAGGTATAATACGTTTAAGATTGTTTATATTTTTGAAACACTGATTTAAAAGAGGATTAGGTTGTAAATTATCCTTACTTTCATTGTATGTATAAAAGTGATTTTCGCCTAAAAAGATGATGCGTTCGCTTGATTTGAAAATCTGCAGATGAACAGGTAATGCCTTATCCGTCTCGCTCCCATAATACGTATAATAACGGAAGGCATCCAATTGTTCGTTTAACCGGCATTTATACACACCACGCCTAACGGTTTCGAGCCATATATTACCTAAATGGTCTACTTCGGCATCGTAAATATGATCTGTAATCTGACTCATAATATTTATTTTCCCGGTTTCTTTATTAATAATATACAGATCGCTGTAGGTAATAATAACCTCGATTTTCTTTCCATTAATAGTCGCTTCGAGAGTTTTAAATACTCCATTATTGATCTGGTAAGATTTCCGAACGCTAAAATCGGGACAGATCTCAAGCAGTCCATTATTATGACAACAGAATAATTTTCCGTCAATTTGACTGAAAGACCAAACTTGCCCCTGCGTACCCTCAATGAATTTTAGCGACGAATACATTTCAAGGTCGTTCACCTTTTCTCTTGGTGTATAGAAAACACCTTGATTTGTACCTACTATCAGATATCCGTTCCATAGGGTTGCGGCATATACCGAGCTCGAATTTCCCGACATCGTACGATAATAGCTCAATCCGTCTGTATAACGGATACAGGCAAGTCCTCGATCCATGGCTATCCAGATATTATTGCTTTCATCTTCATATAAGGACAGAATAGTATTGTTTTGCAGGGAATTAGCCGCATAGAAATGATTCAGAATATTTCCATCGATGTCTACTTCATATATTCCGTTAAGCTGTGTTCCCAGATAATAAGTATTACGTTTTGAGCAATATATAGCACAATTTAGTTCCTGCCCGTTTAACTGACGTGAAAGAACACTGTTCCACGGGGTAAAACTTTTTTTATCGTATATATATAATTGCCCTGTAGACGTACCTATTAAATATCTATTTTTTCCATAAGGCAAAATAACCCGGGTAATAGTACCATTCAGAAATTCGCTGCCTTTAATTTTATTCAGCTGCCCATTTTTAAGTTGATAAAGAGGCCCGTACATTTCCTGTACCCAATATTCATCGTTAACTTTCAACAACAGCATAAAGCCCTTTGAGGTGGTTAACCTCTTTATGGTATTGTTGTTATATACATAAATATTCGTAAATGATTGGAAATATACGTTATCTGCATCTATCCAGATACGCCAGATACTCTCATTATTCAAACTTTTGGTTGGTAATAATTCTTTTAGGGAGGTATATTTTAGACTGCCCGAAAGATCCCTGTCCCATCGTCCGAATTCGTTTAAACCTCCTGTATAAATAGTGTCATGCGATTTAACAGACAGAGCCCGCACAATAGGCGAATTAGGCATCGGGTAAAGCTTCCACCCCATCCCATCAGATTCAAGTAATCCTCTATCATTGCCAAAATACATAAACCCTTTTTCGTCTTGTCCTATAGACCAATTTTTACTGGCTGCACGATATTTATCTCGAGTAAAGTTTACCACATAGGGTTTCTGATTGGTAAAAGAATAGCATACTATTACTGCTAATAACATGCAAAGTAGAGAGAAGTGTCTTTTAGTGGTCATTGTATTAGAATATAAGGTCGTTATTGCTTCAATTTATCACAAATATACATTAATTAAAATAAGTTAAAACAGCAGCCTTTATTTTTTCTCAATAGATGAATATAAACATAAAGAATCAGTTACTAAGTATTACTTAATAACTGATTCTTTATGAAACTCAGTCTACAACTACATTCTCAAAAAGATAACATGCAGAACTGAAGATTTTCAATCTATAATAAAATTCCCCTACTTAAGTAACACCCTAGATACTTTTCCATTACCACCGTTTATTCCAATCGCTTTTACGATATACACACCTTTTTCAAGTCCATAATTATGAATAAGGGTTTCACCTCCACGAATATATTCCTTAACTATTAACCGTCCCATTATATCATAAACAGTTGAAATATAAGTTTCATTAGTCTGATTATCTACAACAATAGCATTATTTTTTACATAAATATCGACAGGAAGAACCTGAGATATATCTTCCGAAACCGACGATAAAGGCGATATAATCTTGAAGGTTCTAACCTCGTGTGCATCAACCTTAGGAATAACATACTCGGCATTATCCACAATAGAATACGTACGTCCTGTAAGCATATCCTGCAAACACAGTCCACGAGACTCTCCTTCGGTATTAACGGATATATTCAATACAAAACTTTCATTGTTTCGCGACTCGATACTGACTTGCTGGCATAGGCTGGGGACTGTTGCAATCTGATATTTTTCATTATCACGTCCTTGAATATATGCCTGAATAATTCCTTCTTCCTGTATTTTATATCCGTCCCATCCATTATCAAAACCTGTAGAAGCATCTTCATTTTCAAATAGCCACACCCGGTCTGCAGATTTAGAACCTATTACATCTATCACCACATAAGGAAGCTCGCTTTGACTGCTAAGTGATCTCCATGCTATTTTATCATCCGGCAGTTCATTCTTTACAACCTTGTCATACATCAAAGTAATATTTCCTCCGGATTTAGCATTTAACATAAATGTATGCATCGATAAAATTCTATCGGGTAACCCTGCTTTACCTGCAAGATTAATCGGCACTGACTGATATTGACCGCTACTGACTCCAGAAACAGATCCTCCATTCAATTTACGCCACTGATCTCGTGTTCCCGTATTAAATAGATAAACAGTTTCATCTTCCAGCTCATTCGAATACACTATAGCATCTTTAGTGATAGGTACTGCTGCTGTAAATGAATTACTTATAAGATTCATTCCCGAATAATTCACGGCTGATGTTTTAGTTAGCGGCAACAAAGCATTACCAACATTCAACGTTCCGGAAAAACTATAGATATGTGAGGGTTCTGTATCAGAGCTGTTTGTCATCTCATATCCTTTGAATGCCATCAACTGAGTGTCAGGTGCAAATGGAGCCGGACGCCATTTGTTTCCATTATAAGGCTCTGCCCATTGATTCACGGTTTCAACCTGAGGCGATAAATAAGGAAAATCTGAATTCTGAACCGGAATACCAAAATATTGCCACTGTTTGCGATAATACCCACACGTAGCACATTCGTATGCTTTATTATAAAATTCAACAGTCGCATTGACCGAGGTATTCAATTCGGGTTTTGAGAAAATCAATGTTCCGGTAGATTCAGTAGGTGATGATTTAATAATAATAGTTCCCGATTTACCAGGATCATCAACAACCTGTCCATCAATTATCAATTGCTTATCCGTTGGGATAATTAAACTTTTATCCGACTTGTTTATTAAGTCTCCAATAACACGATCGGTATCCAGTTGTAAATCTCTTATCGCAGGTTTCCCATTATTATTTTCATCTGTAGCAAATTCTACGTCTTCCTTATCTACGGGAATAACCTGCTCTGTCCAATTTACAGATTTGCCCCAATCGCTATCTTCTGTCCCATACCAGTAATTTTTCGGGGTTGCAGTATCAGCTATCGTTATACTTACTTTTGCTGGATTGGAAGTATTTCCATTATTGTCTGTAAAAGTATATGTAATAGGAGTAGGTGTACCAGTAAATCCCGACTGGGGGGTAAAAGTTAATTGTCCATCGACATAATTCCAGACACCTTCACCATCAACAGTCATGGGCTCATTGCTTACAGGAAGAAGGGTATAAGGATTAATCAAAGTAACTTTATTCACCTTTGCCGGATCTACAGGTGCCAGTGTTCCTTCTGCGGGTATATCATTATCAAATATAATCACAGTGACCGGTTGACCCGGAACTATAGCCGCAACAACTTTGCTGTCATCTATCGCTCGAGGGTTACATTCGCTATATATATAGACAAACGTTCTTCCTGAAGTACCTCCTGTAGAACGTTTATACAAGCGATAAGATATCGGAGTAGGATTCCCTGTAAATCCGGATTTAGGAGTAAAAGTGAAAGTTAGATCTGTATATTTGTATGAAACATTCGGCCAGCCACTCCAGTCTAGTATTCTATTCTCTACTAATTGCCATATACCTTCATTCTTTACTTCTATTGTTTCCTTTCTTATTGCTGCACTCTCATTATCTTCGACATTATATGTCGCCCCTACCGGAACATCCAATCGTATACCAAAATCAGAAGGAGTCACCCGATTTCCATTTTCGTCAACATCATTTTTTAAAACATCCAAAGTTAATGCTCCTTGATAATTACAATCCATAAGTACCTCATCATTAAACGCAACAGGCTCTTCTATTCCGCAATTAACAATCGCAGTTTTAGGTAGATTATCTTTTACTGATTGATCTACTTCATCCGGTTCATACATTTCAAACAAAAAATCATCTATAGCAAAATCATTTCCCTGATCAGCTCTATTCGCATTCTCAACCGAGATTGTGTAATTTCCAGAAGAACAGGTCTCAGGCATAAAAAACCAGTAGTCCTGCTGTTTCCAACTACCCGTTCCTGATCCTTGACCATTCTCAACGCCTTCATATACAGCGACCGAAGTTCCCCCATTGGCACTTAAAACATGATGGTTAATTTTTACGGTTGTGTTTTGAATGAATAACTGATAACGAAGACGATAATATTTCCCGGCCTGTAAATTGGCTATACGCACATAAAATGCAGCCATAGTCGTTCCGGCATTAATAACCATTGCTCCTCCATCTCCATTGTGTCCCGGAGTAGCATCCCCTTTAACTTCAAGATCAGTCCATAAACGATAAACATCCGCTGTATAAGGAGGTACAGCAGATAGATTTCCCGCACTCTCATAAATTTTCTTAGGACTGACTACCGCATAAAAATTATTCTCAATAGCCTTAGCTTCTGAAAAATTCTTATTCCCTACATTTGGAGCATTTGGGTCTGCAAATACAAAGGTATTGAACCCAGTAGGCATATATGTCCATATTTTTCTCTTCTGAACCTCTGTACCCGGAGCCCCAAAATCATCGTAAAAGATACGAGTCTGAGCGAAACTCTGTCCGAGAAAATTAAATAATAAGAGAAATATTATAATATATGTAAACCTTAATTTCATATTATTTTATCCTGATAAAAGAATGTATTAATGCTGTTTAGTTCATCATTCAATTATGTATCTAATTATCTGATGACAGAGAAATATCATATCTGTATAAATGATTGCGTTCAATATGCTGAGGCAATTGCAACCTATACGTTTCGTCTCCGAATTCGGGTGGTGGCAATGAGCCTGCATCCTGATATGGCAAGCTTATTTCAATAGAACCCGAAGAGGGGACACTCTCATTAAGATAAGTAACAAGACTCATCCCTATAACTTTTCCATCTGCATTACGTAGATAAGAAGTTACGTTCCCCGATTCACTCCACCCCAGCCAGTCTGAGGAACTGATCAAAGAGTTGACTTTATTTCCCGTTTGTAAAACATATGTATTTTTGTCGAAGTTGATAAACTTGTATTTGTATTGAGGCTCGTTATCTATTGTAGGGAAAGTCTGATGCTCCTTTGATAATGTAATATTCAATTGCAGTTTAGCTACAGCGCGAATTAAAGATATATTATCCAAATGCGCAGCAGTGTTGAAATCGTGCAGCTTATTTCCTGACATCAATAACGGAGTAGTAATATTTTCTGACCAAGGTTCCTCGGTTGTTTGCAAAACAGTCTCCAGATCACTCACCGAGGTTACCTCATCAAGTTTTGATTTGATTGAGAAACAATTTGCAACAATATATACATCCCTATACCCTATATCAGATTTATTAGCATTTAGCGAAATTTTATTATCGGCAGTACTCCATATCCCTGCACTAAAAACCGATGCTGAAACATAATATTTGATTACAACCTGATTATCTGTTGTGGGAAATAGAAATATATACAAGTTTTCGACCACTTGCTCTTCTTCTGTTTCATTTTCTATGACAGTTGACGTTGCTCTTGTATAATTATTTACATCGAAAAATAATTCGATTTTGTCATTATCTGCACCTGCTTCGATGATCTTATCTTCGGAACAAGACAGCATCAAAAGCAGATTAACCGACAACAACATATATATTATTCGACTCATGCGACTTTTGTTTTAATTATTTACTGAATGTTTTTACCAGATTACCGTTGTAATATACTTTCATATATGTACCTGAAGTTGGAACTGGAGACAATACATATTGAACTGAAGACTGAGGATCTGCATCTGTAAATGTTTTAGTTGTCGTTCCATCCGAAAATTTAAAATCACCTACAGTTTCGAGTGTCACTTTATGTGGATCACAAGCTTCAATCGTATTGCTAATGGTGACATTTCCATCTTCGCCGACTTCTACATTGTACCCATATCCCATATAAGTAGAATTTTCGACAACATGCCAAGGGTCTATAGTATATACAATTTCGAGCGTTTCTAATTTCTTTATTGTATATAAGTAATGTCGATTACGGTAAACATTGTAGTCGGGCTTTTCGGTTGTATTTCCCATAGCAAAAGACAGATAATTTTTTTCGGGAATAGTACCATCGTATGTTACAATAGGTATCTCATATTGAGTACCATCAAGTGTTTCGATTACAAAATAATTAATAGGCCGATGATTCACCGCAGTCGGCCAACTCGGTGAAATCATCAGAGCCTCTGGAATATAGTAGAGATAAGTGTTGTTTACTTTTTTCAATGGTTTGTCTTCGTAATAAACCTGAACACGCCCCTCCAAAGGAGATGTCAGACTAAACTGCCGTGAAGCATTTTTATAGTAAACATTCTTCACGTCCAGATTATTGCCGGATGTATCGATCCTTACATCAAGTTTAGCAACCACCCGAATTAACTTCACCCGATCTTCATTATCAGGACGAAAGGGTTGAGGTGAATAAAGACTTCCCCCTTCTGTTATTATTTGATTACGGTACACTCTGGACATCGGAAAACCTTTATCTTCGGATGCACTCAGATAAAGATCGGGATCTAAATCCGAAAAAGTATTCATATATACATCCATATCCGATTGTGTCGTAATCTTCTTTAATTCGTTAACAGGCATATTCGCAACAAAATAAAAATCCCGCTTCCCCGGAGTCAATTGAATTACGAAACTTTTATCCTTCTCCGATAAAGCTATATGTTCATCAAAGTATTCACCGACTTTGGTTCCTGTAGATGAGTCAAAAACCAGCATAGCCATATCATGTACACGATCCTCATAATCCTCATCATCGGCATTGAATGTTTCTAGTCCGTCAACCTGAGCTCTCGTTACCGAGAGATAAACAATCGATTGAGGATCGGTAGTAGAGGAATCATCATCGGTCTGAGATTGACACCCCGAAAATGCAATCAGAATACTGATCAGTAATATATATAATAATTGAATTCTTGTCATATTCATATTGACTGTTTTAAGCATACAAGCCTATAATTACAGTTCGGTACTGTAGCTATGTACAAGCCAGTCGTTTACATAAACGGCACAACTAAAATTTGTCCCGCATTCGGCACAATAGTCTTTCAGTACGAATTTTATGGTAAAGTCATTCTCACAATTCAGATTGATACCTCCACTGACTGTATTTAATAGAATACTGCCGATAAGATCTCCGCTAAATACCTGCTGCCCTGTTTTGGGATAAGTTATTGTGAGGTTATTATGATAGCCAGTTGCTAATTCGAGCAACGAAAAGTCCCAGGCTACGGTATTTTCGGTATATTTTGTATTTTGTATCGGATAAGACAATATCGGAGAGTTGAGAGGCATAGAGCCGTCGATATTTATTGTCCCGTTAGCAAAGGATACTGCTACATTGAGATCACGAGGTGTGAGAGCTGTTATTGAAGCATCAAATTCAACAATCACTTTAACCCGATTCGTTAATTCCTGTAGATTTATTGCTGTATGTTTGTAAAGAGACCCTGATTCTTTCGGATCAGGCAAAAAAACAGAGGCACTTTCTCCCTGCCAGATTCGCTGAGCATTAGTTAGGGCAACAGCATTTTTCTCAGACGACTTGATGGCCAACATCACATCCTTCTTTGTGGTCACACCTGATGAAAAAGTATTTCTAACAAATTTATCATCTACACCTGTCCACGCGATAAAGGTAAAATTACCATTCGAAACAGGTATTAAAAGTTCAAAATTGCGATTAAGGTCAACATTCTGCCGGTTAACTGTTGATACCAATTTGCCTTTATCATCGAAAGCAAAAACTGTAAGTGAAGTGACATCTCCAATAAAAGTCGAATCAACATCGCAAGGTGTCATCGCAAAGAATTTCACATATACCCCTTGAGGACAATCCGACAAATCGTCATAAATCAATGAATCGCATCCCCAAAGAAACGCTCCCAGGGTAAGTATCACCATGAATATCTTAATTCGCAAAATTTTCATTTGTTGCATTGTAATTGATTTTTATAAAACCGGAGGAGAAAAAGGGGCTCCCCTCCGGATACACTTACTGACTGTAAAATCAAATGCCTAAGTCGACACTATAAGAGTGAAGTTTCCATGGCAACACTTTTACATCCACACTCATCCATGTTTCAGGAGTAGTTAAAGGGTCAGTAGGGTCTATAGGATTTTGGGGTTCATTAATACCCGGCACAACAGGCTTCGGATCAGGATTGGCGGGAGTAGAACTGTTCGGATCTTCGGGATAAAGCGGATTCCAGTTTGTTCCCAGATTTTTAAAACCTGAAATATGTACATGATATATATTGTTTCTAACTACCGGAGAGTTATACCAGGTTGGAATATTATCAGGATTGACCCATGCATAATATAACACTTTACCTCCTACATATTTGGCAACTGTCTGGCCTGCAACTCCTCCTTTGGCTGGATCAACAGCATTTTCGGCCGAAGCAAAAAATTTACCATTAGCTCCGAGATAAAAATCTTTGCCTGCAGTATAAGTTTCGCCATCAGCTAAAACGGCAGGAGTAAATTTGGCTCTGACCAGAACATAGGCAGTATTACCTTTTTTATAACTAGACGCATCTGCTACTCCTGTCGCATGTGTTGTCGGCAGAATAAACTTTCCTGATAATTTAGCATTTAGTTCATCAGTAATTTGTGTCTGAGCAGAAGCTGCTGCATAATCAGCCATTGTGGGAACAGGAGTTCCTCCAAACAGTGCAGAACCATTATATTCTTCGAATAATCCTGAATAGTCATACTTATTTCCCGCATTACCGAAATATTCGGCATTAGTAGTAGGAATCCATCCATAATTGGGTGTTACATAGTCTGATTTACGTTGAATATATACCGAATTTTCACCTTGAGCCAATACCCATGTTATATTCGAAATTGTACCAAGTAAATCTGCTCCGGATTTTATTTCATATGTTTGGGCTGCAGTGGTAACCATGACCCGGGCAACAGCCCTTTCAACCTGTACACTTGCTCTATTCAACGGATTAGAATCTCTCAGGGCATCTTCGGCACTTACATTCGGAGCTACATTAATAGAAACGTCCTGTACATTTGTCATAACAATAGTTTCGTCTGCTGTCCCATTTTTCGCTGCCAATTTATCGGCAGATGTACTTACTGTAAGGCTTGTTCCTGAATTTGCAAGGTTTAACGCTGCAGTTTTATAAGTGTCCTCAAATGTATTTGCGGGTGTTGCAGCTAATGCAGCCTCAATATCAGAATTACCATTGATCAGCACATAAACTTTTTTTATGCCGGCTGATGTCTTAATTGCTTTTTTAGGTTTTAATACAACCTGATTAGAAGTGTTTGACACTTCCTGAGTATATCCGTCATTAGCTGTTGTACCAACTGTATATGCAGCAGTAGTGACAGTAGAACCATCCACTAAAAATATGGCCACCTTTTCAATCTTATCTTTTCCGGCCCACTCCCCTACATCGTTATAATCCGAAGGTAAGGCCCTCAACGATAAGTTTTGAGGCATACTAAGGGTTATACTTACGTTTGTATTTGCATCTGTCTCTGCAGAGGTTTGCAAATCATTATCATCACTACAAGCGATAAACCCAAGAGCCGAAGCTAATAGTACTAATAATAGTTTTGTCTTTTTCATTCTTTTTTAATTATAATTTTGACATCTATTTTCTTTCATAAAATTTTCTAATCAAATTTTGCCTTTATTAAGCCAGTGTCAAGTTTATATTTTTCTCTTCTGATCAAACATAACAAGGGAGACATGTAACGTATAAACATGTCGAAAAAGCCTTGTTACCGAATTATCTATTCAGTGTAATTATCTAAATTGAATCGAGCTTCAGCATTACCATTTGCTGCCGCTTTGGACAAGTATTCCCGAGCTTTACCATAATCGCCTTTGTAGAGATAAGCTACACCCAGATTATTCCATATTTTAGGATTATTCTCTATTTTCAGGAGTCGTTCTATGGCTGCATCAAAATTTCCACCCTCAATGTCTGCTCCTGCCGAATTGACAATCGCAATATCACTCTGTGGATATAATCTTACGGCTATATCAAAAACTTCTCTGAATTCCTTTGTATCAGACGGATAACTATAAGCAACCAGATACATTTCGTTTAAACTTAGCAGTTTAGGATTAACTTTAATCAGTTTCTTCGCTTCTTCTACATCAAAAGGCCTCACAATGTATGCTATTACATATTCTGTACGACGCAATGGAGGATAATAGTCATTCAACAGTATTTTATACGTATTCCCATTGGCTAGCTTCAGCAGTTCCCTATCTCGAGCATCCGGGCTTTCTACTTTATTAATAATATCCAATACTTCTTGCTTATCCTTCAGTGATGATTGGGAAACCGCCTTATATAAACCAGTCCAATCTTCTCCAAATCCGTTGACAATAAATTGATTTCTTCTAACTCCAAATTTCGACACAAGATAATCGGCAAATGAATTAGCTCTGTTTTGAGATAATATCCGGTTATGTTCAAATCCTCCTTCCGGTGATGCATAACCGGCTATATTAAATTCAGTAATTTTTAAGTCCTGATTCTGTTGTATTTCACCTATTACACTATCCACCTGAGCAAATTCTACTGAATTGTTCTTAAAATTGCGTAACAATTCGTAACGGTCTACGATATAATTGAATGTTGCAGTATGTCTGTCGCTGCGATTTTTTACAGGTTCTACTTCGGGAACAATAAATGTCAGCTTATAACAAACAGGAGCCTGCTTAGGTAATATATTTTGAGCGACCAAACGTTCTTCTTCAGTATCGTAACAGCTGGCACATCCAGAAACTATTTCTGAAATAGACAATGAAGCATTATCCATCCACGATTTATAAGGTACTATAACAGCATAATTAACAGATTGAACAGTACCGTTTTTTCTGGTTATCACAGTTTGTGGCTCTCTATCGAATGGAAGTTGAGAACCTAAACTCTTTTTTCTATTCAATATCTTATTTCTCAAACTACCGGAGACAACTACCGGAGAGAGCTTAAGACTATCATTATCTTTCCCTTTAGATTTTAAAACCGGAGTAAGAATAAGCATATCATTTCGACGAACAGATATCTCATCCAAAACAAAAGTCATAGATACAGATACTTCGTTATGCTCTTTAATAAAATGCTCTTCTGTTATTTGGATTTTCCCAAATTTGGATTGAGCATGAAGAGATAGAGTAAATACCATCAGGATTGCCGATAAGCATACTCTCAATATCATTGATTTTTTCATTACTTATTATTTTAAGAAATAGACTAAAGACAAACCTAATCGTGTTATACCCCAGTAATTATAATTTCCTTCATCTGATTTAGTTCCACAATCCTTACACGGGTATTTATCATAATGGATACGGGCATATCCGGCACCTACATTTAACTCAAAGTTTAAACGATTTGATAATATCCACTGATATCCATAGCTTAAGCCTCCTCCATATAGATAACCTTCGTACCGGCTGTCTTTAAAAACATCTAAGCGTCCGATAGGGATATCCCATCCGCCCACATTAAATTGACCGCCCAATGCATGCAAACCTATAAAATGCCCATTGAATGTCTCACATAACCACCAACGATATTCGGGTTCAATAAGCCAATGTTTTAATGTTTTATTATCTGAAAACGAAAACACATTTATGCCTCCTCCAAGTTCCAAGGTAGTCCTGTCGGTCAATGCTAATTCAAGTTGTAAATTAGGAGTTGTTGTTGCCCAATAAGCAAGATTTGTTTTTATAGCTACCTCCTGCGCATGAAGTAGAAATGAAGATGTGCAAGCGGCTAATAAAAAAAATAGTTTTAAGCCTTTAAATTTAAAATGACAATTCATTTTTATTAATAGTTGTATTATTTTATTAGTATAAATTTCGTTTCGAACCACCCAACAGAAATCGTAAATCTAAAAATATAGAACACTATAAATTTTAGACAAAACTATACTCTTATAGCATTTAAAGGACTATAAACAGATACAACATACATACAACATTTCTACAAACCCGCCATTAGCTTACTATTTTCCATAAGCACATAGAAAATTCACTTAACATAATTTTTGAATATAAGGAGTGCTTAATGTTAATAAAGTACGTCTAATAATGTTAACGAAATACAAAAACACAAAATACATCTAAGAAGAAATATATACTTAGATATACGTCCGAACACCAAACCTGAATATAAATGAACAAAACAAAAACAACTCAAATCTTAGTAACACAAACGGTTTTTATCGCAAATTTTACTTAATTTTGTTCTATGAAAGGCTATATTAATATATAGCTTATATTATAAAAACAGCTAGCACTAATTCATTTATTCTTACAATACAGAAATGAGATACAGACATATATTGTGTTGCTTTATTAGTTATATCTTCACAATTATTCCATCAAATGCATTTAGCAGAGATTTAAAACATTCCGACAAAGCAGTTGTAGATAGTATCTTATCTGTATCTTTCCAACATTTTTTGAATATTAATATTACAGAGAATCTTAAGACAGCAAAACAAGCTCTGAAGAAAAGTCAAGAAATTAATTACGGGGCAGGCAAAGCTAAATCATATTTTTATATAGCAAGAGCATTAAGTTATGTCGGAGAATATAACATGTCTTTAGAATATCTGGATCGATGTGAAAAGGAAGAATACAATGAGGGTAAAGCATCTATAAACTCCGAAGCTCACAGAATAAGAGGTCATATATATATGTATCTGGGACTTCCATCAAAATCTTTGGAAGAATTCAGAAAGGGGCTTAATTGTGTAAATAAAATGGATGAAGGAGGTGTCAAAAACCGGCTAAAAAGTTTAGCTTATGAAAATCTCAGCATAGGATATACAGATATTGACTCATATGATTCTGCTTTTTATTATCTATCAAAAAATAGAGATCTACTCGGCAAAATAGGTTCTAAAGAACCTTATATATATAGTAATTGGGTAAATTTATATACTCTATTCGGTGATTACTATTCTAAGACAAATCAATACGATTCTGCAAGCTATTATTTCAACAAATCAATAGAAACAACAAAAAAATCAGGAAGTCCTTATACTTCATGGACCTATAAACATTGGGGGGATATGGAACTAGGTCGAGGGAATCCCGATTCTGCTCTGAAGTACTATAATCTGAGTTTAGAAGATATAAAAAGAACGAACCTCAATAACGAGCTTCCTGATCTTTATAAACAAATTTTTCAGGCTTATACAGAAAAGAAGATGAATGATAGTGCAAAGTTCTATCAGAATAAGGCTATTTCTGCAGAAAACAAACTCCTCTTATCTAAAAACCAAGCGGTAGAAAAAGCATTAAACTTGATACTTGAAGAAGAGAGTGCAACACATAGTCTCTTTCAGGAGAAAGCCATCCGGCTCATCTCTGTTTTGACTATCTTCGTTATCATCATACTTGCAGCATGGGCCAAATGGAGATATACACACCAGAAAAAACTAAAGGAAGAGAAAAGGATGGTAGAAACCCTTGAACTCAAATTAAATGACAAAACACAGGATCTGATAGAGTTAGCAAAATTAAACGACAGTTCTTTTATTACAAATTTCAAAGATATATTTTCTGAATTTACAGAAAACATTTATAACAGATATCCTGATTTAATCAACTCTGAATTTTGGTTATGCTCAATGATCTTTCTAAATTTCACATCCAAAGAAATTGCGCAATACAGTTTTGTAGAACACAGATCGATCCAAATAAGGAAGAGCAGATTAAGAAAAAAGCTAAAAATCGATGCGAATATTGATTTATATGTATACATTAGATCTTTTGCTTAAAAAGAAGAACTGCTTATATTTCTTACATGTTTTCTAATCCGCAATAGTCCGTGTTCATTATAGTGCATTCCTATTTTTTCCTATTCTCTAAAAAAGGCACAAAGCCGGAAAATAAAAAACACCTATATTTCTATAAATGTTATTGTGGAGCTGGAGGGAACGTTATACTTCCAAACAGCTACTGATTTTCAATATCTTATATGCTATAAATTAGAACTATCAGCATTCATGCACATGCTGTAACTCTGCGAATCGCTTCGAGTTTCGATTAATACAAAGTTAGGTATAATTCCCGACTTCTATAATTTTATATATAATTAGATATTAACAATTTATCTGGTTCAAATATTTATTGGGGACGAGTTCATCCCCAATTTTCCGTGGAAACTGTATTTTCTCCTATTTTTAGTGCTCTAATAATTCGATAAAATCAAGCTTTATCAGATCCCAATATTTACCTCTTAAGCAATTCGGATCAGCATCATTATCTGCGTATTCAAACTCTATAAGATTCTTTATAATTTGATCTTTACTTGCACCATATGGATATCGTTCGAAGTAGAATTCCAATATTTGGCTGATACTATATTGTTCCAATAGCTCATGTAAATCCCAGAAATCTTTTTTCCGTCCGTTGCGGGATACGACATCCAACTTCATTGCTATTATATCTTCAATATCAGCCAAGCGGATGCCATCGATTTCCTTTACAGGTCTAATAAAGGGATCTGTATAGTACAAATCCAATTTGATATAGTCTGACTCCGATCTTCCAATATAGAATGATTTTCCAAAGCCGACCAAGTCAATATTAGATGTGGAAGCATAAGGAAAATTTAGCGTCAAATATTCTTCAATGGTTTTAAAGTCCACTGTATTGTATGCCAAATCTGTGAATAGATCAATATCAACCGATTCTCTATGACCGAGTTGCAAGCTTAGCGATGTTCCACCAACCAATCGGAAAGGTTTTAAAACTTCTGCCAGCATTAGTTTCTCCAAAGCATTCTGCAGTGAGGGAGTTACAGTATTATAATACAACATGCCTATATGGTTTCTAAGAGTTTATTTGCGCTTTCTTTTGTTGACGGAGCCATGTCCCGATAATATCTCAAAACTTCATTAATCTTTTCCTTTCCATAGAAACGAAGTATCTCTTCTTTTTCTATCTCATTACCCCGCTCAAGAACACGGCGAATCACATATCTCCGGTTTTTGTCCCAGTCAATATTCTCTATCTTAGTATCCCAGAATAAGGTTGGATTTATCTTTGTCAGATTGGGATGATAATCTTTACGCTGTTCTTTCTTAATCTGTTCGATATCATAATATACCTGCAATATCATGAAGAACCCTTCTTCTATCCCTAGAGTATGTTCAATTTTTAATGCGAGTTCCGGATTCATACGTCTTTTAGCCTTAGTTATAGCAACTAAAGTTTGGGGATATTCGTTGATGGAAATAGCAAAGCGGCTCTTTTGAAGCTTTCTTTTTTTCAATTCCCTATCAAGGATGATCCCCGGATGAATACCTTTTATTATATCGATCTTTGAATTCATATCTATTATGATTAATATACAAAGATAACGAATAATAAACAAATTTGTTTTCATTAATTTGTTTATTTTAATTACAGCTATTGCGAATAGATATTATCGCAAACTAAAAATATAAATCGTATCGGGAATAAAATACAAACAACACATACATCTTATTACTGATGTAATCTATGGAAATCCGGTGAAACGTGAAGACACACTATTGTTTATCAGTATATTAGTATATAGATTAGCTGGAAAAATAAATTATTTAATAATATTATTGTTATGGAAAATTTTAAAATAATTGAAAGCAAAACATTCGAATCGATTGTCGATAAAGTGAATAACCTTGCTCGTGAAGCAGATGCATTATGTAGAAAAAGCAAAGCTAAGAACTTAGAGGAATGGCTAGACGGACAGGATGTCTGTCTTATACTCAATATATCACCCCGAACTTTACAGACCTACCGGGATGCAGGAAAACTAGGCTTTTGCCAAATAAATTATAAGCTGTATTATAAGGCTGGCGAGATTGATGAGCTTTTAAAGAAAAATTACCACAATAATCATAAAAAGAAATGATATGGAAGCAATTACTTTTAAAGACCAACAAATTCTGGATTTGCACAAATCATTAGAACAGGTCTCAGCAGCATTGAAAAATGCATTGGATGAGTGTAGACCATTATTTAATGGAGAAAGCTATCTGACAGACAGGAATTTATCCAAAATACTTAAAATCAGTCGTCGTACATTACAGGATTATAGATCTAATGGCATAATCCCCTATATTATGCTGGGAGGTAAAGTCTTGTATAGAGAATCTGATATCCGAAGAATGCTTGATAATGCTTATAATAAAGCATGAATAAAATAGATCTATTATACCTCTCAAACAAAGGAGCGCACAGATGAATTTGTGCGCTCCTTTGTTTTTTCTAATAGAAAGCCAGCTATAGCAAAGAAACAATGTCAATCGGCAATCCTGTAAAATCGACTATCTCTTAACCGACTGTAAGACATATGCAATCCGGTACGTATTCCGCCTAACTGGTAGTTTATCTAATACGCATACTTTGTACAACCTTTTGTTCTTCCATGCTTTGTAATCCAATATCTGGTAGAGATATCAGTCTTGGTGCTAAATTGTAAATAAACTCCGTCAATTGTAATCCGTACCATAATTGTACAAAGACCATTTCTCTTAACTTCATTCTTTTTGATAAAAAATAGGATATTAAATGTACTTCTCACGACCTTTCATTTTTTATGGTTATTAATGAAAAGCCAAACTATTATTTTAGAAGTATTAATATCTATTTCTGTGTAATTACGAAACAAAAGAAGTAGCCAGGAAAGCAGTAAATTAACGGCTGATTATCTGCGATTTTCCTCTATTTACTGATACCAAAATAAAGAGAATGAGGTAACTACTCTTATTCCATATTATACTGTGTTATACTTACCTGATTGGGAGGGATTAAAGTAAATATTGTAGTGCTTTGCTATCTATCGTTTTATTTTGCCTATTTTTTCAACATACACTTCTTTTACGGCTAATTACTTATCTTGCTAGGCATACATTTGCAACGGAAATTTGCCTGATGAATGGTGTCCCTATTGAAACCATTAGCAGAATGCTAGGGCATACCAATGTCAAAACCACTCAAATATACACTCGCATTAGTGACACATTTATTGATCTGGATATGAATATGTTAGCTAAAAAATTGAATAAAAGGAGCTTTTTAAGATCAATAACTGATAGGGCTGATTACAAAAAATGATAAAAGCGTGAAAGATTTCCTTACTACTCTGAATGAATTATTCACATGGGAGGTAGAATACTATACAGAGAATTACTTTCATTTTTAAGAGAGATATGTTTGGTTCTCTATTAATACAAATTATCGGCAGTTTTTTCATTTTACTACCGATAATTTAACAACGCTTTATATCTGAAATTCAACACATTATATAGAATTTAAAATACAAAAAATGACTGTCCTTTGTAAATATCTTTATTCAGAATTATCCTGATATCTTTCCTTTGCCAATCTGAACTTCCACCCCATAAAATCAACCAGTGATTGTGGAGAGAGTATCTTTATAGTATCGGCATACCCAAAGAATTCTCTCTGCAGCTCCTGATTGACAACTACCTTTATTTCAAATATCATAGAACCGTCTTCCTGTGATTCAATCAATTGTTGACTTTTATGAAAAGGCTTGGTTTGTACATAAGGTGCATTTTCTTTATTTACCCAGAAGCGTACTGTTTCGGTTTTCATACCAATATTCTTGGTTACTCCTACTAAATCTTCAAAGAAAGTCTGGGGATCGAATAAGTCATTTTCTACAAACTTCTCCTTCTCTACTATCTCTATATTATGTATCCGATCCAATGCCAGATTAATCAGATTTCCTTTTCTTCGTCCGAATACAAACCAACGGTTGCGATACTCTTTTAGTAAGTAAGGATAGAATAAAAATGTATTTGCTGACTGGGCTTTGAATGAACGGTATTTCAGATTTAGCACTTGCTTATTGACAATAGCATGATAAATAGTGTCGAGATAATCCAATCCTTTCAAACTTTCATTTTTCTCAAAATCAATAACGGGTATGGTTTTCTCTTTTGCAGATGTCACATGGTCTTCAAGGCGGCTGACAATATCTCCCATCCCTGAAAAATAAGAAAAGCCTTTGAACTGGCGAAGCACCTCTACGGCCTCCGACATTGTTTTTAAGTCCTGTTTAGATAATGGAGTGTTGGTTATGCTGTAATCCTCATCTTCGTATTTGTAGTATTTATTATCATATACAACAATAGGCGCGTTATAACCCAATTTCTCACTGCGCATCATTTGGATATCCATTTGCACGGTACGCTTACTGATGCCTTTGTCTATTCCTTCATACTCATATAGTGCATCGGAACAGGCATCTATCAGATCTTCGAGTGTCCATTGTCTATATTTATTGCGTAGACAAGTATCTATTGTTTTATAGCGAATAAGGGCATTTCGGTTTACTGGCATGACCTAAATATTATTTTTTAATTTGTCTAATTGGTATTGTATTTTAAAATCTTCTACCATTCTTTGATAATCATCAATTTCAAAATTTAAAGATTGAAAATCCGAGAACCAATCGATATCATATCTTATTTCATCATCAAACCATTTAGTTTGTTTATCAACACCTATTCTCTTCCATTGGATAAAATAGCCATAATTCTCAATTTCTGCTACAATCAATGTACATGAAAAATCGTAATCATCTGGACACATCAATATCGGGCACATTGTAACTTCTCCTTTATTTGGTAAAATTGCTTTCCAAACTATTTCCGCTTCTTTATTGATCAATCCATAGAGTAATGTTGGAATTAATCCTTTGTATAAATTATCTGGATATAACTCATCTAATTTTTCATCAAACCAAATATTGTCAATATGATAGTTCGGAAATAACCAATCATCTCTGTAGTCACTCTTATCTATTTTTGCTTTTATAGAGTTCATTTATATACAATTTTCTCAAAAATAATAAAAATATATTTTATTACGCAAAAATACTGCGTATGTTGTATTTTACTTTGTATCATCAAAGTAACAATAATGAAAACAACTATACAACAAAAACTAACAGAGATAGAAAAAGCCCATAGAATAAAAATACTTTACTCCTGTGAGTCAGGTAGCCGTGCGTGGGGATTTGCTTCACCTGATAGTGATTATGATGTGCGGTTTATATATTCACGACCAATAGAGGAATATCTAACCACACAGCCAAAGAAAGATCATCTGTCTTTTCCGATAAATGATGAATTAGACATATATGGTTGGGATATATCAAAAGTACTACAGCTGATAACTAGGTCGAACACGACACCATTTTAGTGGCTGCAATCGCCTGTGGTTTACAAAGAAGATACCACATTCAAAGATGAAGTGTGGACACTTTGTCAAAGCTATTTTTGCCCTCGCAGCAACATACATCATTATCTGGGTATAGCACGTGGAGCGATAGAAACTATGGATGGAAAAGATATAAAAATAAAGAAACTATTTTATGTGCTTCGTCCAATACTTGCTGGCTTGTGGTGTGTTAAAAAGAATACAATAGCTCAGATGAGTATATTTCCATTAATGGATTTATTGACAGACGATTTGCGTAAAAAGGTTTTATCTTTGATAGAACTGAAATCAACAGCAAATGAAAGTTATTTGATAGAGATAGATCAAGATATAAAAACATGGATAGATCAGACATTTGATTATTGCATGGATACTTCTCAACAACTAACAAAGAGAGACTTTGACCCAAAGACAGCTGATGAGTTTTTCAGAAAAACGATATTAAAATGACTATACAAGAAATAAAAGATAAAGGGCTGCTTCTTTTCGAATGTATGAGTGGCAGCAGAGCATACGGACTAGATATCCCACAGTCAGATACCGACCTGAAAGGGGTATTCTATCTGCCCAAAGATCAATTTTATGGATTGGAATATATACCTCAGATAAGTAATGAGACTAATGACGAGGTGTATTATGAGCTAGGTCGTTTTGTAGAACTGCTTTGCAAGAACAATCCAAACCTACTTGAGCTATTGGCTTCTCCCGAAGAATGTATATTATATAAACACCCATTGATGGACAAGCTTCATATAGATATGTTCTTGTCAAAATTATGTAAAGATACTTTTGCAGGCTATGCTCTCACGCAGATACGAAAAGCAAGAGGTTACAAAAAGAAGGTTGTGAACCCGATGGAGAAAGAGCGCAAGACCGTATTGGACTTTTGCTACATAATGGATAGTTATCAGTCTATTCCGGCAAAAGAATGGCTTGATAAAAACGGATATACTCAAGAATTGTGTGGACTATCTTCTATATCCCATGCTAAAGGTATGTACGCCTTATTTTACGATGCTGAAGATAAATTTGGTTATCATGGTATAGCCGTAAAAGAAACTGCCAACGAGGTTTCATTATCCTCCATACCTAAAGGACAACAAGCTCTTGCCTACCTGTTTTGGAATATGGAAGGTTATTCACTCTATTGCAAAGAGTATAAAGAATATTGGGATTGGGTGGAAGAACGCAACGATAATCGCTATCAGACAAATTTGAATCATGGGCAGAATTATGATTCTAAAAATATGATGCATACTATACGTCTTTTACAAGTGGCAGAAGAAATATTGCAAGATGGAAAATTGAATGTAAAACGACCAAACAGAGAACAGTTGCTTGATATAAAATCGGGAAATATGAATTATGATGATTTGTTAGCTATGGCTGATAAGTTGATGGATAGTATAGAATTAAATTGTTCTACATCAGACTTGCCTGATGCTCCTGATAAGGATTTAGCAAAAAAAGTTTTAGTTGAAATGAGAGTAGAATTGTATAAATGCAGATAAGAAGATATGAAAACATATATTATAAATAGAGGTTTAGAGTATTATACAGATATGTCCATCATTCTAAATCCAATACAAAAATATTTACAAGATTATAATTTTCTTATCACAGATATCGAGTGTAATCATTGTCCAGATAAAAGAATAAACTATGAAGAAGACTATCTTTTTATATCACCTAGTGAGTTTTTAGATATAGTTAATACTAACGAAATACAATTTATCTGGGGCGTATTCTCTGCGATTCCCAAACATATTTCTTTAGGTGAAACCCTGAAATATGAGTTGCCATATTCAGAGGGAATCCGTACACTCGATGAGATTGTAGAAATGCAACATCCTCTTGCTGAGATTGAGATCGTAGCTTTCGATAGTTCGTCTGTTGAAATAATTAGTAAACAAGAGGATATAATCCATATCATTGAAAAAGAGTTTCCTAAAAAGAAATTCTATAAAAAGTGAAAATAATTCACATTGCGCAAAAATACTGCGCACCATCTATTTTACTTTGTATCATCAAAGAAAATAAAAGTATAAAGTTATGATAGAATTAAAAGGAAAATATAACCAGAACTGTAAAATATTCTTAGAAGAAGTTGAAGAAGGAGCTATTGAATTAGTACAAAATATACTGAATCACGAGATATCAGAAGGAGTACAAGTACGTATCATGCCCGATACCCACGTAGGTAAAGGGATTGTAATCGGATTCACCATGCCAATGACTGCAATGGTCAATCCTAACTATATTGGCGTAGATATCGGTTGTTCCGTAACAAGCTATAAATTAAATAAACGATTTGAAGTAGATGAACTTCCGCAAATAGATAAGAAGATTCGAAAAGCTGTGCCGATGGGGCATGATATCCGAAAAGGTAAAGATTTCAATTATTGGTGGGTAGATGAATATATGCAGACCGTTACTGATAATGTGAATCAGTTCATTGATCAGTGGAATACACGTTTTTCTGAAAATAAGCCTGCAATGACTATTGATCGGGAATATATCGCCGAACTATGTAAGAAAATAGGTACAGGAGAAAAGATGTTCTATAATTCTGTTGGATCTCTTGGTGGCGGAAACCATTTTATTGAGATCGGAGAATCGGCAAATGATGGGGCGCATTACCTCACTATTCATTCCGGTTCTCGAAATTTCGGACTGAAAGTATGTAACTATCATGCGAATAAAATGGTAGCTGCTAAATTCAGACCACAAGAGTATCACGATGAATTTAAGTATATTACACTAAACACTATTCCTACATCAGATATTCCTATCAAGTTAGCGGAACTGAACGAACGGTATGGTGTCGGTAAAAAAGAGTTGCTATTGAAAGGTGAAGATATGTACGAATATTTAGTTGATATGGTGATTGCCCAAACGTATGCGGAGTTTAATCATCGGGCTATGGCTCACTCTATCTTTGTCGGGTTGCGTGATGTGGAAGCCGTTGATATGATACATTCGAAGCATAACTTTATTGATCCGCAAGACTGGATTATCCGAAAAGGTGCTATCCGGGCTTATGAAGGAGAGCGAATGATTATCCCGTTCAATATGCGTGACGGATTATTAATCTGTGAAGGGAAAAGCAATGCAGACTGGAACTGTTCAGCTCCACATGGAGCAGGACGAATATTAGCTCGTAATCAGGCTTTCAAAACATTGGATATGGAAGAGTTTGAGAAAGAAATGGAAGGAGTTTATTCAACATCTGTTTGCAAATCAACTCTTGATGAAGCTCCAATGGCATATAAAGACAAAGATGTGATTATAAACGCGATTCAGGATACAGCTGTTATCTTAGATACAGTGAAGCCGATATTGAATATTAAAGCAAATTAGAAATATGGAACAATATATTTTGGAGAAAAGCATCTGGACGCAAGATGATTTTGAGATGATGGGCTGGCATGATTCCAATATTTATGGAATGATTATTGAAAAGGGGGAAGAACCTTGGCAAGGGAATCTAATATTTGATATTGATTACATTTTTGAATGGATACATCCTGTTCCTCCGCAAGAATATTTTTCATTCTGGGTAGCACCTTGTACATTAATATTCAAAGAAGTGTACGAACTTCGGATTGATCTTGATCAACAAGGAAATACTCTTGAGCTATTTGACTTTGATAGCATTACTATGTCATCTAAAAAAGAACTGAACAATGGATGTACTGTCTATGAATGGTTGCTTGGATTACATATTGGAGAAATACAATTCAAATCATTGGGCTTTGATCAAATAGTAAGAAAGGCTCCGGTTTATACAAATAGTCAAGTTCTTAGCTTTGAGGAAAGAGGAGGAGTCTCATTTAGTAAGCAAGCTTTTGAAGAAAAACGATAAATAATTTCACTACGCAGGAAGATTGCATACTGGATGTGTTCCTTTGTAACACCAAACTAATAGAAGCGATATTTGAAACAATAAAAAAGACAGGTCAAGTACGGGGTACTTCAAATTCTTTTAGGTAGACCACTTGTACAATTACCTGTCTTTATATGAGGCAGTAGCTCAGTTGGTAGAGCAAGGCAACTCATGAAATTACCTTTGTAATACCGGTCAATTAAGGCATACTCCACTCGGCGTGAGCCCCCAAATCTATGCTTTAAAATTATCGGTTAGAAGGTCAATCTGGGTTTACTTCATGGATTGAGATTCCCTGGGTCGCCGGTTCGAATCCGGCCTGCTTCACTTAGATAATGGTCAAAAGAGGCTTACTTCAAAAACACTTGAAACGTCTCAGTCTCTTGATTACCGTATTTATTAATTCAAAACACGAATTGTGATGAAAACTAATTTATTGAAAGTTTCAATCAGACAGAATGCTATCTTTATCCCTATAGATAAGATAGTAGCATCGAAAGAAAACCTGACACAAACGACATTAGCTTTGACAACGAACCTGAGAAAGCTTGGTTATACCGTATCAGAAGACTTATTGCATGCTATGAACAGCATGTCTCCAAATCAGGCAATCACTATCTTCGATACAATGAAAGAAGTATTGGGTGCGAATCTAAACTGGGCTCCTTTGGTGAAAGGCTGGGATACTCCGACCGGAGAAACAAGGCTTGATCATATTATAACTTTTTTTGCCAATGCCATCAAAAGTAATAAAGGTTTACGCTTGCAGTGCGGTCATCTCATTCCAGAAAATACATTTCCGATGGAAAGATATAATGGATGTCCATTCTGTGGTACTCCGTTCCAATTGGCTAAGATTGAGAATTACTCACAAGGAAGTAAACTGAAAGTGCTGGAACTTTGGACTGAAGATGATCTTACAAGGTATTTCAACGATTTGCTGGAGTCGCGTACAGCTCTTGACGCAACTCAGGTGGATAGTCTGAAAATATTGGTCGAAGAATTTTCTCTACCCGATGTCGAGGTTACAATGAAAGAAACCCAGATTGTGGTATTGGATGCACTTGTGGTAAAAGGAGAATATGAGAAAGGACAACAGTTTATCTCTACTCCTGCCGATATATTACGCTATCTGTGGTATAAGAAAACAGGTTTCCTACAAATCGTAGAGCCTAAGACGATTATAAAAAGGACAGGTCAGAATAATACACACATAACATCTGTTCTAGATAAATCCAAGAAAGCAAAAGTAGATGCCAAGACTAATCTCAAACTGAAATATAACCGCGCTGAATGTAAAATGGTTGCTATATGGCTCAACAATCTAAATATGGATGTAGAAAAAGCCTGTGAGATAATGCACCCTAAACGAGGAATGTGGGTACGCTTTATTAGGGCATTGCGTCTGACAGAATATGCAAAAAGGTCAAACTTCGAGTACCTTAAAAAGTTGATAGATGTATTCTACAATCAAACATATACTGTGTATCAGGGTGAGGTAGAGCAATCACGTATAAAAGTAGATGCCGAAAAAATATTTGCTTTGTTGAAGCAAAGACCCGGATTATTTGCACGTTCATTGTTTGCTAATATGCTTTGGTTTGGGGATGATGAAACACTGTCAGCTTTTGAAGAGGTGATGGATAAAATTCCGATGAGGTTGTTGTTCACACTGAATATGTATGCGCAAACTTATTTTGACCCGAATGCTCAGCGTATGGTAAAACCGTTGAGTGGAACATCGAAAAGAATCGGGGCTAATAAACTGGTTAGCATATATACAGACGAACAGTTGAAAACTATGATTTCCAAAGTAGAGGATTTGTGTATAAAAGCAGTTTCAAACCGCTTCAAACAGATCCCAACGGAGAGTAAAACGATGTATATAGATCCTATGCTGTTTAATATCCCATTAGCCATAGGTGATAGAAGTGAAACTATACAGGATACCTCTTGTGCATTAATGGGAACCCGTTTCCCCGTGGAGGGTAATGCCGTCAGATTGTTTATGCAATGGGGGAAAGACCTTCCTGCTCAACATCTGGATATGGATGTGAGTTGTCATATAGCGTTACCTCATACAACTATGGTTTGCTCATACTATAATCTGACTGCTCCGGGAGCTAAACATAGCGGAGATATTAGAAGTATCCCCAATAAAGTAGGGACAGCTGAATATATCGAACTGGATATAAACGAACTGACCCGTGTTGGCGCTCAATATGTAGTCTTTACTTGCAACGCCTACAGTAATGGGGCTCTCTCTCCTAATTTGGTAGTGGGATGGATGAACTCGGCTTATCCGATGAAGATATCCGAGAAGACAGGTGTGGCCTATGATCCGTCCTGTGTACAGCATCAGGTAAGGGTTTCGAAAGGTTTGTCTAAAGGCTTGGTGTTCGGGGTGCTCGAAGTTGTCACTCGGGAGATTATCTGGCTTGAAATGCCTTTCGGGGGACAGATAGTTGCCAATATGGATGCCCAAAATATAGAAGCATTAATAGCTAAATTGAAAAGTAAAACTACCATAGGTAATTTACTGACAATAAAGGCTCAGGCTCAGAACATCAAGGTCGTTGATACAGAAAATGCTGATGAGACCTATACTATGCAGTGGGCTATGAATACGGCAGCGGTGACGAAGTTGTTGGTTGAGTAAAATTCTGGACATATGACTAGATTAAAAAAATCCTTATAATTCATCTAATTATAAGGATTTTTATTATTAAATTTAAACCTGACCATAATTTTTATCGATTTTTTTTTAAAATATAGTTATTGGAAGAATATCATAATATTTATTGGGTAGTAAAGGGGGGTACCTAATGAACTACCCTAAAAACAATTCTTATACTTGCAATACTCTGTCGTCGTCATAACAGTTACGATAGTTACAGATTGAACTATTCTTTATTCATTAATGCATAAAGAGCAAAAGTGCCTAGCCAATGACTGCCCATATAATCATCATCAGTTATATTACCTAATGAATACATAAGATGATTGTCAGCAATTGATTTCAAATGGCTCAACTCCGGAAATTTCCTAGAGATAGAGTACAAACAAGTTGCTCTGCTGAAATTTAATCCGTCGAGATGAACCAAATGTCCATCAGTACGGTCAGAGACTTTTCCGGGTTCTAATGAAAAATCAGGTTGGAATATTTCCGGTAGAAAAGTTTTTAACCATACTTTATATTCCTGTGTATCCAATATTTTACTCATTAGTAAAGCTTCTTCAAAACAAGGTGATAAGAAATCATTGCCACTAGGCTCATAAGAAAGATTGCAGTTTACATCATTCTTATATAACCTTTTTGCATGCTCTATTATTAACTGTTCAAACTCTTTGTCTCCTATACATCTGGCATAGTCGATAGATAAAGACAATCCAAAAGCTGTATTATCATGCTGTCCTGTACGGATAGGATAATTGAGCTTTGGCAGGTATTCCTCGTATTTGATTACAAGTATATCGGCTAAAGGTTTCAGTGTTTGATACCAGCGTTGAGCATCTGCATCTTTCCAAGTGTATAGTTCGCTTTGCAGTTGAAATAACCATGCCCAGCCATAGGTACGTTCAAAATTTCTATTATTATAATCCTGAAAGAAAGCTGATTCTATGGATACATTTTTGGGGGTTATATTTCTATTTAGGATAACTTTTACTTTTCCTGATTCATCCAGCTGCGGATAGTCTTTGAGTAATTTCACTATAGACCAATATCCATGTACAGAGGAATGCCAGTCAAAACAGCCGTAAAATATTGGACGTAATTTCTTCGGACTTTTCAGATCGTCAACACTACCTATTACTTGCCCCAGTTTGTTTGGATATTCTACTTCTATACAGTGTACAGGCAGTTTGAATATCTTTTCGGCTTGTTGTAAGTCTAAGGTTTGTGCATTGATATATCCACAAAATAGCAATGAGATAAATAAAAGCTTTTTCATAGGCTTGTAATGATTATATTATCCAATCAGATTTTCGGAGAGGATAATTCTTATCTAAAAATATTGTTATTATGCCACAGGAGATTTTCTATATCCGGTAACACAACAAGTATGATTATAAGTCTTAGGAACGTACTGTTTGAAAACGTATCCTCTTAAGAAAACGTCTTCTTCATATTCCTCTTTATCCATTGCCTTTGATATCTTTTCTAGTTTCCTTTTATAAGCAACTCCCGATTCATTCAAAATATCCTTTGCAATAGAATCCTGGTAATAAGTGTTGTTTTTTTGTTGAACTGCAAGTGGAAAATAAAGTCGTAATAGCGCTTCTTTTAAAAGATATCTGGTTTCGGCATTCATTAGTAAAGCTACCAATTCCTTATCTATCTCTGCATAATCTGTTGCAGTATATAAAGCATTAAACGACTTAATGGATTTTTTAGATGTGAGTTCTATTTCATAGCCCCTTTTTTCAATTAATATCCAGAAGGGTTCCCTTGAGATATGAAAGAAAGGGAGGGTGAAATTCATTGTATGTTTAGTCGTAACATAGGAATTCCAATTACTTTTAAAATAAGCCATTAATTCGGCAGTTATGTAAATCCTTTCAGAGTTTATATAACCAGAATTATAACAGTCAATAACGCTCAATAGAAGAATCGGCTTATGAGGAGCTCCACCTAAGTTGGGTACTCTTTTCAGTTTCTTAAAACAATTGATATAATAGTTTATATCTTTCATTGATTAACCTATTAGATTTACGATTACCTTAATATCATATCTTTTTCCTCTGTCCTACTCTCGGCAATCATTAGAGTAAGAGCTACAAGAGCATTATTTTCTATTCGTTTTGTTTCGTTAGAATTATGAGTTGTAATCGTCTTCTTGATGCCGCAGACATCAGCTATTTCACGGAGATAAGTATTCATCTTTTGATTCGAGAGTACAGGTAGCAATACTCCTTTTTTCTGACAAACAGGATGAGTCTCATACTTCTCCAGTATTTTCTGAGGAATATCAAGCAATGGTATATTACACATATTATTCGTTTTTATCCGCTGCTTACGAATCCACAATGCACCTTCATTATCCGTCACTAAATGCTCCTTAGATAGAGTCTTTACATCCGAAAAAGCTAAGCCTGTAAAACAACAAAAGACCAGTATATCCCGTACATTAGCCAACCGTTCTATTTCAAAATCTTTCTGCATGACTCTCTCCAACTCGTGATATTCAAGGAATTCACGTTGAAGTTCTTCATAAGTCATTTTAAAATTCATAAAAGGATCTTTCTTCAGCCATTCATTGGCCAAAGCAATACGGATTATCTTCTTAAAATTCTTCAGGTATTTCATAGTTGAATTATGATTGAAGTCCCGTTCTGTCTTAAGGAAGAACTCATAATCCTTTACGAACTGATAATTTACCTCTTCGATATCGACATCTTCCTTTTTATATTGAAATTAGATAAACTCCTGAGTGTGGCGATAAGCTGTTTCATAACGCATGATCGTTGACCGGAACATATCTTTGCCTTCCAGCTTATGGCATCTTTCATTATGTTCCTGAAATATCGAAAGAAGGATAATTTTTGGTTCTGTTTCTATTCCTTTATACTTATTGACTATCTTGTCAGCTGTAATCTCTTCACCGTTGATTTCCATTTCCCGGTAGATTTCCATCAGTCGGAAACGGATAGAATCTAACTGGCTGTTAATTTCCAACGATTTACGATCTTTGCCCGTAGATTTCTCTGTTACTGAACTCCATAAATCAGGGTTGATTTTCTGATTAATTGAAACTTCAATTTTCTCCTTGTTTACCGTTACTTTTAATTTGACAGGCACTTCTCCGTTTTTTGCAATCCTGGTTCTTTTTACAAAAAAGGACATTTTGAAAGTTACTCTTTTCATACTCTAAAACGTTTAAATTTTTCATTAATACAATGTACGAAACCGGAGCAATTACATCATTTCATTTATTTGATTCACTGCAATTTACCAAATAAACGAGTGCAAAAGCGCTGCCATTAACGACTAAAAATAAGTGGCAGCGATTTTGCACGTGAAACATGCTTAAAACAGCTATTTTTTGCTGACTACAGAAAATAAGAATCCCTGTAAAAGTCTAATTTACAGGGACAAGACACATTTTTCTTTTTCAATCTGTGGAGCTGGTGGTAAATGAACTTACCTATATCAGTCCTTGATATTCAGAAATTTAGCCGAACCTCAATTTTTACTGTAGCCAATCTGTAGCCATTTCAGATATTTTTGAGAGAACGCACAGAAGTTGCATAGACTTCTTGTTTTCGGGTTCAAAGTTACAAAAAGATGATACATCTTCCAAATGTTTGAGTAAAAATGTTTTAGAAAGCTTGTGGCTACAATTTTTCAGTGCACGGTGCAAGACCTATCTATATATAGGCTTGCACCGTGCACTGAAGAGCCTTGCCACATGTGATATACAGCTGATAATCAATATATAAAATGGTATTATATTACCAGACAATGGTATTTTGATATTCCGTTAAAAGCTCATTTCATTAGGAACTTTGCAGCCATAATCATTATAGTCCAATGTATTATGGCAAACAAAAACAGCAACTCAGAACTAAAGGGGCACCTGTACATCGGTTGTCCTACGCTTGAAACTTTAGCTCTTTCATGCGTCAATGCAAAAGATGCTGCTCATGCAAGTAGTATCGAGTATTCAAATTTCCTAAAGGCTTGCAAGATGGGAAAAGACATCAGGCTCAGCACATATCGGAAATGTGCGGCAGGTTTGGGAAAAGAAGTTCTAATCGTCCATCTGCCTTTGGGGACTATAGAGTCGATGACCAAACCAAAAGCCCATGTGAAGAATCTTTATGAAACAATTGAACTGGATGAACTTATCAAAGTTTTAATGAAGGTTATGCCAAGTGATGGAATGAAGATAGTGAACTTCATGAAAGAGTTCAAAGGGCATCTAACAAGACATGACAAGGAGAACCTGATGAAACCATTTATGTCAGCTATTGTAGAACTTTGCCAAAACTTACTTAATGATGATGGAAAACCATGAAACACGCTCCCTAATGAATGAGCTTCAAACTCTTCGCGAAGAGTTCAGACAGATAGCATGCTTTATCAGAGAGCTAAAGCGTGACTACTCTGTATTAGAAGAGAAGATTGAATTGAGTACGTCAGATGTCTTGCATCTGCTTGGTATATCAAAGGCTTCCCTTGCTAGATGGCGGGAAGCCAACTCTATTCCTTATCGGTATGTATCAAGCAATCATGTGGTCTATCCATTCAAGGGGCTCTATCTTTCTGTAAAGACAGGCAGGGCTACATTCAAGGGCTTTCGCCGCTTGGAGGCATTACAACGTCTGAACGCCTACAAAGATGGTGTCCTTAAAGGCTACATGGGGGATTCTCAAACCTTATTTGAAGAATTATGAACATCAAAGAAGAAATACTAAGTCGGACTAACAAAGGACTGGAGGTGTTCTGCTTCTACATGCCCATCAACTTTGTACCCAAACGCAACTTCCGTAATCCACTTTATGATGACAGACGTGCATCGTGCAATATCTACCTCGACAATAAGTCAGGCTGCTACCGCATGAAAGATTTTGGAAATGATGCCTACTCAGGTGATTGTTTCTGGTTTGCAGCAACTATGCTCGGTTTGGACGTGAGAAAAGATTTTATGAATGTTCTTGAAACAATCATCAGAGATTTACAACTCAATATTAGTCTTGAAGAAAGAAAAGAATACGGTAATCAGCGACCTGTCTTAATTAAACCTTCAAAGCAGCCTATATTACCTCCACCCGACCTTAATACTTCCATGACAAACGAGAAGTGGTTTACATATATTGAGCAGCCCCTTGGAGAAGAGGAACGAAATTATTGGCGACGATACGGCATTGATACCAGGACTTTGCAACGCTTCCATGTTAAATCATTAGCACGCTATGAATCCGTTTCAAGTCAGGGCAAGCCATTCTCACTTGTTTCTACGCAAGAAGAGCCTATGTTTGCTTATTGCCTTGGCAGGTTTGTGAAAGTTTATCGTCCCAATAGTAAATTGCGCTTCCTCTATGGAGGCAAGGAGGTGGATGACTATGTGTTTGGTTTTGAGCAGTTGCCCTGCAAAGGCGATATGATATTCATTACGGGGGGAGAGAAGGATGTGCTTTCACTCTCGGCTCATGGATTCAATGCCATCTGTTTCAACAGCGAGACAGCACAGATACCAGAAAATATCATTGAGGGACTATTACTCCGTTTTCGACATCTAATCATATTGTATGATACGGATGAAACAGGATTAAGAGAAACTAAACGACAAGTCGAAGCTCTATCCAAGTTTAAGGTGCTTCACTTAACGTTGCCCTTACAAGGCACAAAAACAGAAAAGGATATTTCCGATTACTTTGCCTTAGGCAATGGTTCGGAAGGTTTAAAGGCACTGCTTTCTGATATGTTTACCCAAATGTATGCACAGACGATGATGATATTGCAATCTTGTGAAATAGACTATGACAATCCTCCCGATGCCTCGAAGTCGGTGGTAGCAGTAAACGGCGTACCCCTCGGTACACAGGATAATCTGTTCTGCATCACTGGCGGAGAAGGAACAGGCAAAAGCAATTACATTGCTGCCATTCTTGCCGGTACTCTTGGTGCAGAACGCTTACAACCAGAACAAACTTTGGGATTGGAGGTAACCGCCAACCCCAAAAGATTAGCTGTACTCCATTACGATACAGAGCAATCAGAAGCACAGTTGCATAAGAATTTGGGGAAGACACTTCGTCGGGCAGGAGTCACGTCTGTACCAGAGTTCTACCATTCTCTTTATTTGGCTTCACTTTCTCGTAAAGATAGATTGAAAATTATTCGTGAGAGTATGGACTTGTTTCACCATAAGCACGGAGGAATACATCTTGTGGTAATTGACGGCATTGCAGACTTGATACGATCTGCCAATGACGAAACGGAGAGTATAGCCATTGTGGATGAACTCTATCGTTTGGCAGGAATCTATAATACCTGCATCATCTGTGTGCTCCATTTTGTCCCTAACGGTATTAAGTTGCGTGGACATATTGGTTCCGAATTACAGCGCAAGGCGGCAGGTATTCTCTCCATAGAGAAAGACGATAACCCTGAATATTCGGTTGTAAAAGCTCTGAAGGTGCGTGACGGCAGTCCGCTCGATGTGCCGATGATGCTTTTCGGCTGGGACAAAGATGCAGATATGCACGTCTATCGTGGAGAGAAGTCGAAAGAGGATAAAGAAAAGCGTAAGACGGATGAACTTTTGGCTGTTGTAAAATCAGCTTTCCATACCAAGCTAAGACTCTCATATCAAGAACTATGTGACGTATTGATGCGTGAAATGGAAATCAAAGACCGAACGGCAAAGAAGTACATTGCCTATATGAAAGAGCAGTGTATATTGTCGCAGGACGCAAGTGGTAACTATCAAAAGGGTGAGCTATGCCATACTTAGAACAGACAACAGAGAACGATTGGTGCAAGCGATTGTTTGACAGCTTGAGAACTATCGAGAGCAAACTCGACCAACTGCTTGTGATGAAAGAGCAATCTGTTGACACAACTATTCATCCGCCTCTTAAACCAGAGTATCTTGACATAATCGACGTGTCGAAGATTCTCAAAGTAGAGCAGAAAACCATTTACAATTGGGTATGGGCAGGAAAGATCCCATATCTCAAAGCGAATGGTAGACTGCTGTTTCTTCGTGACGAGATAGACGATATGCTTCATAAACGAGAATGTTGGTGATCAACAAGCAATTTGTTTATTGCCGAATTCTAACTTATGGCACATCTTAAAATAGACATGAATATGAAGAAGATAGTTAAATTTTAGGACAGTAAATCAACTATTAGTTTATTTGTGGGAATTATTTTCAACCAATAAGCTATTATTTGAAATGATTTGCTTATCTTTGCAGTTGAAATAAATACAAGCAAGTAAACTATGAGTGTATCTACAGGTAACAAAATCAACCAAATGCTCCAATTAGGACAAAAAAACGGATTGTTGTTTGCTCAATGGCTAACAGGACGAGGATATTCCAGTCAGCTATTGAAAAGATACCGCATATCGGGATGGTTAACACCTCTATGTAGAGGTGTAATGTACCGTACTGGGGATAACCTATCTGCCTATGGTGCATTGCAGTCGTTTAATGAACAGTTAGGAAAGAAGTTCCGTATAGCTGCTCATTCTGCATTAGAGTTATGGGGCTTCAATCATTATGTGCCAATGGGTAAGCCATTGCTAGTGATAACTGCTACCAATGAGAGAATGCCTCAATGGATGAAGCTTAACGTATTCGACCGTGATTTTCATTTTTTCAAAACAGACGCATTTATGCAAGCACAAATAACGACTTTGTCTTATTTAGATTGGAATTTACTCGCGTCTACTCCAGAACAGGCTTTTATGGAATGCTTGTTACTATCGCCGCGGCAATACAACTACATGGACTTGTACTATATAATGGAACAGCTAACAACATTGCGTTCAGAGGTTGTCCAATCGTTATTGGAAACAACCAAGAACTATAAGATGAAGCGCCTATTCTTATATATGGCAGAAAAAGCAAACCATTATTGGTTTGAAGAATTAGACTTATCTAGGATAGATTTGGGAACTACAAAATTGCAGTTGGTAAAGTCGGGGGTATATCTCAGTAAGTATAAAATGACAATCCCCAAAGAATTGAACGACTATGAATAATCATCAGTATAAAAGTCAAGTGGCACTATTGGTACGCATCATGCCCTTGGTTTATAGAATCAAAGATTTTGCCGTACATGGTGGTACGGCTATCAACTTGTTTCATCAGAACATGCCACGGTATTCTGTGGATATAGATCTTACCTATATTCCCTTGGAGGCACGTTCAACGAGCTTGGAACATATCAATCTGAATCTTCAAGACTTGAAAACGAGCATCGAACGAGCCGTACCGGGAATACATGTGGTACATAAAACTGATGTATGGAAACTGCAATGCACATACAATGGCACTACGGTGAAAATCGAAGTGAATGGCACCAAACGTGGCATACTTGGAGAAGCGGAAGTAATGAACCTCTGCCCAAAGGCGAAAGATGAGTTTCAAGCTAACTGTAAGGCACGCATCGTACCTTATCCACAACTATATGGAGGTAAGATAGCGGCTGCTCTCAGTCGCCAACACCCACGTGATTTGTTTGATTGCAAGTACATGAAAGACGAAACATTGGATGAAGTAAAAGACGGTTTGTTTCTGTGCTTACTGGGAAGCGACAAACCCATCATAGAATCACTTTGTCCTAATGACATTAATCAGGAGGAGGCTCTTGAACATCAGTTCAAAGGAATGACCGATATTCCTTTCACTTACAAGGATTATGAGTCCTCGCGTAACGACATTATCAGAAAGGTAAATGCCTGCCTTACCGATGAGGACAAAGACTTCATCATTTCTTTTGAAGAAGGCTCCCCGCAATGGGAACTATGTTGTGCTGGTGATTTGAGCAAATACCCATCCGTACAGTGGAAACTGCTCAATATCGAGAAACTAAAAAAGCAAAATCAAAAGAAGTTTCAAGAAGGAATTGATAAACTCAAAACTTTTTTTGAAAAAATGATGTAGGTATAATCCGAATATAAACACTACCTTTGCAACGTAAATAGTGCCGATAAGGACTTTTGTCGCTTTATTAGCACTCTAAAAAGGGGAAATGGGGCTGTGTACTTTGTCGATACAGTCCCTTTTCGGTGTATTAAAACTTCAAAATCTTATGGATCTCTGAATAGAGCATAATAAGAAAGAAGACTATCAGCTGCTTAAAAACAATTAATAGTCCTCTCTTTTAGTGGACTTGCGGAGAGTCGAACTCCGGTCCGCACAAGGAAACCATATGCTTTCTACATGCTTATTTCAGCCTTCTGTTTTCGAGTGTTGGCAAGACCTGAACCACCAACCAACACCTTATCCTCTAAATTTCATCTATGCATCGAGGCATACACAAACTATTTCCGATTTACCTGCACCGCTTGACCCTTAGATTCGGAACAACATCCTTGGAGCAGTGTCTCGTCGCATCACCTGGTGACGCAATAAAGCCAGTAATCTACTATGCTTCGATTAGGCAGCGAGAGCGTAATTGTTTTCGCCAATTAATTTTTTGACCACTCAGATTTAGGAGGTAGCCGTCGAGCCTCCGCATGCTTACATACCATCTCATCTTGCCGTCAAATCCATACAAGCCCTCGGTATGTTCTGCAAAGTTACATATTATTTCTGAATTTGCTGAATGAGATTCGATAATTTTGTTGCAAATTTATTCTTTTAGATTCAAAATCTTACTTTATGACGTACTATTGTCTCTTTTGCACTGTGTTCTGAAACTGTATCAGGAGGATTTTGCAAGTCTGATTTTGGGGAGAGTTCTTCATCTCCTTCTTTGTCCGCAGTAATCGTCAAAGTGATTTTTCTGTCCAGCTCTGCCGACTGCCCTTTGAGCGAGCGAAGTTCGTCCTCTTTCTTCCACGTCCCATTAGCAATAGCAGTGTAGATTTCCTTATTGGCAGCAACCTTCTCTTTCTCCTTTTCATGCGATTCTATCACCTTGGGGATTCGCCCCAGCGCACCCAAGAAGTTCTCACACGCAAGTTTCGGGTCCGTAGCCAACTTACCATTATTATAGGTATAGTAGATACTCTCCTGCCCCTTGACAAAGAAACGGTTCACGGAGCAGTCAAACAAATCTTTTGAGGTACTCTCCGTCTTCACCATAATGGAAAATCCATAAATCTCACCGATTTTATTGTACTCGCCCTTGGTGCGTGCCTTGTCGTTAATCTCCTGCAGACGTGCAGCAATGACTTTGATGTCCGTACTGTCCTCCACGCCTTTGATGACCAGTTTGTTGATGGGATTGCCCTCTGTATCACGTTCCACGCGCTTCTCAAAGCACGCCAAATCTTCCTTAGCTTCCTTAATCTTGTCTGAATGGAAAGACACGGAACTCTCAATCTCAGCCAACTTGCCCGTTGCGGCGTCACGTTCACGGAGGAAGTTTTTGCGCTCTGACTCCAAGGTGGTGATTTTCTTGTCAAGCCTTGCTTTTTCCAAAAGGTCGGTATTGCCCGAAAGTACTGCCACGTATTCAGAGAAGTTCATACCGCTGTCCTCGTCCATTGAACCCTCGTCAATGGTACGACTGCCGAGCGTATTCGTCTTCAGCTGATTGATGAAGAGTTGCTTGTTATGCAGAAGGTTGAATTTATAACTGTCCAAAGACCGTTCCACGGCATAGATAATCACGTCGACCTTGTTGTCTGCAAATTCTTTGGCTATCACATTGCCCATGCGCACGGCTCGCCCGTTACGTTGCTCCAAATCTGAAGGTCGCCAAGGCGTGTCCAAATGATGAATAGCCACCGCTCGCTGCTGGGCGTTGACACCCGTTCCAAGCATGGAAGTAGAACCGAAGATAATACGGATGTCGCCCCGATTCATGGCATCCACCATTGCTTTCTTTGCCTTCTCATTCTTGCATTCCTGAATGAAGCGTATCTCGTATGCTGGGATATGGTAGTCTTCCACCAACTTTCTTTTGATTTCCGAATAGATGTTGAAGTCTCCACCAGGCTTGTAAGTCCCCAAATCAGAGAAAACAAACTGCGTTCCTTTCTGTGCATCGTACTTCTGATAATAGTCATTCAAGAGTTTCGCACAATGACTTGCCTTGTTGTCAATATGATCTGAGTACGCATTTTCATCAATCATGCGTAAATCAAGGCTCATCTTCCTCGCGTAATCAGTTGCAATCAGCATCTTTGCCTTTTCCTCCTTTTCGGTTAATGGCGCACGCCCTAAAAGGGTGGCATTGCCAGTTTTGGCAAACTCCATCAGTTTTCCAATAAACTCCTCCTGTTCGGGAGTTGGCGGTATGTTATGCAGTATCTCGTTCTTCTCAGGGCGGTCGATACCGATGTCCTTTGCTGTACGGAAGTCGCAAATTTCCGCATAAAAGTAATGGGGGTGAATGTAATCGACTGATTACTAATAAAAAGCAGAATATATAATCTGATAAGGTGAACGACTAAGAAACGAGCGAGTTTCTTTCCCTTTCTTTATTCTGCAAAGTCTCAAAGAACTCTCTGTTTGATGTTGCAAAGATAGCGATATAATTCATATAAGCAAAGTATTTACGTTGTTTTTTCAATGAAAATCAACCTTAGACATTTCTAATTCTATAAAATCGCCATTTTAAGGTATTGCATATATCTATGAACAATGGTAATTTTGCAAAATGATAATCAAAAGAATTCTTTTAATCTTCATCATTCTACTTCTGCTGTTTCCCACTGCTAATGCTACTATTTTGAATTTAGTTGTGGGTGATACTATATACCCTACTCGAAAACATGTTTCTTCATTACATAAAACGATAGAACTCGATGAAGTTCAAGTTATTGGACAGCGGAAATTGTTTTCCATAAGAAAAGACACCACGTTTATCAATACTGATTGCCTTCGAGTAAGGAAAGGTGCTAACTTGGAAGACTTAATCAGGAATATTCCGGGCATGGAATACGACAAGGCGAACAGGCAACTATCATTCAAAGGAAAGCCATTGAACGGCGTAAACATCAATGGCGAGACCTTTATGGGCAACGACATTATCGCAGCGTTGGAGAATATGCCAACCGATGCAGTGGAACTACTGAAACTGTATGACATGCTCAGCGCATTGGAGAAAATGACGGGAGTAGATGATGGTGCCGACAATTATGTGCTGGACATCAAGACCAAATCTACCTACAATGGCAGCCTGACAGGAACACTAACGGCTGAACACGGCAATCGCGACAGACGCAGGGATGAGGTACAGGGCAATCTATTCAATGCCGATGGCGAAAACACCTCGCTGACTTTGCGCTCTGACAATCTTAGTAATATGAACATTGGGGGAAACAATTTCCAAAACATATTGTCGGGCAATATCGTGAAGAAATTTGGTAAGAAAATTACGCTCAATGCAAGCCTCTCACTCAATGCCTTCCACAATGGAAGCGAGAATCATGACTATGATGAGCAATATCTTTCATCGGGAACAAAATATCGGGAATCAATGCTGCTTTCCTTGAGCAAGAATCACAGTAATGCCGCAAACATAAATCTGCAGTATAACATAGACAAAAAGACTTTGCTGAATATAAGTGCAAATGGAAACTTCGGACGGTCAGACAACCTGACTGACAACACAACATACCTATATGAGCGCAATACGGCTGCGGACACGCTGACCTCGGGAACGCTGCGAAATAACACAAAAAGCAATGGAAAGAATTACCATGTATCTGCCGACCTCACACGGCGGATTGGCAAGGCTGGGGCATCATTTACCGTGAAGGCGACACTTGGCGGTAACTCGAATGAAACTAATAATACCAGCCTTTCACTGACGAAATTCCACCACCTGCGCAACGCTGTGGGCGGAGATTCACTACTGTTGCGCAATCTTTGCCAACAACTGCCCACCCTGCGCAACGAAAGCAGAATATCATTGCAATATACCCATCCTTTTGGCAAACAGTTGAAATTGCAGACAGGGTACGGACTGCATCACGAAGAGGATAGAAACACAAGCAACACTTACGACTATACTATACCGAATAGACCATACATAGATAGCCTAAGTTATGAGAACACACTATCTATATGTGGGCAGGAACTCACCCTGAGAATGGATTATAAGGGTAAGCAATGGAAGATAAACAGTGGCATTGATGTAGACCACCCGACTTTGAACTACGAAGGATGAAATTTTTCAGGGACAACTTCCAGCATTTCCAAAAAACAGTTTAACCATTGACTTGGAGACAAACAAACAATTTGAGCATTAAGGTTTAAACCGAATTTTTCCGAAATTGACCTGACCTGACTTTTCCTGAAAATCGACTTTAAAGCTGTTTTTACAGATAAATCAGGTTTCTCTAACAGACAGGAAATAAATGCTAAGTATTTGGCTTTAAACTTAAAATCAAAAAATAAGTGTTTTCTTTTAATGTTTAACAGGGCTGATTTGACAGTTGGCGGTGGCAAGAAACTTTCAGGACCTACCTCATAGACAAGTTTCAAATCAAAAAAAGTATGATAGAAAACGGTATATGGATTGTAAAGCTTCCTCGAAAATAACTTTTGTGTAGGTTCTAATTGAAGGATAATGGAACCTCCCAGAAAATTTCCAAGACTCTCAAACATCAGGATTTTGAAAATATCGGAAGTAATGCCATAAGGAATATTTGACACCACTTTGAAAGGAAATTTCGGAACTGCAAAATTCCTAAAATCACAACCGACAACTTGAACATTTCGGGCATCAGAAAATAATTTTCGTAAATGTTCAACCAAAGCTGTGTCGTTTTCAATAGCAACAACATTGTTGGCGATTTTTAATAAATGAACAGTAAGAAACCCCTTGCCTGCCCCAATATCTAAAACCGTATCCTGATTACTTATATTTGCTTGTCTTATTGCATCTTTTATTAGCACTTTATCAATAGTAAAGTGCTGACCCGTAAAACGAACGGGCAATTTCTTTTTTGTCATTAGTAACTTCTTACAGGTGAATACTTCTTGAGTTCAACTTATAAATGCAACTTTTTGGGTGCGGATAATAAGCAATAAAAACATTTATTTTTCAGAGAGGAAAGAGAGACAATGTCCCCCTTTCTCTCACTCTGAATGGATAAAGTTTGCTATCTTTGCTTTAATTGTCCGTCCAAAGAAAAAAAAGTTGCAGATGAGCAAACATATAACCGAGGTACAAAGGTATGCAATTTTCTATGATGTTGCAAATACCGATGAGCAAAAAAGCAATAGCGGAAGCTATCGGAGTAGATAAAAGCACTGTTTACAGGGAGATAAAGCGCAATTGCGACGCCCGAAGTGGTAGCTATAGCATGGAGCTTGCCCAGCGAAAAGCAGACAGGCGCAAGCAGCAAAAACATCGCAAGGAAGTGCTTACACCGGCAATGAGAAAACGGATAATAAAGCTGTTGAAGAAAGGATTCAGCCCGGAGCAGATTGTCGGCAGGAGCCGCTTGGAGGGAATTGCGATGGTATCTCACGAAACGATATATCGCTGGATTTGGGAGGATAAGCGGCGGGGTGGCAAACTGCACAAATATCTTCGCAGACAAGGTCGCAGGTATGCCAAACGTGGTTCTAAAAATGCAGGGCGAGGATTTATCCCAGGCAGGGTGGATATTGATGAGCGTCCCGAGATAGTGGAACTGAAGGAGAGATTTGGTGATTTAGAGATAGATACAATTATTGGTAAGAACCACAAAGGTGCCATTCTTACCATTAACGACAGAGCAACAAGCAGGGTCTGGATACGCAAGTTGTCGGGAAAAGAAGCCATCCCGGTAGCTAAGATTGCAGTATGGGCACTGCGGAAAGTGAAAAACTTAATACACACAATTACGGCTGACAATGGAAAGGAGTTTGCAAAGCACGAGGAAATTGCGCAAAAATTGGAAATAAAATTCTATTTTTGCAAACCATACCACTCATGGGAACGTGGTGCCAATGAAAACACCAACGGGCTTATCAGGCAGTATATCCCAAAGGGTAAGGACTTTAGTGAAGTAACCAACAAACAGATTAAGTGGATTGAAAATAAACTCAATAATCGACCTCGTAAAAGACTTGGATACCTCACGCCAAACGAAAAATTTAAACAAATTATTAATCAGAATTCTGTTGCATTTGCAAGTTGAATTCAGCTTATAATAAGAAAGGAGATGAAGAATTTACTTCCCAACAGGACATTTTATTCCCTAAAGTGTTTGATGTTGATGGCATGCGAGTTTTTATTTATTGGAAACTTCCACATCCTGTGGAAAAGCTCTATCCATATGTTGATTACAAAATACGGAAAATTTCAAAAGATACGTTAGTTATAGGGGATTATACAGACTTTGTGTTTGTTAATGGTCATGGTAATGCCCCAAATCGGGAATTGTCAAAATAAAAAAATAATAAATGTGGGGTAATACTCCAAATCGGGAGTTATTGAAATAATTATCTGATTATCAATGTACTTTCCAAAAGATAAAGTATTAGGGCAGAGTGGAAAAATCGTTGAAACTGGTCCTATGTAATCGTTCAAAGTGACCCTTTTGTATCATCCAAAGAGGGATTGGACATTCGCGGTACGATACGAGTATGGGTGTTATGATTTATCAGCATTCATTCTTCTCTACTCCCAAAGGATTTTGTCAGTTGTACTGCTTGCTGTTGTAGTCTGATGAGAATTTGGGAATAGGTTTCGAGTTTGCCGAGCAGTTGTTGAGCAGTGGCAACAGAATGATAAGTATTGAGGACTTTCACGACTTCGTTGTACAGAACTCCTATCTTATGAGCCAAGGCAACGATTTCTGAGAGTTTCTCCAAGTAAGGTTCTTTTGCAGGGTCTTGGGTGATGACCTTAAAAGATTCACCAAGAAGCCTTGCTCGGACAAAGTCGCTCTTTGTCTTTGCTCCCGACTTGCGATAGAGTCTGATAAGTTTCTGCTGGTCTTCGGAATTAGGTATTCTGATGTGCCATCTGTCCCATCGTGGGCAGGTGGCACATCTGCCGTCTGGCTTCTTTTGTTTTTGCTTCTTCATTGCTTTCTAATCACGACTTTGGAGTGATTTAATCCCCTTTCGGGGCAAGGGTCTTTGTGGTACAAATGGCAATTTGTGGTACAAAGACACACCTTGCTGATGTAGAAAATGGGATTATAAGCCCCTGCTGTGTTACTGCATTCATTGAATACAGTAACTCGGCGTAGGCTTGCATTCGAGGAATGCAGTAATTCAGAGTTTCCTCCATCTTTCCACATCTTCCTTGTATTGGTCGAGGTGTTCCCGCAGTACCTGTTCGACATATCCCGAAACGCTCGCTCCATGCTCACCGATTCTCCGCACCACGAAGTCTAACTTTCGTTGGGTTTCCTCTGATACATACACGGCTTTGCGGTGGCTGTTGCGAAAGGGCTGGAGATATTTCCCCTGAAACTCGGATAATTGCTTTCTGTCCTTTGTTTTTCCCATTCTTTGATGAAATTCTTCGGTAGAAGTAGCCCTTTCTGTTGGCGACAACGCTGTTTCTTGATAGGACGGTTGAGAAAAATCCTTGTTACTCTCCTTGTCATTTTGTTCCTCAACTTTATCAACAGGCTCAAACCTTCTCTTTTCCTCTTCATAATCGAAGGGCTGGTCAAAATCGGGTAACTCTTCGGGCTTGCGGAGCTTAACGCCATAATTTCCCATATCTCTAATGGCTTGTTCCAAGCGTTGTTTCCTTTTTTCATCTATTCTTGCCATAATTTCTTGGGTATCGGGTTATAGTGTTTTTCAAGCATGGCTTGTATGTCGCTCTGCTTGTAGAGTATCTTCCCTCCGATTTTGTAGAAAGGAAGCGTTCCTGAGTTTCTGTACTCTTGGAGCGTGCGTGTGCTGAGCCGTAATTGGCTGCAAACCTCCTCACCCGAAAGGTAAACCTCACCATTCAGCATCGGACGGGCGGTAGAGCAATACCGCTCCAACTTCTTCAAAGTGCCTTCCATCAGTTGTGAAAACAACTGCATCTGAGGGTCTTCCCGCGTAATGATTTCATTCTCTGCCATAATTCATTCATTCTTTGATTTCAATCCTTGACTGCATTCAGCATTTCACAGATGTCGGTCTGTTTGTAATAACACTTATGTCCAATCATGGAGAAAGGGATTTTGCCCGTATCTCGGTATGATTGTAGGGTACGCTTGCTGATGCCTAAACGCTTGCACACGGCTTCGTTGTCGAGCCATTGCTCGGTCTTGGGAGGATTACCGATGAGTTTTTCCACACGATGGATAAAGTCTGCAAATTCGGAGCGATGTCGCTCCCACGCTTTGCGGTCGATGATAATGAGTTTCATTGCCTTAATTTTGTTTTGATTACTTTATTGTTACTCAGCAAACAAACTGTTATGCAGTCCATTGCCGTACTTCTCGGGTGCAAAAGTAACCCCTCGGAAGCACCACTGCAAGAAATGAGGATAAGCAGGGAAATAGAGAGAAAGCAATAGAAAAACAAAGGAAATCCGTCTGTGTTATTGCGGTAATGAGATGAGGTGCCGGCTCGTTCCTTTTATTATCTTGTTGTTTTATCGATAATTCGATAGTTCGACAAATCGAGATGTCGAAGTGTCGATAGATAGTTTTATCGATAGATTATTTTGACGATATATAGTTTTGACAACAGATAGTCATGACAACAAATTGTACAAACAATAGATTGTCCGTATTATCGTCAGTCCTATCTGTTGTTAGTTGTTACGCCTTGCGTCCAAAGAGCCTGAGTATGCCGTATTCTTGTCGTGCCTATACTCTCTACGGCAGCCCAGCCCTGCAAGGTTGGGAGAGATGAATACGACCGCATGGATATAGAAAATGGCAATACCACCTTGAAACAGAGAAATCCTGCGGTGGAGATTCTTCTCTCCATCCGCAGGACTCGACCTTGTCAGGGCAGACAGGCTGCCGTTGTACCTTTGCACGATAAGAAACGGCATCAGGAACTTTGCGTGCGCCGCCTTTGCCTACAACGCCTTCAGGCTTGCTTCCTCCGTCAGTCTGACCGTTGGCAGATTGTTGCTCTCGATGAGCAGCACTATCGTGCCTGTCAGTTCGGTGTAAAGACGGCCGTATTGCTCGTCAGAAGCCAATGTGTCCGTCAAACCGAACTTGTCGAATGTGGCTTGAACAGCCTTGTTCGACAACAGTATAGGTACGAGTTTCTCTGGGAGCGGTGCAGGAAGTTCCCTTTCAAACTCGTTTTCCAACACGGATATAAGCGTATCGTACTTGGAAAAGTGCAAGCCTTGATACAATGCCTCGCTTGCCATGCTCTCCGCTTCAATGTGTGTAAAGCCTTGTGCTACAGCATCGCAGTAAACTGTGAGAGCCATATCTGCCCGTGCAGTGATAAACTCCGTATCTTGCAACTTTTCGGGGTGATGCTCACTCATGTAACTTCTTAACTTCAATCGGAAGTAGGAAAGTTCCTTTTTGTTCTTCTGTTTCATTGTTTTTCTTGTTAAAAAGTTGGACTTCTTTTTTTTGAATCATTCATTACGGCTGTTACATCCCAATTATGGGACTTGACTTTTTCGGTGTTCTTGACGGACACAGCCGTAAGGCTTTACGCAGTACCCTTGTATGCTCACTACCCATCAGGGGTTGCATTTCCTTGGCAATCTTGCTCTTGGTCACCCGTGCATAAATCTCGGTCGTGGAGATGAAGCGATGCCCCAGCATCTTGCTCACCGTCTCTATCGGAAGTCCGTTCTCCAGACAGATGGTCGTGGCAAAGGTGTGCCGTGCGGTGTGCGAGGTCGCTTGAGTATGCGGTGGCAGTCCTGCCTTAATACATATCTCCTGAATAGTTCTATTGAAATTACTGTTGCTGGGAAACTCTCGAAAGAAAAGCCCCTCCCTTCGTCCGTGGCTCACAATGGCGAGTATTTTCTCGGCAACGGGCAGCAACGGGACAATACTTCTGTTCTGTGTCTTTGTTCGACAGAGCGATATGTACCTACGCCCATCCCCGAATGTATAAACATCGTCCATTCGGAGTTTCTTTAAGTCTGAGAATGCCAGCCCCGTGAAACATCCCAAGAGGAAAATAAGTCTGCAATGGTTATCTGTCGAGCGGTGCGGACGGTAAGCCAAGAGTTTTTGCAGGTCGTCCGCCGTAAGTGCATTGCGCTCGTAGGTAGGCGTTTCTATGTCTATGAGTTCAAAAGGGTCTTCACGAACGTATCGCTCCTGCAATGCCTTGCGAATGACCTGATGCAAGTGGCGTAGGCGGTTGCCGACACTGCTTTCCTTGTTTCCCAAGTCCCGAAGCATAAAAAGGCGATAGTCCTCAAGCAAAGTCTTGTCCACCTCTGTGGGCATACAGTCTGCCCTGTCCCTTACTTGCAGGAAATGAACAAAACTCTTGTAGCTGTCCTTAAAAGCCCTGACAGTTGCCTTGCTTAATGTTCTGCCCTGCAATTCCTCCTTGTATTCACAAACGGATTGATATAGCTCCGTAAGTGTTGGCATGGGGCGACTTTGCTGCATATAACGCTCCTTGAGGTATTCCGCCGTGATATAGTTTTCTTCCCTTAATGTACGTTCATAGAGTGAATGCAAGCACTCTTCTATTGAGTTCAGTTGCAGATTGATGCCGCTTGAATTACCTGTTGTCGCCTTGATGCACCCTTTTCGGGCAAGCCACTCGTCGGGGGAAGTTTGCAACTGCGTGGAAAACGATGAGGACGTTCCATTACAGGTGATACGGCAACGGATTACGCATAGTCCGTCTTCATTGGTCTTGCTTCTATCTATGTAGAATAGTATGGCAAATGTACTTTTCATTGTTCTGCGGTTTTAGTTGGTCAGTTGATAATGTGCGAGTTGTGGAAGTATTTTCTCTATGTCCAGAAAGACACGCTCGGGAGATGTCTCCGCATACACTTGCGTGGTTTTGATTTGACTGTGTCCGAGCATTTTGGAAACGCTCTCAATGGACACGCCCTCCGACAGTGTCATCTGAGATGCGAAGGTATGCCGTGCCATGTGATAGGTCAGCGTTTTCTGAATACCGCAAAGCCGTGCTATCTTTTTGAGGTGTATGTTTACCGTGTCGCATCCGGGTATGGGCAGCAGATACCCCTTGGGCGGTTCGTGTCGGAAAGCCCTCGTGTGAATGCCCCGATAACGCTCGATAATGGCAGTGGCTTTGGGAAGTAGGGGGATGTGGCACACGTTGCCCGTCTTTATTCTCGGCTTGCGTATCCAAGTCATTCCCGCTTCGTGAAAGACGTGCTGCTCCGTCAAGTGATACACGTCGGTATAGGAAAGCCCCGTCAGGCAGGAGAAAAGGAACATATCCCTCGACACTTTTTCATAGCCTTGCAATTTATCTTCTCCCAAGGCTGCGATAAGACCTACCTCCTCCCTTGTGATGTAACGTGGAGTACCCACTTCCCAACGAATGGAATGGTTGATGAAGGGATAGGTGTCAATGATGTGCCGTTTATGCAGGTCTTTGAGCAAGGAAGCCAGCATGGAGAGATAGCCAGCCGAAGTGTTGAGCTTGAATCCCTTTTCTTTGGCGAAGTAGTCCTCCAAGTCTTTGATAAAGGCGATGTCGGCTTTCTGCACGGGAATATCCTCCACACGGTAGCGATACCTGACGAAGTTTGCCAGATGCTTGTGAAAGAGCAACAGGCATTTTAGTCTGCGTTCGCTGCGGTCTATGCCCACACGCTCACGGAAGCGGTCGATATACTCGTCTGTATGATGCAGCAGTCCTTGTGACTCACTGTTCAGTCCGAATACAAGCTCCCGTACTCGCTCTGCCGTGATGGGAGCATCGGATTTACCCGAAAGAGACTCATAAACCTTGTGTATGCTCACCTGAAGGCGGTCAAGTTCCTTGTTTACCGATACGGCTTCGGCACTCTTGCCCAGCAGTCGGTTTTTGCGACTGTCCCACAAACGAGGAGTACACGAGCATTTGCAACTGAACTGTACCATAGAGCGTCCTGCGCTGATGCGTCCCATGATGGGACTTTTTCCGTTTTTGTCCTGCGTACCTCTCTTGAGGTAGAAAAGCAGCTTGAATTTTTCTTTTTCCATTGTTTTTTACTTGCAAAATTACACTTCTTTGAGGAACTTTGAACGATGCAAAACATTGATAATGAAAGAGAAAACTCCGTTTTAGTTACCACTTTCAGCCGTCCTTTTCCTTTCATCGTTTTTCGAACGATTTGGTAACTGAACTCCCTCCTTTTCGCTCCCTTTTCTGCCTGTTTCCTATGATGCAACCCTAAGAAGAAACAAGCAATATCCGCTGTATTTCAGTCAGATATGAGTTTTATGCCATTTTCTGCTTTCTACTCCCATACTTCCGCATAGAACGAGGCAAGTTCCGGCACCTTAATAAAGGTTCTGAAGCGTTCCTTCTGAATAATCTCATTCGTGATGGAAAACTCATAGTCGGTGGACTTCTTGGCAAAGACCGCTGCCCATGCGTCAAAACTGTTGATTCCCTGCTTTTCCAAGGCTTGCGGGCGCAAGTATTTGAAGAGTAAGTATAATTCCGTCAGCGAATTACTGATAGTAGTTCCTGAAAGGAATGTTGCGCCCAAGTCCTTGCCTGACCGTTCCTGTATGGTGCGAATGGCAAAGAGCATATTGAGCGCACGCTGTGAGCCATCAGGATTGCCCAAGCCCGACACTCTATCGTGGCGAGTGTTGAACATCAAGTTCTTGAATTGATGACTTTCATCTACAAAAAGGTGGTCAATGCCCATCATCTTGAAGTCCACGGCATCGTCCTTGCGCTCGGCTATACTATCTTGAATGCCCTGCAACTTGGCTTTCAAAGTCTGCTTTCGCTTCTCTAAACCTTTGAGCATAGCACGGGAAATGTCCGCTCCCTGCATACGGAGTACTTCAAGGTTTTCCTCCACAGAATCTTTTTCTTTCTGCAAAATCGCTTCTTGTATCTCCAAAGCCTGCGGTATCATGCTAAACTGCTCATGCGTAAGGATAATGCAATCCCAATCGTTGTTCTTGATGTCATTGAAGATGCGCTGGCGATTTTGCTTACTGAAGTCGTTCTTTCCCGGATAGAGTATCTTGGCATTGGGATACGCCTTGCGAAAAGTATCGGCAATATCGAATACATTTGCCTTCAGTCCGATAATCATCGGCTTGTTGGCCAATCCCAACCGCTTCATCTCGTAGGCTGCCGTACACATGATAAGCGTCTTGCCCGCGCCTACTTCATGGTCACAGATACCTCCGCCATTGGTTTTGAGCATCCATACGGCATCTTTCTGACTCTTATAAAGGTCTGATATGCCCAATCTTTTAAGGTCAAGGTCGGGAAACGACTGGTGTGTACCGTCAAAATTGGGACGCACAAAGCAGTTGAAAAGACGATTGTAACGGTCAGAGAGCTGCTCTTTGAACGTGTCAGGTGTCTGTCCGAGCCAATCTACAAAGCCTTGTCTGATTTCCTCAATCTTGGCGTTCGCCATCTGTATGGCGTGCCCGTCCCGTACTTTAATGGTCTTGGTTTCTCCTGTGATCTTATCCGTCACCTCCTTACTCTTGTTGATGTCGGGAATGGTATTGTGAAGTGCGTGCTTCATCAGGTTGATGCCGTCATAACGGCGAAATTCTCCCTGTACGGCATACTTATGCCAGATATTGGCATTCTTTCGGTCGCAGACAATGCTGTACTCGTCCATGTTGGAATGGTAGGATACGCTAATATCCGTCCCGAAAAACTCCGAGGCAAACCTACCATAGACTTTAGCAGGTATCCAGCGTTCACCGAGATTGAAGTCCAAATCAGCAAAGGGAATGGGCGTTGGCGTGGCGGCACGCAGGGCAGTCAGACTCTGTTTCGCTTCCTCATGCTCTGGATGCTCCAAGAGCCACGACTCGATACGCTCCGCCTTTTCAATCACATTGCCTGAAATGAACTTGTCGGCTACCTCATAGCCGTCCTCTTCGGGATTAAAGAAGATGCGACCTTCCAAGGCGGAAAGCATATCACTCTCTTCCATATCGGGAAGCAGGGAGCTCATATAATCAAGTTCCACCGTACCGTACTTGTTGAGTGATGCGCCCAATGCCTCCATCGGGTCTGCGGCAATGGAAAGCTCGGAGGTGGAGAAAGCCGTCGGATGGTCGAAGATGTCCGCCTTGATGTATTTGCCGTTCTCGGAGCGTTCCAAAAACAGCATTTCCACTCCGGTGGCATCCATCTTGATGATATCGGTGTTTCCCTTCTGGTTAAAGTACCCCCAACGACCTACATAGCCGTCATAAAGCCGGTTGAGTTTCTCACGCTCTTCCTTGTCCTCCGCTTGGTTGTTCGCCTCATAATCATAGAGTCGGTGATAACTTTCTCTAATCTCAATGTATGCTTTCAGCCGTGAGAGCTGGGCAAAGGGCAAGTCCATCGGGTTGAAGGTAGGATGTCGTTTCAAGTCAGAGAGAAAACCGACCTGTCCTTTCTGCACGACAATAGAGCCGTCCCTCAGATGAGAGTCGGGCGATGAGAGAAAGGGACGCGGTGAAGCGTCAAACTCTTTCTTGACCTCTGCTATGGGCTGTGGCTTGCGAGGCTCGGCTTCCTCCATAAAGTCAAAGAGTGAGGGTTCTCTGACGGGAGTCGATGCAGTTTTCTTGTTTCTGCGGGGACTGGTGGGTGTACTTCTTGTCGGTTTAGACAGTCGGCTTGCAGAAAACGGTTGGTTATCGCTGACCTTCTTTTGTTGAGCAGCCTCTTTGATTTCATTATTTACACGGGCTACATCTTGTGTCCAAAGACTATACTCTTCTGGGACAAACAAGAGTTGCTCCGTTGTTTCTGTTTCGATGGTGCTGTCCATAATCGGATGATGGTCTTCATCAAAGAATACCGTCTGTCCGTTCATTTCACGTGGGGCTTCCACGTCCGTGCGAATTTCACGGCTTTCTTGTTCGTATTGTCTTTGAAGGGTGATTACGGGGACACCTTCGGGAGCAGGTTCGTTTTCAGGCTCTATTGTTGGAAGTACCTGTGCAGCTTGTGCTTCTTTTTTTGTCTCTGCTTCGTCTCTTGCTCCATCTCTTGCTTCATCTCCCACTATCTTATTACCTTCTTCGATATTCTCTTGGGGTTGAGTGCCTTCCTGCACGGGTCTCAGAACTTCCTGACGGCTTTCATCCTTGCCTTCCTCAATGATAGGTTCTTTGGTGTATTGTCCTCTGACAATCTCTTCCAGTTCCGCAATCTCGTGCAACTTTGTGGGTTTGAAGTATAAGTCCCGCTCAATACCCAAGCCTTTGACCTTTACTTCCTCCATTTCTTTAAGGGACATATACCCAAGTTCCCAGCCGTAGCCCATCGTAACGGCTCCGAAGCCGATGCGTTCCTTGGGGTCGTATTCCAGCATATAGGCTGTATAGGCTCCCATTGGGAAGAAATAGCGAGCGTAGGCAATGCGGTCGCCGATGAGCTGCTTTTCCGTTGCATAGAGTTTGGGAAGTTGCTTCTTAGTGCTGTCGGGCATCAAATTGTAAGCATTTTCTTCTTCTTTTTCATTTTCCTTATCCTCTTTCTTTTCCTCCTTATCCTTGATTTCCTGTTCTTGAGGTATTCCTTCCGTTTTTATGTTTTCTTGTACTTTTTGCACCATCTTGTCCACGTGTACCTGCCATTCCTCCTCGGTCATGGGTATGCCGGTTTCATAGAGTTTACGATCGAAACGCTGCTCTACTTCCAAAGAGAGCTGTGTACGCAGGCTGTCAGCCATATCCTCGATACTGCCGTCAAACGTATATTCCCAAGCAGGCTTACCGTAAGGGTCTGTACCCATTTGTCTGTCTGTGGCAATCGTACGGTGGGAAATATCCTTCCATTCGCCCTCGAAGAGTGAGTTGTGGTTGAACGCAATAGAAAAGCCGTCGCCTTTAGGAACAGAGGCGGTTTGTACAAACTGCTGTTCGATGCCCTCACCAATTTCCTTGCCCGACTGTTTTTGCAGGACAATGAGGTCGCTGCCCACATCCGTACCTGCATTCTCGGAGAACATACCCGAAGGCAAACGGATAGCGGAGATAAGTCGGCTGTTCTGCATGAGGTAACGGCGGATAGCTTCATTCTTGGGGCTGTCCAATACGCCCTGCGAGGTAATAAATGCAAGAAGTCCGCCTTCTTTGATAGTGTCTAGCCCTTTCACAAAGAAATAATTGTGAATGGTTCTGGTGGATTCCCGTTTAAGGATATTCTCCCCCTTGCTATAACTACGGTCATAGACCATAAAGTCACCAAAGGGGATGTTGCTGGTGATAAGGTCGTATTTGTCCTTCCCTTCCAGTTCCCCGATGGCTTCAAAGGGTTCTTGCCGAACAAAGATATTGTCCTTACCATAAGGATGAAGGGCTTGTGTGATGCGTGCCGTCAGCAGGTCTTTTTCCATAGCATCGACCATACCGGCACTTTTGGCAAAGGTTTCGGTAAAGGCTCCCATACCTGCGGAAGGGTCCAGGCATCGTCTTACTTGCACATCGGTGGCACTTAGGGCATCGGCAATGGCGGAGACGATACGGGTGTCGGTATAGAAAGAGGTCAGTACGCTTGCCTTGATGCTCTCCCAATAGCGTTTGGCGGTGTTGGCATCGACGGCATCACGGTAAATCATCTGTTTGAGCCTTTGGGTAGGCGCAAACAGGTTTTGCTCCGATGCGCTCCAATAGCGGAGGTCATCGGGATTATCACAACGGTTCAAGACGCATTTCAGACCACCGAAACCTTGATAGCCTCTAAGCAAGACTTTCTCGGCTTCGGTGGCTTCGCGGCGTTCTTTCTCTAATCGGAGGATTACACGGATGGCTTCCGTGTTGCCCTCCAAGACAGCTTTCTTATTGTATGCCATAGTTTTTCTGTTTTAAGATGGAGAGAGAATATTAGTCGGGAGGTCATTTCTGACGTATAGTTCTTTTTACTATCTCCCAACTAATTTATTTCCTCTCCGAGCTTGTGATAACTATCTCCCTCGTGCTTTTCCTTTCTTACCCTCAAACTCAAAGGAGGTGGTATGATCTTCCCCCAGAACAAGACGAGCGTTGAACTTCTTGCCAGCCTTGCTCGTCAAGCCTTTAAGGATGGACGTTCGCCCTGTGGTTATCAAATCACGGATATTGTCTTCGGAAAGGAACGTGCCGCAGACTTCACGGAAGATGTGGAAGTCGCATCCCTCGTGCCTGCATTTGGCAATCTTGGCGTAGATGCCCACACTTTCGTTGCCACATTTGGGGCAGCGGTAGGTGGGATAGGATTTCTGCACCTGTGGAGCAAGGGCAAGGAGTTCCTCGCAAATAGTCTCCACGTAGGAGTTGATGCCTTGCGCGAATTTCTCGGGCGGCATCTGTCCTGCTTCGATGGCGGCAAGGGTCAGTTCCCACGAGCCTGTCATCTCTGCATTGGCAATTCGTTTGTCCTTGACAATCTCATAGACTGCCAAGCCTTTCTCTGTCGGGACTACCGTTTTCTTTTCTCTTCGGATATAGTCTCGCAGGATAAGTGTCTCGATGATGTTGGCGCGGGTGGCAGGTGTACCGATGCCACATTCTGCCATTGCTTTTTTGCTTTCTGCATCTGCGACCTCTTTGCCAGCATTCTCCATCGCGGAAAGCAAGGTTGCTTCAGTATAAAGCGGCTTTGGCTTGGTCTTGTACTCGGCAACCTCTGAAGATAGCAGCGGTAACATCTCGTTTTCTGTTAGGGTGGGTAGGACGGATAAAGTCTGTTCTTCATCCTCCTTACCTTTTTCATCGTTCGTGCCGGTACTGTGCTGTACGGTTTTCCAACCCAAGGCGATACTTCGGCACGCCTTCCAAATGTAGGTGTTTGTACCGTCGGTCAGTTCCACCTGCATCCGCTCTTCCTCTGAGTCGGGAGAAAAGGCTTCGATAAAACGATGGACTACCATTTGGTAGATGGCTGTTTCATCTGCTGATAGTCCCGATGGAGTTTCACCCGTAGGGATGATGGCATGGTGGTCGGTTACCTTGTCGTTGTCCACAGAGTGGCGGTTAAGTGGGAAAGAGAATCTTTGTCCTATCTTGCCAAGCAAGACGGGTATTTCCTCGAAGACGTCTTCGCTGATGTATCGGCTGCCTGTGCGGGGATAGGTCGTGATTTTCTTCTCATAGAGGCTCTGAGCTATTGAGAGGGTTTTATCTGCTGAAAAGCCGTGCTTTCGGTTGGCTTCCTTTTGTAGGGCGGTGAGGTCGTACAAGAGGGGTGGCGACGTATGTCCCACCTTTCTTGCGACCGAAGTCACGGTAAGCCGGCTCTGTTCGCGAAGCATGGCGAGAGCGGACTGTGCATCGGCTTCATTGTCAAATGCACTACTGCTCACGGCTTTCAGAGATATGCCCTCTTTCTCTCCTGCTACGGAGAGTTTCCAATAAGGGACGGAAGAAAAATCGCGATTTTCTATGTGCCGACGGCAAACCATAGCGAGTGTCGGGGTCTGTACCCTTCCCAAAGAGTAACCGCCTTTGCGAGCGATGGACAGGGCACGGCTGGCATTGATGCCCACGAGCCAGTCGGCTTCGCTTCTCGCCTTAGCGGAGTGATAGAGATTGTCATACGCACTTCCTGCTTTGAGATGAGCAAGCCCATCACGGATGGCTTTGTCCGTAAGCGAGGAAATCCAAAGTCTTTCAAAAGGCTTGTGGCAGTTCAAATGGTGATAGATATAGCGAAAGATAAGTTCACCTTCTCGCCCTGCATCGGTAGCTACGATGATGCGGTCTGCACTGTCGAAGCAACCACGAATGGCTTTGAGCTGCTTGAGTGCTGCGGGGTCTGATGTGTACTCCTTATCCTTGCGTACTTGACGAACGATAAGTTGGAAGGGATTGGGACGGATGGGCAGGTCTTCGGCTTTATAGGCTGCAAAACCGTAGGCTTCGGGCATGGCAAGGGTAATGAGGTGTCCTATTGCCCAAGTAACAAGATAGCCGTTACCTTCCAAGTATCCGTCCTGCTTGCCATTTGCCCCTACGATACGGGCTATATCTCTGGCTACCGAGGGTTTCTCGGCAATAATACAAGTAATCATAGTTAGGTTTGGTTTTAAGGGTTACATCTTACGTCCACGGCGCTGCTGTTTCTTCTCGTCCTGCTTCTGCTTTTGGGCGGCAGTGGGCTGTGTCTGCCCGGACTTTAAGGGCTCGTTCACGTTCTTGGTGGCTTCGTTGGTCTTGCCTTGGTTGTTCACTGCAACCTGTGTTTTGTGTTCTTCGGCTACGGCTACCACCTTTTCCTTGCCGGTTTCCTGCTTCTTGTCAGGGTTCCACTTGTAGAAACGTGGGCGGTTCTGTTCCTTGTCCATCTTGACATAGGCATTAAAAGGTTGCCCTTCCTTGTCCACCATATTCTTCAGATAAAGCGTGCGACCGCTGTCTAATGCTTCACGCTGCTTGTCGGAGAGTTCCAAACCACAGAGCTTGCGTGGTGCGCCTTGTTGCTGCGTGTGCTGCTGTCGCTCCTTCAAGCCTTGCTTGTTCTCGAAGATAAACTCGATGCCTTTCTTCTCAGCATTGACTTGCAGAGTGGCATTGAAGGACTTACCACTCTTGGCGGTCATTCCTTCCACTTTCACGGCTTTGCCCTCTACAAGGCCTTTGTACTGCGCATCAGAAAGTGTAACACCCTTGATTTCTTTTGGGATATTCACACGGTCGGCACGCAGGGCAATAAGTTCATTGGTCTGTGGGTCTATGGAAACGTATGCGGCAAATGGGTCACCATTCTTGGGCGTAATCTCGATGGTCTTGCCAAGGTTGCCCGTTGCAAGGAGTAGTTCTTTCTCTTCATTAGAGAACTTGTGTCCCATATAGGGGAAGTCGAGCTGTGGCTCCTTGCGAAGCGGGTGAACTGCCAATCCGATGTTACCCTCGCCATCTGTACGGAATGCCAAACGGGCATCGGTGTAGATGGTGGTATCACCAATAGGTATGGCTATCGTTATAAGATTGCTCTTCTGCCAGCCAAGCATCTTTACCAATTCTCCGCTCTGCTCCAACCGCTCACGGGTAAGTCCTAGGTTGTCGAGCTGCTTCCAATCAATCTTCGACTCGTCAATGGCAGTGGCATTCTTCTGCTTGGGCAAGAAATCATCAAAGCGCACCTGACTGTCTGCCAACTGCTGCTTGTTCTCAGGCTTCTCACGGTTCTGAAGCATGGTGTGGAGCGATGCTACACCTTGCTCCACATTGTTAGCCACTACCTTGTAGAGTCCGAAACGGGATGGTTCGTTGAACTGTTTGAGGAAATTGGTCATGAAGTTCTTCAGCAAGCCGTCTTTGTTGTTGAATTTCAAAAAGGCTGCCTGATGCACGTCCTTGGCTTCGGTTGTTTGGAGTTTGCCCTTATCGTCAATACCTGAAACTACGGAGAGCTTACCCGTTTCGTTTGCATTCTTCACTTCCGTGCGGTCTTCCAATACCAGCACATAGTTGTCATTGTTGTTCGATTCCATAAATCATTGTTTTTAAGATGAATAAATCATTATCGAACAGCAAAATTAAAGCAATAATATTATAGATTTTGAATTAAAGAAAAGGAGGGAACTCGTGAGAAAAGAAAGGAAATCTCCCATTATTGAGTGATGCATTTTATAAGAAATCACTATTTTTGGGTATTGTGGAGAAATGTCATTATTTCTAACTTTGCAACATCTAAAAAAAGTTTATGACAAAGGATAAATATCATATACAAAGAGTTTCTGAATTGAAACAGCATAGAAGCGCATCATTCATCATAGAATGGTGCGCTTTTTTTGTGAACAAAACAGAAAAACGTCCGTTAATAAAATAGCGATGAAAATATTAAAAGAAGAAATAAGAAGCCGAATTGTCATGGCTGCTCGCAATGAGTTTATTAAAAATGGCTTTAAAAAAACGTCGATGCGCACGATTTCTGCAAAGTCAGGAATTGTCTTAGGTAATATCTACAATTATTTTAAGACAAAAGATGATATTTTTTATGCTGTTCTCAAACCTTTACTTGCCGTCTTACATGAAAGAATGGCTTCCTATCACATAGAAAAAGACAAAATAGACAAAGTTGGTTTCTCGATGCAAGGCCAAAAAGATTTGCTAAGAGAAACGCTTAAAATAATTTTCTTGTATAAAGAAGAATTAAAGTTGTTGCTCTTTGAGTCAAAAGACACTTCTTTGGAAGTTTTCCGTGAGAATTTTATCGACGAACAAGTAGCAATAAGTAAAGAATATATTGACCACATGCAAAAAGTATATCCACAACTTCAAACAAATGTTTCACCACTATTCTTTCGGATTTCCTCTTTTATATGGGTAACAATTATAGAAGAAATTGTTTCAAATGCAGAAATCGGCAAGGAAGAGGCAAAACAGACTTTGTCTGAATATATACGCTATAACACGACAGGATGGCAAGCACTCATTAACCAATAAGATTATGAACAGATTATTCATCGTAGCGATATTGTGTTTATGTCCAACGATTTTGGCTGCTCAAAATACATTAAGTGGGAAAGTCATGGATAAGGATACAAAACTTCCCATATCTGGGGCATACATATCAATCAAAAATACAAAAAAGAAAACAGTTTCTGACAAGACAGGCAATTATCAAATTGACATACCCTCAAATGGAACATATATTGTTGAGGTTTCATTTGTTGGATATAAACGAGTAAGGCAAGTCATTGTGTTAAACGGCAATATCACAAAAGACTTTTTCTTAGAATCATCAGCGAACGTCCTTAGCGAAGTTGTGGTTAGGGGGTCTTCCCAGCAGGCAGAAATAAACCGTATTCGGCAAAGTCCTATGGCAGTAACAGTTGTAGACGGAGAAAAGTTACGGGGACGTTCAAGCGGTATAGAAGAAATTCTCACAAGAACGTCTGGCATTAAAGTGAGAAAAACTGGCGGATTAGGAAGTGCATCTCGCATATCTGTGCATGGGTTGGAGGGAAAGCGAGTCGCAGTCTATATCAATGGATTTCCTTTAAATAGCCCTGATGGTTCTTTCGATATTAATGATATTCCGATTGATGTCATCAAGTACATAGAAGTGTACAAGGGTATCGTTCCTGCCGAATATGGAGGCGACGGATTGGGAGGAGCTATCAACATTGTGACCAGAGAAGATGAATGTGATTTAGTTGGATTCACACAAGAATTGGCTTCATTTGGAACATTCAAGACACTTGCAAGTGCCCAGAAACTTTTTGCAAAACCTGGAATATTGTTCAATGTTGCTTTCTTCAAGAACAAGTCCAAGAACAATTATATGATGTCATGGCCAGTGTTTGAGACTAATCTACCTGCTTCTGAATACAGAAAGGTGAGACGAAACAATGACTACTATGACGCAGACTTCTATCATGTGGGCATAGGATTTAGGAAACTATACTTCGACAAACTGGATCTGGAATGTGCCTTTTACAGAAACAAGAAAGGTATACAGTCTCTTAACTTTGACTCGAGACATGCCTATACGAAAAGTCTTAATATCATGCCTACTTTGGACTTGGAGAAAAATAATTTTATCTTCAAGGGGTTGGATATGAGAAATACACTTGTTGCTCCCATCATACGTTCGAACATGACGGATACCGCAACAACAAAGACGCAATGGGATGGAACTGTCACACAAGCTATTGGGGAAACAGAGGACAACCTATTCAACGAATCGCATAACCGACAATTTGAGTTGCGAAACAAATTAAACTTGAAATATATGCTTGGACGACATTCTTTCAACCTGAACGACCAATTCGTACTCTCAGACTATAGGCCCAAGGATGAACGTATGAATGAATATCTTGGCTTTGATCCCAGTTCGTTTCCCAGCAAGATGATTTCAAACAACATCGGGTTCAGTCATTTGTACGTATCTTCCGATAATCGCTTTCAAAACTCCTTGACAATGAGCATCTATTATCTCAAGTCAAAGATTTTCAGAACAAGCGATGCTCTGTCAAAAGACCATGCGGAGGATGTGGCAGCTCCCAAGCAGACAAGCGTGAACAAAACATATTACGGGTTTAGTGAGGGGGTAAGCTATGAGTTTTGGAAAGGTGTGAGGGGGAAAATCTCGTTTTCACACAATGTAAGGATTCCAGATACGGGAGAGTTGTTTGGTAATGGGATAAGTATAAAGCCATCAGTAAACCTTCAGCCAGAAGTTGGGAATAATCTGAATGTAGGTATTATCATAGATCGAAGAAATCTGTGTGGACTTACTCGTGTGCAATGGGAAACAAACTTTTATTATATGTATATGAAGAATATGATAAGACTTTTCCCTGCAGATACTCGTTCCATATATACAAATTTAGGAAAGACGAGCACGCTTGGGTTCGATACAGACATAAAGGTGGATGTGACTCCCAACATCTATGCTTACTTTAATCTTACATTGCAGGACATTCGAGACCGACAAAAATGGTTAAACGATGAGAAGGGAACAGATAACCCAACGTATGACAAGCATGTGCCCAACATACCTTCATTCTATTACAATTATGGTATGGAATACCACGTTGAAGGTTTGCTAGGAAAGAAGGAATTGTCCAGAGTTTATGTAGACGTTTCCCATGTCGGAGAATTTGATTGGGGATGGCAAATGAGTACACTGCCCGACCAGCGCAAGAAATGGCTCATCCCCTCCAATGATGTGTTTACCATAGGTCTTCAACAGTCCTTTTGGCACAACAACATTTCACTGAGTTTTGAGGTTGAGAATATCTTTGATAAAGAAAACTACATGGAATTCAAAATGCCACTGCAAGGGCGTACTTTTAAAATGAAATTGCGTTTTAATCTGTTCCGAGATAAAGTCTCCGGGGGAGCTATGAGTATGTAAATTCTTATTATTATTTTTAATATTTAATTCAAAATGAAACATTATTTCTTAGTTGCAGCCGTAGCGCTGCTTGTATCAACAGGTCTTTCCTCATGTGGAAAAGACTCACCAGATGTTCCTCCAATGCCTCCGACAAAGACAGAATCGGGATTTGTACACAGCGTGAATATAGGAGAGAACACTTATGTCAGCCTGTTTAAGGACTTGACTGTCGGCTCACTTAACACGGACAATGCGTTAGTGTTAGCCAAAGGTGCATTTACCTTTGTACATAAAGGTAAGGTGTATGTAACTGACACTGAACACCTCTATAAATATACGCCTAAGGATGGCAAACTTGTTCAGGAAGGGCAGACCATGGTGTTTCCAAGTGGCGCAAAGGCTACATACATTACGTTCGTATCCGAGAAGAAAGCCTATGTTTCTTGCCTTGGATTAGGAAAGGTCTGGATAATAGACCCTGTTTCTATGACGAAGACAGGAGAGATAGATTTATCTGACTATTCTTTGGGGAAGTCGGCTGGAGACAACAATCCTGAGCCATGTGCCTCTATCATCAGGGACGGCATCTTATACGTTACCCTCTGCCAGTTGAAGTCTGCCTACTCATGCGAGGAGGGAGCATACATAGCCTTGATAGATACCAAGACCGATAAGCCCATCAAAATGATTAGTGACCCTCGTGCCACAATGTCCTCATGTATGACTCCTGCTGGGGATCCATTCGTGGACGAGAAGGGTGACCTCTACTTCTATTGCGTTGCCATGTTTGGATATCAGCCTGGAGTCAAGGAAGGATTCCTGCGAATTAAGAAAGGAGAACAGAACTTTGATAAATCATATTGTTTCACTCTTGCAGATGTAAAGTTAGAAGGAGTCAAGGGAAACAAAACATCGTATGCATATAATAAGGTGTATGGTGGAAACGGAAAGGTTTACGGATATCTTAATATTCCCGGAGCCGCAAGCAATCCACCAGACTACGTTCATGACAAATCATTCCAGGCCTTTGAGATTAATCTCTACAATAAGACTTGCAAAAAGATGGATTTTGCAGGAACTACAGGCTGGGCGGCATCTATTTGCAAATCAAATAATGATATTATCTTCGGCATGGCGACTGACCAAGGTGTGGGCTACTCTGTCTATCATATGAATGATGGAAGCTATGAAAATGTAAAAGTAAAAACTTCTGGAGCACCATATATGATTAGTAGTCTGAAATAATATGAATTTCCTTGTCGAAAGTAAAATATTTCGACAAGGAAATTGTTCTCCTATCCATAAAAAAATAACAGGATGAGAATCTTTTGTTTTTTGACACTTTATTTATAGAGGATACAAAATGAAGAAAAAAATATTAGATATCATCGCCGTCTCAAGTATCATAAGTGGTGCGTTTATTACAATATTTGATAATATCCTCCAGATAAGGTATGGGTATATTATCATGCCTTCAATACAAGATACAATAACCATAAGCAAGATATAGAATAATCAATGCCAGAAAGACTGTATTATGCAATTACCTATCCAACTTTGAAATCTTACCAACGCATCCATATGAGATTATGCCCTTGTCGCTTTAATCAATTGAATGATGCGTTTTCGCAAGAAATCACTATATTTGGGTATTGTATGGAAATAGCATTCTTTCTATCTTTGCAGTATCTAAAAAAGTTTATGACAAAGGATAAATACCACATACAAAGGGTTTCAATATTGAAACAACAAAGTAGCGCATCATTCATCATAGAATGGTGCGCTTTTTTTGTGAACAAATTAGAACCATGTTCATTATTCATCTTTGACTATGCAGACATTGAAGACAGACATAAAGCAACGCATATTGCAAGTTGCCCATAGAGAGTTTATCAAAAATGGTGTGCAGCGTACGTGCATTAGAAACGTGGCGCGTAAGGCTGGCGTGACTGTGGGAAACCTGTATCATTATTTTGACAGTAAGGATACACTATTTTGTGCGGTATTGCAGCCATTGCTCACCGCGCTTGACCGCTATATCCTCTCGCATAATGATGAGGAATTTCTCTCGCTCGACGTGTTCGATTTGCGGCAACAGCAAATCAATCACATCATGGCGATGCTCACTCTTGTCAAACAGTTCCGCCCCGAACTGCGGCTGTTACTCTTCAATGCTGAGGGAACTTCGTTGGAGGGATATAAGAACAAAATCATCGACCACCAGATGAAGGTCGGTATGGAATACCTCCGGCTGATGAAGGAACGATACCCGCACATCAACACCAACATCTCCCCGTTTCTGATTCACCTCACCAGTTCGGCTTGGACGACACTCTTCTGCGAATTGGTGGAACACGAGGAATATAGTGAGGAGGAAGTCAAACAAGCACTCATGCAATATATCACCTTTGGAACGGCAGGCTGGAAAGAGCTGATGAAACCATAGGATAACATTCAAAAAACAATAATGATATGTTCAAAACACTCAAACGATTAGGAGCTTACATGGGAGGGCGCAAGTGGTTGCTGCCCTGCTCCGTCGGGCTGTCGGCAATCAACGGACTGCTCTCGCTCGTCCCGTTCGTTCTTTTGTGGCTCGTGGTGCGTGCGCTGCTCACCGCAGAGGGCAACCTTGCCGACGCACCCGTATGGGATTATGCCCTTGCCGCCTTCATCGTGTCGGTGGCAAACGTGCTGCTCTACTTTGCCGCACTCATGTTCTCACATCTCGCCGCGTTCCGTGTAGAGACCAACATGCGCCGCAGGGCAATGCAACGGCTCATGCGCGTACCGCTGGGATTTTTCGATACGCAGAACACAGGACGCATGCGCAAAATCATTGACGAGGACTCAGCGCAGACCCACACCTTCGTGGCGCACATCCTGCCCGATGTGGCGGGGAGCATCGTCGCCCCCGTTGGCGTCATCGTTCTGCTACTGACAGTGGACTGGCAATTGGGCTTGGCGGCTATGTTGCCAATCATCTGTGCCTTCGGCATCATGGGCTATATGATGAACCCGAGAAACAACAACTTCCAAAAGCAATATCTCGATGCGCAGGAGAAGATGAGCGGCGAGGCTGTGGAGTATGTACGCGGCATCCCGGTGGTGAAGGTTTTCCAGCAGACCGTCTTCTCGTTCAAGCGGTTCCACGACAGCATCATCCGCTATCGTGACCTTGTCATTCTGTACACGCTGTTGTGGCGTTCGCCGATGTCGGCATATACAGTTGCCATCAATGCCTTTGCCTTCTTCCTCGTGCCGGTGGGCATCATCCTGATCGGGCACGGGGGAAGTGTGGCGGTGGTCATTGCCGACCTCTTTCTCTTTGTTGTCATTACACCGGTCATCGCAACCAATGTGATGAAGATGATGTATCTCAGTCAGAATCTTTTCTTGGCAAACGAGGCTGTCGATAGATTGGAGAAACTGACCGATGCCTCCCCGCTGCCCGAAAGCGACAATATCCGGAAGCCACAAGCCTGCGACATACGCTTTGAAAATGTCTCGTTCAGATATGAAGGCACAGAAAAGGATGCCCTCTGTCACGTCAATCTCACCATTCCCGAAGGCCGGACAGTGGCGCTTGTGGGAGCTTCCGGCAGTGGAAAGACAACGATGGCACGGCTCATTCCCCGTTTCTGGGACGTGCGTGAGGGCAGCGTGAGCATCGGCGGGGTGGATGTCCGACAGATGGACAAGTCGGAGCTGATGCGCAGCGTGTCTTTCGTATTCCAGAACACTCACCTGTTCAAAACTTCACTAATAGAGAACCTGCGTTACGGCAATCCCGAAGCAACGGCAGAACAGATAGACCGGGCGATAGACCTCTCGCAAAGCCGTGAAATCATCGACCGTCTGCCCCGAGGTTTGGAAACCGTCATTGGAGCGGAGGGCACGTATCTTTCCGGTGGCGAACAGCAGCGCATTGTCCTCGCGCGTGCCATTCTGAAAGACGCGCCCATCGTGGTGCTCGACGAGGCTACCGCCTTTGCCGACCCGGAGAACGAGCATCTCATCCGAAAGGCACTGGTACATCTCACCAACGGGAAGACCGTCCTCATGATTGCCCACCGCCTGACCACCGTGCAGGATGCCGACAACATCGTGGTGCTGGACAATGGACAGATTGCCGAACAGGGTACGCACAAGGAACTGATGGCTAAGCGGGGACACTATTATAATATGTGGAACGAATACCAGAAAGCAGTGGCATGGAAACTATAAACATTCTAAGGAGACACCCATATGATTAAATATTTTCAAAACCGTTTCGCCCTTTCGGAAAAAGGAGCAAAGGACTTGCGGAGGGGGATAGCTTTCTCAACGCTGCTCAACCTTGCGCTGATGTTGCCGCCATCCTATCTGTTCCTGTTCCTCATGGAATACTTGGAAGCCGATTCCCGCATCGGTCAGCACACCTTGTGGTTTTACGTGTTGTTGGCAGTTGTGCTGATGTGCGTGATGTTCTTCATCAGCCGATGGCAGTATGACAGCACCTATACCACCATTTACAACGAGAGCGCGCAGCGTCGCATCGGTCTTGCGGAGAAACTGCGCCGCCTGCCGTTAGCATTTTTCGGAGAGCGGAACCTGTCAGACCTGACTTCTACCATTATGGAAGACTGCACCTCGTTGGAGCAAATCTTCTCGCATGCTGTTCCCCAATTGTTCGCGTCGGTGCTGAGCATGCTTATCATTGCCGTAAGCCTGTTCTTCTATGACTGGCGACTGGCTGCCGCCCTTTTCTGGGTGGTGCCGCTGGCGTTGGCAACTCTGCTCTTAGCAAGACGTATGATGGACAGATCTTTCAAGCAGAATTACCGCGTCAAGCGCAGCGTAACCGAACAGGTGCAGGAGGGGCTGGAGTGTATTCAAGAAATCAAGTCGTACAATGGCGAAGCGGAATACAACCGCAGCTTTGACAACCGTTTGAAAGCCTATGAGAAGGAATTGGTCAATGGTGAGTTGGTGGCAGGTTCGTTTGTCAATCTCTCTGCCATGCTTCTGAAATTAGGTATGCCCACCGTCATTGTCGCAGGCGCATGGATGCTACAGCATGGGGACGTGTCTATTTTCGTCTATCTGGCATTTCTCCTTATTTCAGCCATGGTTTATAATCCCATTCAGGATGTGTGCAACAATCTTGCCATCCTCGCTTTTCTCGACGTGCGCATCAATCGCATGAAAGAAATGGAGGCTATGCCGGAACAGAAAGGAAACAAGGATGTGGCGATGGACAATTACGACATCGAGTTCCGCAATGTGAGCTTTGCCTACGAGACCGAAAAACAGGTATTGCACAATGTTTCCTTTACAGCAAAGCAGGGAGAAGTGACGGCACTCGTCGGTCCGTCGGGAGGCGGAAAGAGCACCACCGCCAAACTCGCCGCACGCTTCTGGGACATTGACGGCGGAAAGATTCTATTAGGCGGAAACGACATCGCCCACATCGACCCGGAGACACTGCTCCGCAACTATGCCGTGGTGTTTCAGGACGTGCTGCTCTTCAACGCCTCTGTCGCCGACAACATCCGCATCGGCAAGCGTGACGCCACCGATGAGGAAGTGCGGTGTGTGGCACGGCTGGCACAATGTGATGATTTCATCAGCCGTATGCCGAATGGATACAACACCATTATCGGCGAGAACGGCGAAACCCTTTCTGGCGGTGAGCGGCAGCGTATCTCCATTGCCCGTGCGCTTCTGAAAGACGCTCCCGTCATTCTCTTGGACGAAGCTACCGCCAGCCTTGATGCCGAGAACGAGACGAAGATTCAGGCAGGCATCTCAGAATTGGTGCAGGGTAAGACCGTCATCATCATCGCCCACCGCATGCGCACCGTCCGCAATGCCGATCACATCGTGGTGCTTGGAGGCGGAACAGTCATCGAGCAGGGTGCGCCCGAAGACCTCATGGCTAAAGGTGGAGAATTTGCGCGGATGGTAAAACTTCAACAGGAAAACAATAATGAAAAATAAATAGCAATGAAAATCGAAAACATTAACCGTAAATTCAGGCAGTTGTCGGTGTGGATATTACGCCACCGACTGTTGGTAATGGGGCTGTTTGCCCTGCTTATCGCTTTCTCATTCGTGGGTACAAAGCGAATCGTCATGAAAACATCGTTCGACGACTATTTCGTGAGCGATGACCCGATGCTGCTCAAGACAAACGAGTTTAAGTCCATCTTCGGAAACGACTACTACGTGGCGGTATTAGTGAAGAACAAGGACGTCTTCTCCAAGCGCAGCCTGACACTTATCCGTGAGTTGAGCGAGGAGCTGAAGGACAGCCTGTCGTATGCCGACAAGGTTACATCGCTCACCGACCTTGAATTCACCGTCGGCACCGAGGAGGGAATGACCATAGAGCAGATTGTGCCCGACGATATTCCCTCGGACGTAGCCTCACTGAAAGAAATCAGACGCAAGGCATACAGCAAGCCCTATCTCTCAAAGAAACTGGTGTCGAAGGACGGCACGATGACATGGATCATGGTGAAACTGCGTCCCTTCCCGGAGGACAGCGTGTGGAAGAAGACGAGCGATATTGCCCCGGATATGCTCACGGGCAAAGAAGCCGGACACATCATCGGCAAGGCGAAATACGCAGAACTGTCGCCTGCTGCTGCGGGAATGCCCTACTTGAGCTACGAAAAAGTGGTTTATCTGAAACATGAAATGGGGCGGCTGTTCCTCATAGCTTTCCTTGTTTCCATTGTGGTGATGATTGTCGTAACCCGTTCATTGCGGGGAGTCATCGCCCCGTTGCTCACGTCGGTGTTTGGTCTTCTGATAAGTTTTGGTGTGATAGGCTGGACCGGACTGTATATAGATATGACTACCGCCATGATAGCGGTCATACTGGCCTTTGCCTGTTCCATTGCCTACAACATTCACCTGTACAACTTCTTCAAGACACGGTTTGTGGAAACGGGCAGGCGCAAGGCTTCCATCACCGATGCTGTAGGCGAGACCGGATGGGGTGTTTTGTTGTCAGGATTGACTACCATAGCGGCTATGATGACTTTCCTATCCATGAAGATAGTCCCCATGCAGGCTATCGGCGTGAACACCTCGCTGTGCCTGCTTTCGGTATTGATTACCTGTCTGATTGTTACCCCTGTAATACTCTCATTCGGAAAAGACCGCAAGCCAAGCATAGACGTATCTAAGAGTCTCGAAGGATACGTCGGCGGACGGTTTGAGCAGTTTGGTAGTTTCGTCCTGCGTCGCCACCGCCCGATATTCATTGTCTCGGTAGCCATCACGCTTTTTTGCGGCATCGGCATGTTCTCCATTGAACCGGCATTCGACATTGAGAAGACTATGGGACGGAAGGTGGAATATGTAAAGAAATTCCTCGACCTCTGCGACACGGAATTAGGAAGCATGTACTCCTACGACCTGATGATTACACTGCCGCATGCCGACGACGCGAAGAAGCCCGAAAACCTGAAACGACTCGACCGACTGGCAACCATCACGGAAAGCTATCCGCTGACCAAGCGGCACAATTCTGTCACGGACATTGTGAAGGACATGAACTGCACGCTCAACGGCAACAATCTGAAGGAATACCGCATTCCCGACAATGCCGACATGGTGGCTCAGCTCTTGCTACTCTATGAGAATGCCGGAGGTACGGAGTCGGAATACTGGATGGACTATGACTATCAGCGGCTGCGCCTGCAAATCGAGTTGAAGAGCTACAACTCCAACGAGGCGGAAAAAGAAATGGATCTGCTCCAAACCGAAGCGCGCAGGCTCTTTCCCGGCGCACATGTATCGGTAGTGGGCAATATACCGCAGTTTACGGTGATGCAGCAGTATGTGGAGCGTGGACAGATGTGGTCGATGCTGCTCTCGGTGCTGGTCATTGGCGTGATACTCATACTCCTGTTCAGAAGTTGGAAAGTGGGACTGGTGGGAATGATACCGAACATTGCCCCCGCCATTATCGTGGGGGGAATGATGGGCTGGCTGGGCTATCCGCTCGACATGATGACAGCCTCGCTCATTCCTATGGTTTTGGGTATTGCCGTCGATGACACCATCCACTTCATCAACCATTGCCATGTGGCGTATAATCGTTATAATGACTATAACATGGCTATCCGCAAGACTTTCCGCACGGAGGGACTGGCCATCGTGATGTCAACGGTCATCATCTCGGCTACATTTGCCGGCTTCATGTCGTCGGACGCCACGCAGACGAAAAACTGGGGCTTGCTGGCTGTAGCAGGTATGGTGTCGGCATTGTTGGCAGACTTGTTCCTCACGCCGATACTTTTCAAATATTTGCGGGTGTTCGGAAAGGAAAAAGGTTCAAAAACAAATAGTTAAACAAACAAGTAAGGTTAAAATATTCAATCATAAAATATAAAGAAAATGAAAACAAGACATTTTATTTTATCCCTTATTGCCTTGATGACAATGAGTGTTGCACAAGCAGCTGGTCTCACCGGAAGAGACATTATGCAAAAAGTAAAGAACCGTGCCGATGGCGATACACGCTATGCCACCGTGGAAATGACACTTATTCAAAAAAGTGGGCATAAGCGTGTGCGAAAAATTGAATCGTGGGCAATGGACGAAGGTAAGGACACAAAGAAAATCATGTTCTTCACCTATCCCGGCGACGTGAAGGGCACGGGATTTCTCACTTGGGACTATGACAATCCCGGCAAGACAGACGACAAATGGCTCTATCTCCCTGCCATGAAAAAGACAAGGCGCATTAGTGGAAAGTCATCGAAGACCGATTACTTCATGGGCAGCGATTTTACATACGACGACATGAGTACACGCAGCGTGGACGAGGAAACACACACGCTGCTGCGTGAGGAAGTGGTAAGCGGACACAAATGCTGGGTGGTGCAGTCCGTGCCTAAGGACAAGGGAGAAATATACTCAAAGCGCATCACATGGATCAGGCAGGACTGTCTGATGGCAATCAAGGCGGATTACTACGATAAGCTCAATAAACTGCATCGCAGCCTTACCATCTCAAATATTGACAAGGTACAGGGATTCTGGACGATGCACCTCATGCAGATGGAGAATGTACAGACGGGGCATAAGACCATCATCAAGATGGACAATCAGAGGTTCAACGTCAAGATTGCGCCCAATCTCTTCACTGTCTCCAAACTGGAAAAAGGACTCTGATCATGAAAATACTGCGATTATGGACGCTGTTGCTTGTGCCGATGTTCTCGGCACAGGCATTTGCCCAGATTGATACGCTGACGGTGGAGAATGATTCTGCCGATGCGGAATATATGCAAGAGGAAGAAACGGATGACAACGCCTTGCGTGTTCAGGTAAGAGGTTTCCTCGACACATACCATGCCGTCAGGACAGGAGGCAGGAACGAGTGGATGGCTTCGAGAACCCGTGCGCGCGGAGAGGTGAAACTTGAAAAAGGAGCAGCTTCCCTTTTTGTTTCCATGAACGCCACCTACAACGGCATACTGAAAGACCGCACGGGACTGGAACTGCGTGAGGCATATCTTGCATACACCAAAGGAAACCTTGACCTTCGGGTGGGGCGGCAGATTGTGGTATGGGGAGTGGCAGACGCATTGCGCGTTACGGACTGCGTGTCGCCGTTCGACTATACCGAGTTCCTTGCGCAGGACTACGATGACATTCGTATGCCCGTCAATGCCCTGCGTGCAAAATACACATGGCATTCGGTAACATTCGAGGCGATATGTAATCCCGTGGCGGATTTCTTCATCCTTCCCACCGACCGACGCAATCCGTGGGCACTGACTCTGCCGTCAGCCCCTCTTCCCTATACCATAGATTTGGAAAGTGGAAAACCGGAGAAAAGACTTAGGAATATGGAGTACGGCGGGCGGATAACGACCAATCTCAGCGGGATAGATTTCTCCCTGAGCGCCCTGCGGACATGGAACAAGACGCCCGCTCTTTCCCTTGCTGTGTCCAACGATGGAAAGTCGCTTTTAGCCAAAGGGGAATACCGCCGGATGACGATGCTCGGAGCCGACTGCTCTCTGCCTGTCGGACAGTTTGTCCTTCGCAGCGAGGCTGCTTGCTATTTCGATGAGGCGCAAAGCAGAGGTGTAGGAAAAGATGTGGTATGCCGAAATACGTACAATATCCTTGCCGGTGTGGACTGGTATCCGGGCAACGATTGGAACTTCAGCGCGCAATACTGCCATAAATATACGGCAGGGAACCTTGACGGTCTTTCCGTTTATCGCAATGCCGGACTTGCCACGGCAAGAATATCGAAAGAACTACTGCGGAATATGCTGAAACTTTCAACATTCGCCTATATAGATGTAGCCAATGGCGGCGTTTTCAACCGTTTCTCTGCATCCTACGCCTTGAACGACCAAATCGAACTCACTGCCGGATACGATTTCTTCCATGCCGACAAAGGCAAGTTTCAGATGTATGACCGAAACTCTGAAATATGGGCAAAGATGAAATATAGTTTTTGAATGACATAAAGACATTGCGTCTCATTCTTTTATAAGATGACAAAGAGAAGGATCTTCTTTTATCCTTTTTATTTCTTTTTCAATCAAAACAATTATTTCCCGCTTAACACATTTATAGTTGGCTTCGATAGTCTCTTTGAGATTATCGGAGCCATCTTCGTTTTGAAACGCATTGATTTCAGGAATGGACTGGTATTGCTTCATTTCGGCAGAGACTTTAGCACTATCCACCACTATTTCAGCATGGAAAATCTTTTGGTCAATGCGCTCGTCAAAGTTGTCGGATACTGCTCCCACGAACATACCTTGGGTAAGGTTGCTGATTTTCGATGCAGGGATAAGACTATCCATCTGTGTGGAGATAGAGGTTGATTTGTCGTTACGGTTAATGGTCATTGATTGACGTTGCTGTAGCACTTTACCAAAACGTTCTGATAGAGTCTTAGCTGTTTCTCCTACCACCTGACCACTAAAAACATTGCCCACGGTATTCTGTATCACCTTGCTCTCCTTATCCCCATAGTCGCGGGTAAGCTGTGAGAAGTCCTGAAAGCCCAAACAAACTGCCACTTTATTGCTTCGGGCTGTGGCGATAAGATTGTCAAGCCCACGGAAGTAGATGGTCGGTAACTCGTCGATGATTACTGAGGATTTGAGCTGCTTCTTCTTGTTGATGAGCTTCACGATACGGCTGTTATAAAGTCCGAGTGCTGCCGAGTAGATATTCTGACGGTCGGGGTTGTTTCCCACGACCAACACTTTCGGCTCATTGGGATTATTGATATCAAGTGAGAAATCGTCACCCGTCATCACCCAATAAAGGGCAGGTGAGATCATTCGTGAAAGTGGTATCTTGGCACTGGCTATCTGTCCCTGCAACTGGTCTTGTGCTCCACCCTCCCATGCATCCATAAAGGGAGAAAGGTAGTTAGCCAATTCATCATAGGCAGTGAGTATGGGGAATATCTGCGCATAAGGACGATTCAAAAACTCAATGGCATGAGGGAATGTACAGTACTTGCCGTCCTCGTATATCTTCAGAAACCAAATGATGGCAGCCAAAAGGATAATGGGCGACTCCACAAAGAAGTCTCCTTGCTTCTGAATCCACGAGCGGTTGAGATTGAGCATAATCGTGTAGGCACTCTCGTAGGCATCCGAAATATCCGTCATAAAAGACGGATTGATGGGATTGCAGCGGTGCGACTTGCGTGGGTCGTCGAAGTTAATCACAAAGAATTGCGGCTTTACTTGGTAAGCATCAAGGTGGTTGAGTAAATGGTTATAGGCAATTTCCGAAAGGTCGGGAAACTTATAGTCGTAAATATACATTGCAAAGCCCTTCTCAATCTGCTGTTTGATGTAGTTGTTCACGATGGCATACGACTTTCCTGAGCCGGGAGTACCCAACACCATTGATGCGCGAAACGGATTGACAATGTTGATCCAGCCGTTGTTCCACTTCTTTTTGTAGTAGAAACGACTGGGCAAATTGACGGAGTATTCGTTCTCCATCAGTCGCGTCTCCTGCATAAAACTCTCATTCTCGGTATTGAATACGTCATCCATCAAGTTATTTTTGAGCAGTCGGCTCATCCACACACCTGCCATCAGCAGACAGATATAGCCCACAGACAAGGTGAAGATATAGAGCGAAGCAGCACCCACCTTACCAATGGGCAATGCCAACAGCCACCAATTCAGAAAAAAGAACACAAAACCTGCGAAAAGCACCGTCCAAATCTTTGACCATGTGATTTTCTCCTCCTTCACGCCTTTTGTGCCCAAGCAGGAGAGCGCAAGGAAAACCACACAAAAGAGTTTCGTCCATAGGATAGATGAAAATAATCCCGTGGTGCGTTGAAAGTTCATCAGTATCTTGTTGATGATACCGAGTGTGAAGTGCCATTCTTGAAATGCCTCGTAGCAGAACCAGTAACAGTTAATCAGGAGGAATATCACCGATATACCCCGCATAAAGTCCATAACTTTACCCAATGCCCTTAAATCATCTTCTTGTGCCATAATCTTAAATTTGTTAGTAATCGCCCTTGTGCTTAAAATTGTCTTATAAGACTTTTCAAATTGTCTTATAGGACAATTTTAATTCTCCTATAAGACAATTTTCGGGCGGTGCATAATATTGTGGTTGAATACTATTTGAACGGTGCACTTAACGCTTCCTGCGTTTAAGATTTACCTTGTTTTGTTTACGGAGTTTACGTTGCCATGCCGCTTCTTTCCAATCATCATTGCCCGATGAAGAGAAGGATTCTCCCACCATATCGTCGATAAGTTCATCGACAAGATTGTCGCTTGCTTGTTCTTCGGGCAGTGTTGTCCACATCTGTTGCTGTAAGGTGGTATTAATCTTACCATAGAGCGATTCATCCAAGAATGAATTGTGTGCTGGATTAGATAGATATGCGTTGAATAAATTGGCAGCATATCCTTTACCCAATCTGGAGCCATTGAGCGCAATGCCTTTTTCATCATCAATGAATGTAATACCATAGATGCGTCCGCTCTCGTTCTTGCGAATAACAGTGCGCAAACATTGTTTGTTCAAGTTATCAAGTAGCTCGGCTTCTGTCATGGGAGAAGTTCGCATAACCTCCAACACCTTTTTTCGCATCCGCGGAATATACGCTTTGATTGACTGCTTGGATTTTAGCATTTTATTCTGTACGGCAGTATACCCCACACCACGACCGATGTCCGAGGCATGGATAGGTGTGCTCACCTTATTACCTTTATTGTCGGCAGGAACATATACCAGCCCGTCATATCGTTTACCCCTATACTCCGCCTTCACTTCCTCCACAGCGAGATTATACCGGGAGAGTATGGCGTTCAACTCACCCAAAGAACAGAATGTATAATGCTTTAGGACGGCACGGACAATCGAGCTGACCTGCTGCTTGATGTCGCCTTTGCCTATATCTACTTTATCACAGATTTGGCCGTTATTCTCTTTTTTCAGAGAGCTTGGTATCAAACTGTACTTTCTTTCCAAGGCATCGGTAATTTTCTTGCTTCTTCGCTTCTCGAACCTGTCATTGATTTTCCTGCCATTTCCATCAATGCGGAGCGAAACAATATGTATATGCTCACGGGCAATGTCGTTGTGCTTGAATATAATATAAGGCTGATTGCCATATCCAAGCTCTTCCATATATTCTTTGGCTATCTGTGTTAGTTGTTCATCGGAGAGTTTCTCATCCGGGTGCGGATTGAGCGAGCAATGAAAGACAGTATTCTTTGTCCTGCACTTATTCGGGATAAGTTGCTGCATATCGGATAGCACCTGCTCCATAGCGTATCTGCCATCTTGATTTTGGTACAGACCACCGGCAAGCAGAATAGTTGCTTCCTCCTGCCTTACCTTTTTGAAGTTATAGCCCAAAGCTCTTCCAAGGTTTGCTGTCGATGATATTTTGGCTATCATTTACTACGATAATCAATGGTTAAGGCAACCGCTTTCCTTTGAAGTTCGATAATCTGAATAGACAGTTTCTCCAACTTTTCAAGCAGAATATGTGCGGTTTTCACGCTGTGATAGGAGTTGATGGCACGCACCGCTTGATTATAGAGTACGCCAATCTTATGGATTTGTGCCGTCAATTCAGAGAGCTTTCGGTAGTATTCTACGGCGGATTTATCCACTGTAATCACCTTGAAACTCTCGCCAAGTATACGAGCACGCACGAAATCCGACTTTGTTTCTGCTCCTGATTTATGAAATAATTCTATGGCACGCTGCTGATCTTTTGGATCGGGCAAACGTACATGCCAGTTGTCCCAGCGGGGCTTTTCTATTCTTTTTCGTTCTGAACGATGTTCTGCATCTTTATTCATATCGCTTTGGTTTCTAATTACGACTTCGGAGTGATTTAATCCCCTTTTGGGGCAAGGGTCTTTGTGGTACAAACGGAGGTTTGTGTTACAAAGACACACCTTGCCAATATCAAGAAATGATACGATTGAAGTATCCACCCTTTTGGGGTGTCTGCTTCGGGATATTACCTCCATGTATTATTCTCGTCTGCAAAGTTACGGCGAGTTTTCAAATAACTCATTATCAGCGATATTCACTCTTTTCCCTTGTGTTTCCCTGTGTTTCATCGGTGTAATAAAATCAACCAAAATATCATTTATTTTGCAGCCAAAACGAGCGAACTATGGTATGACGACACAAGCAAAAGACACATCGTATTACCGTTGGCTTGCACCAAAGATGCAAAGAAGAAACGAAACATATTCATGACAATTTGTTGTCATGACAAACTATTGTCAATACAACAGATTGCAAGAACTATAAATCGTCCTTTCAGACTATCGCACGAATCATACGCAGTCAGAATTAACTGTCTGCTGATTACTCTCAAGAATGAGAGAACATCCAAACAGCAAATAGACAAGTAATATGAACTAAGAAATTATCATTATGGAGAACAAACAACAACGCCCCCTCTTTCTGGGGTTCTCCTCACAAAAGGGAGGAGTAGGAAAAAGCACGCTTGCCGAAATTGTGAGCAGCATATTGTACTACGAACAGGGCATCAACCTCTTCGTGATGGACTGCGACCTGTCGCAGGACTCCTTTTACAAACTGAGGGAACGCGAGAAAAGTGTCGTTCAGGAAAGCGAAGAGCTTTCCAAGTCCATGGAGGAATACTTTCACCACCTCGGCAAAAAGGCATACAGAATTTATAAGTCCAGCCCCAAAGAAGCTGTCAGGACTGCACGGAATAAAATCGACACTATCAACAATGAGACGTACCAGTTGGTCGTGTTCGACTTCCCCGGTCATGCAGGGACCACAGAGTTGATGGAACTGTCCCTTCAGATGGACTATATCCTGTCTCCGCTTGAAGCCGACATACAGTCACTCGTCTCCTGTATGGCATACGCCAAGACCATTACGGATATTGGTGTTTCAATGTCCGACTCACGAATAAAGGACATTATCCTGTTCTGGAACAAGGTGGACAGAAGGGTAAGGAACGTCATCATCGACGAATACACAAAACTTATCCAAGGACACGAACTCACGCTCCTGCCCGGCTATGTATATGCCACACACCGTTTCTCCCACGAACTTTCCACATACGGGCTACGAGGCGTATTCCGTTCCACCTATCAGCCTCCTGCAAGGGGATTACGAACGGGCACAGGGCTGGATGAACTCGTCTCCGAGATAATTCAACGTCTCAAACTAAAAACGAAAACAGAAAATGGCAACGATTGAGGAAAGAAAGCAGCAACTGGAAAAGAAGCTGAAGAAAATGGCAGAGGACAATGTCGTGGTGAAACCTGTCACGGTCCCCAACCCCTTCGATCCTTCTGAGGACACAGAACCTTCCCCTGCAACATTACGAGAGGAAGACGAAAGTCCGGAAGAAACGAAACCAACAAACGAAAAACCGGCAGATGAAACAGAAGGTGGGGCAACCGGAAACACTGAACCGAAAAGAGAAAGGAAGCCAAGAATGGAAAAGTCCGGCAGGTCGTCCCTTTCCATAGAGGAATACCGTTCCCTATACTTTCATCCCGTACGTTCGCAAATGCGGACAGCTTTCTCCATCAATTTGGAGACATTACAGAACCTGCGCAACGTGTTGCAGGACTTGGGGGAGCGTGTCTCCATAGCCGCATACATAGATAACATCCTTCGGGAGCACCTGCGAGAACATCTGGAACTGCTCAACAGTGCGGCTGCAAAGCAAAGGCGCAAGACAACAATAACATTATAAACCATACAATCATGACAACAATAAATGTAATTATCCTGACACTCGTGTTTTTTAACCTCATCATCACATCGGTGCTCTGCACTTATGCAATGGTGCTTCATCAAAAAACAAGGAGACCAATGAATGACCTAACACAGGCGGCTGAGACGGACGAATTATCAATGCTCCATGAACCAGCAAGGAATATAGACGACGATGAAAGAGAAAACACCAGTCGAGACGATTTTCACACCTCGACATCCGCTCCAAAGTCTACGGAAGATCTGTGGCATCTTTATGAATCCATATATTTCAAGCCCACTCCACAGAGTGCAAAATCAGGCTTTACCATCAACCGAGAGATACTTCAGATGTTGCGCGATGTCCTTTGGAACACAAAATCGGAATCCACACTCACTGCATATATCGAGAATATTCTCATGTGGCATCTTCGTACTTATGAGGAATTGTTGAATGAAGCCGCTTCGGCACATAAGCGGTACAAAACATTGAACTTATGATGGAAACAATACTTTTCAGTTTTATACTAGTACTCATCATCATTTGGATGATGCTTGGTATCCTATATTTCTATATGCGGTATGTATCTCCGTATGACTTCATCATCAAGAAAAAGGGAAAGAGTCATGAAGATACCAATAAGAACGAAGCAGCGAAGGAAAAAGACGTACTGAAAGGGCAAGGTGCAAATGAACAAACCGAGTTTGTACTGATTGGAAAAAGTCGTTCCATTTCCCCAATTATCCCACAAATGCCCTCTATTTCATCATCTGAAAAACCAGAGCGAAATAGCAATAATTTTGCACCGCAGAACTCCGAAAAGGAGGAAGATGTGAACGAAGAGGACAACGAGATGGACGTTGATTTCGAGATGGAGAGGGTGGACGAAGATGAAGTTGCCCGTGAGGAATTAAGCCTGCCCATCGAGTCCACATCGGGCGAAGCCGAGGTATCGGGGCAGTCCATCCTTGCACGTGACTTAGTCCGCCTGCAAAAGTGGACAAAAAACTGTGAGGAGGCTGATGAGGAAGAGGTCAAAGAGACCGTTCGACAACTTCAAGACTCCGAACTGTTGGATAAGTACAAGGAAAACATCGCCAAGATGCAGGGCGAACAAGCCTCGCTATTGGAGAAAATCCGCAGGGCGGAAGAAAAGGAAGAACAGAGCAATCAACAAGCAATGCCATCTTCTCGAAACTCAACACCACCTGTTTCTGACGTATCTGACACCTCTTCGGGTGATGCTGACGAAAAGCCACTTTCATACTATCTGTAAACAATCAACGAAGGCAGGGAAAGAAGTCGGTTCATTATCTGCGAATTGGTTTCTTCATTATCATATGTGCCGCTCTTTCCCTTTCCTTCACCAAAGGAGATTATTATTTCATATTTAAAATTATCAAATACAAATGAACAAAAAGAAAATCACAATGATGCTGCTCCTGACGGCACTGACCACCGCAGGAGCGTATGCACAGGGAAACGGTATGGCAGGTATCAATGAAGCCACAAAAATGGTAACCTCCTACTTCGACCCGGGTACGAAACTCATCTATGCCATCGGTGCCGTGGTCGGCTTGATTGGCGGTATCAAGGTGTATAACAAGTTTAGCTCAGGCGACCCCGATACGAGCAAGACAGCAGCCTCTTGGTTCGGTGCGTGTATCTTCCTGATTGTGGCTGCCACCATCTTACGTTCCTTCTTCCTGTAAACGATGGCACAATGGGAAATCAATAAAGGTGTAGGTCGGACGGTAGAGTTCAAGGGCTTGAAGGCGCAATATCTCTTCCTCTTTGCTGGGGGACTGCTGGCGGTCTTCTTTCTCGTGGTGGTGCTCTATCTCTGTGGCATCGACCAGATAGTCTGCCTCGGTCTTGGCTTAGTGGGTGCAACACTCGTCGTGTGGCAAACGTTTGCCATGAACCGCAAGTACGGCAGATACGGACTGATGAAGCAGGGAGCCATTAAGATGCACCCGCGCTACCTCTTGAACCGCCGTACCGTCTTTCACCTTATCCGTAACCTCAAACCCAAACGCAAGGCATAATGAGAAACAACAGTAAAATCACGACCTTGGAAGCGAAGTTCCCGCTGCTCTCCATCGAGCAGGGTTGCATGGTGAGCAAGGATGCCGACATCACGGTGGCTTTCCGTGTGGAGCTGCCCGAACTCTTCACCGTCACCTCTGCCGAATACGAGGCGATGCACTCGGCATGGCACAAGGCAATCAAGGTGCTGCCCAACTATACCATCGTGCATAAGCAGGACTGGTTTATCAAAGAGAACTACCAAGCCAAAATGAATAGTCAGCAAGGCTCTGGACTTAGCTTTCTTGCCAAAAGTTCAGAGCGACACTTCAACGAGCGTCCTTACCTGCACCATTCGGTCTATCTCTTCCTGACTAAGACCAACAAGCAGCGTATGCAGCGACAGAGCAACTTTTCATCACTCTGCCGCGGACACCTGCTCCCCAAGGAGATTACCGACAAGGAGGAAGTGATCAAGTTTATGGAAGCCGTGGACCAGTTCGAGCGCATTATCAACGACACGGAGCAAATTCGGCTCACCCGTATGACGGAGGAGGATTTGGTGGGTACAGCCGAGCAAGGTGGACTATTGGACCGATACTTCTCCCTTTCAGAAGACGGACACGCTTCTTTGGAGGACATCCGCTTGGGTTCCGACCTTGTGCGTGTCGGGGACAACCGCCTTTGCCTGCATACGCTGTCAGACACGGACGATCTGCCCACAAGTGTTTCCACCGACACACGCTATGAGCGACTATCGACCGACAGAAGCGACTGCCGACTGTCCTTTGCCGCTCCCGCCAGCTTGATGCTGCCCTGTAACCACATCTACAATCAGTACCTCTTCATCGAGGACAGCGATGATAACCTGCAAAGGTTTGAGAAGCAGGCACGCAACATGCACTCGCTTGCCCGCTATTCACGTTCCAATCAGATTAACGAGGAGTGGATACAGGAGTATCTCAACGTAGCCCACTCGCAGGGCTTGACCTCCATCCGTGCCCACTTCAACGTGCTGGCATGGAGCGATGACAAGGAGGAACTCCGCAACATCAAGAATGATGTGGGCAGTGCGCTGGCACTGATGGAGTGCAAGCCACGACACAACACCATTGATACGGCAACCCTCTATTGGGCGGGTATTCCCGGCAATGCCGCCGACTTTCCAAGCGAGGAGAGTTTCTATACCTTTATTGAACCTGCTCTCTGCTTCTTCACGGCAGAGACCAACTACAAGGACTCGCTCTCTCCCTTCGGCATCAAGATGGCTGACCGACTTTCGGGCAAGCCCATCCACCTCGACATCTCCGACCTACCGATGAAAAAAGGTGTCATCACCAACCGCAATAAGTTCATCCTGGGTCCTTCTGGCAGTGGCAAGTCTTTCTTCACTAACCACATGGTACGCCAGTATTACGAGCAAGGAGCGCATGTGCTCTTGGTCGATACGGGTAACAGCTATCAAGGCTTGTGCGAGCTTATCCACCGCAAGACCAAAGGCGAGGACGGGGTCTATTTTACCTATACCGATGAGCATCCTATCTCTTTTAATCCTTTCTTCACCGATGATTACTTCTTTGATGTGGAGAAAAGGGAAAGTATCTGCACCTTGTTGCTTACGCTATGGAAGAGTGCCGATGAACATATTACCAAGACAGAAGCAGGCGAACTTGGCTCTGCCGTCAATGCCTACATCGAACTTATCAGGACGGATCACACCATCGTTCCCTGCTTCAACACCTTCTATGAGTACCTGCGTGATGTGTATCGTGAGGATATGGAGCATCGGGACATTAAGGTAACGCTCTCTGACTTCAATATTAACAACCTCCTAACGACACTCAAGCAGTATTATAAAGGTGGACGCTATGACTTCCTGCTGAACTCGGACAAGAACATCGACCTGCTCTCCAAACGCTTCATCGTCTTTGAAATCGACCAAGTGAAGGACAACAAGGATTTGTTTCCTGTGGTGACGATCATCATCATGGAAGCCTTCATTAACAAGATGCGAAGACTCAAGGGTATAAGAAAAATGATACTCATTGAAGAGGCGTGGAAGGCGATTGCATCCGCTAATATGGCAGACTATATAAAATATTTATATAAGACGGTCAGAAAGTATTTCGGTGAAGCCATTGTCGTAACGCAGGAGGTGGACGACATCATCCAGTCGCCCATTGTCAAGGAGAGTATCATCAACAACTCCGACTGCAAAATCCTGCTCGACCAGCGCAAGTACATGACCAAGTTCGACGGCATACAAGCCATGCTCGGACTCTCCGAAAAGGAGAAGAGCCAGATTCTTTCCATCAACCAAAACAACGACCCCAACCGACTATACAAAGAGGTATGGATTGGTCTGGGCGGTATGCAGAGTGCCGTCTATGCCACGGAGGTGAGTATGGAGGAATACCTTACCTATACCACCGAGGAAACGGAAAAGGTGGAGGTGATGCAGCGTGCGGAGCAACTCGGTGGCGATATTGAAACCGCCATCAGGCTACTCGCCAATGAGAAAATAAACAATAAGAAGAAATAAATACGAACCATCAAAATAGTAGTAACAATGAAAAAGTTTTTATTTATGGCTCTCTTAGGATTGAGCCTTTCTATTCCCAAAGCTCACGCACAGTGGGTAGTGAGCGACCCGACCAACTTTGCGGGCAACATCGCCAATACGGTCAAGGAAATTGCCACCGCCTCGAAGACGGTGAAGAATACCTTGGACGGATTCAAGGAGGTGGAGAAACTCTACAACGACACCAAGAAGTATTACGATGCGCTGAAGAAGGTGAACAACCTCATCGGCGATGCCTACAAAGTCAAGGAGTGCATCCTGATGGTGGGCGATATCTCGGAGATTTACGTTACCTCGTACAAGAAGATGCTCTCCGACAAGAACTTCCGTCCCTCCGAACTCGCTGCGATGGCTTCGGGCTACACCAAGCTATTGGAGCAGAGCGGAGAGAGTCTGAAGGAGTTGAAGTCCGTTGCCAAATCGGGGGTGTTCTCCATGAACGACCACGAGCGCATGCAGGCTATCGACCGCATTTACACCACGCTCAGGGAATACCGCTCCCTCGTTTCCTACTACACCCGCAAGAACATCTCCGTGAGCTATGTGCGTGCGAGGGAGAAGAACGACCTCGCTTCGGTGAGGGCATTGTACGGCAATACTGCCAGTCGCTATTGGTAAACTCGCTGCGCTATGGATTTTACGAGTTTACACGAACTGCTGCGCTCCACCTATGACGAGATGATGCCCCTCTGCTCGGAGATGACGGGCATCGCCAAAGGAGTGGCAGGATTGGGCGCACTCTTCTATATCGCGCTGAGGGTGTGGGCTTCCATCGCCCGTGCCGAAGCTATCGACGTGTTTCCGCTGTTACGCCCCTTCGTCTTGGGCTTCTGCATCATGTTCTTCCCGACTTTCGTACTCGGAACAATGAACGCCGTCCTCTCTCCGGTGGTGCAGGGCACGGAGAAGATGGTCAATCGGCAGGAGAACAATTTGGCGGAACTGACCGCCAAGCGGAACAAGCTGCAGGAGGATGCCTATCTGCGCAATCCCGAGACGGCTTATTTGGTGTCGAACGAGAAGTTTGACGAGAAAATCGAGGAAATGGGGATTATTGGTCCGGAGGATGCCGTAACGATTGCAGGCATGTATGCCGAGCGGGCTGCCTACCAGACCAAGCAGTGGGTGATGAAGATGGTACACGACCTGATGGAGCTGTTGTTCCATGCCGCAGGTCTGATTATTGACACCCTCCGCACGTTCATCCTGATTGTGCTCTCCATTCTTGGCCCCATCGTATTCGGCATTGCCGTATGGGACGGACTGGCAGGGTCTCTCACGGCTTGGTTCTCTCGGTACATTTCTGTGTATCTGTGGTTGCCCGTCAGCAGTATTCTCACAGCCTTGCTCACCAAGATACAGGTCTTGATGGTGCAGAAAGACATAGAGGCACTCAGCGACCCGAACTATCTCCCGGATTCCGGTACTTGGTATTACATCGTCTTTTTCCTCATCGGCATCGTGGGCTACTTCTGCGTACCGACGGTGGCAGGCTGGATTATCGAAGCAGGTGGCGGTATCGGCTCTTATGGTCGCAACGTCAATCAGACGGCTCAGCGTGGGGCACAGGGTGCATACACGGGCGGACGATATGCCGCAGCTGGTGCAGGTTCTGTTATCGGCAATGTGGGCGGACGTATCAAGGGTGCATTACTCAAAGGTAAATAACAAAAAACGAAAAAACAATGGAATTCAAATCACTCACCAATATCGAGACCTCATTCCGTCAAATCAGGCTCTATGCCTTTGTCTTCGCCATCGTCTGCGTGGCGGTCAGCGGCTATGCCGTCTATGCCTCGTATGGCTTTGCCAAAGAGCAAAGGGAGAAAATCTATGTGCTTGACCAAGGAAAATCCTTGATGCTCGCACTGAGTCAGGATGCAAGCAAGAACCGCCCTGTGGAAGCGAGGGAACACGTCCGCCGTTTCCATGAACTGTTCTTCACCATCGCGCCCGATAAGGATGCCATCGAGAAGAACATGGAGCGTGCCTTCCTGCTCTGCGACAAGTCGGCTTTCAACTACTACAAGGACTTGGCGGAAAAGGGCTATTACAACCGTGCCATTTCGGGCAATGTCAATCAGCGTATCGAGGTGGACTCCATCCGCTGCAACTTTGAGGTCTATCCCTACGAGGTAACGACCTACGCCCGTCAGTTCATCGTGCGACCGAGCAACATCACGGAGCGTAACCTGATTACGACCTGCACCTTGCAGAACTCCGTCCGCTCGGACAACAATCCGCAGGGCTTTCTGATGGAACAGTTTATGGTGCGACAGAATCAAGACCTCCAAACCTATAAACGATAGCACGATGGAAAGGACAAGAGGATTCTCATTCGCACGCCACTATCTGAGGGCGCACTTGTGGCTCCGCCATCGGTGCGACAGGCTCACGGCAAGGCAGCGCAAGCTGATTGTTTTCTCCCTGAGCTTTGTCTATTTTGTCTGTTCCATCTGGATGATAGCGCAGTTTTTCCTGCCTCACGAGGAGGAAAGGCTGCCTATCCCCAAAGGAATGATAATAGACAGCGACATCCATACAGACAGTGTGTTTATACAACTTTATCAACGATATTCAACCAATAGCAATGAAAATGGATAATAAACAAAAAGAACAACTGAAAAAAGGACTGGTCTTCGGTGGGCTGGGACTGCTTTTCGCCCTCTCGATGTGGTTCATCTTTGCCCCGTCGGGTAAGGACAAGAGCGCTGCTCAGCAGGGACTGAACGACAGCATACCGCAGGCGACCACCGAACAGCTGACGGGCAACAAACTCAAAGCCTATGAATTGGGCGACAAGAGCCGTCAGGACGAACAGACACGCGAGGAAATGGGCAGGCTTTCGGATTACTTTGACAGTAATACCGCTCCCTCGGAAAGCGAACGTGCGGAAGCAGCCGCTTCGACGGCAAAGATTGAAAGCTCGATGCACCGCTATGAGGAGAACAACCGCCTGCTGAACTCCTTTTATGCGCCCGACCCCAATGAGCAGGAACGTGAGGCACTACGCTCGGAGTTGGACAATCTCAAAAAGGAACTGGCATCCAAGAACGAGAATGAGGATGCGGAGGAGAAGCGACAGCTCGCCTTGATGGAAAAGAGTTACCAAATGGCGGCGAAGTATCTGCCACAGTCTTCTTCGACTACCGCTACTACCAACGCTTTTACACCCGCAAAGGGAAAAGGTACTTTGGAAACATCGGCAACAAAACAAGCATCTTCAACGGGTTCTCTCCCGGCAATGGAGGTATTGGCAGAACGTAAGCAGGTGGTGTCTTCGCTCAACCAGCCGATGACAGATGCCGACTTTGTTCAGCAATATGGCACGAAGCCACGCAATATGGGCTTTCATTCGCTCACGAGTGCGGTTGCTGCCGTGCCCCGTAACACGCTCAGCGTGGTGGTGGACAGGACGGTAACACTCAAAGAGGGCGACAATGTGGCGTTGCGCCTGCTCGAAACTGCCCAAGTGCAAGGCTTGCGCATTCCCCGACAAAGCCGACTCATTGCGAGGGCTAAAATTGAGGGCAACCGCCTGCACCTGCTCGTTAAGAGCATTGAGGTGGAGGGACGGATTATTGCCGTGAAGCTCTCGGCATACGACACGGACGGACAGGAGGGAGTGTTCATTCCCGGTTCGGAGGACATCAACGCCCTCAAAGAGGTGGGTGCGAACATCGGTGGTTCGATGGGAACTTCCTTCACCTTTGCTTCCTCCGCCAAAGACCAGATTATCTCGGAGGCGGCACGTGGGGTGATGCAGGGCGCAAGTCAACTGCTCCAAAAGAAGCTCCGCACCGTCAAGGTAACACTTAAAGGGGGCTACCGCCTGTTCTTGGTTCAGTCAAAATAAGCATATCAATCAATAAAAATAGCAATAACAAAATAACAACAACAATGAAAAAATGGATTTTTTCGGCTGTCCTGCTTGCCACGATGGGAGCGTCAGCCACTGCACAGACAACGACTTCAACGCTTATGCCCGACCGTCCGCTCTCATCGGGAGAACTCTTTCAAGGTATGAGCAAGGCAATTCCGAACGGACGCATCGTCCTGCCTTACGGCTTGGAAGTTACTTTTGAAAAGACGGTGCATCTGATTTTCCCTGCGCCTGTCCGCTATGTCGATTTAGGTTCACAGAACATCATCGCCGGCAAGGCGGAGGATGCGGAAAACGTGCTGCGTGTAAAGGCTGCCGTCAAGGATTTTGAGACGGAGACCAATATGAGCGTGATTTGCGAGGACGGCTCGTTCTATGCTTTCAACGTGAAGTATGCCGATGAGCCGGAGAAGCTGAGCGTGGAGATGAAAGACTTTCTTTCGCCCGTCGAGGGACGTTTGCCGAGCAATCGTGCGGATATCTATTTCAAGGAACTCGGCAACGAGTCGCCCGTGCTTGTCAAACTGATGATGCAGACCATCTATCAGAATGACAAGCGAACCATCAAGCACATCGGGGCCCGACAGTTCGGAATGAAATTCCTGCTGCGTGGACTGTATGCGCACAATGGCTTGCTCTACTTCCACACTCGAATGGAGAACGAGACGAATATGCCGTACTCGGTGGACTTCGTTACGTTCAAGGTGGTGGACAAAAAGGTGGCAAAACGTACCGCTATTCAGGAGCAGGTGCTGCAACCGCTCCGTGCCTATCATCAGGTGCTGCAAGTGCGTGGCAAGGGAAGCGAGCATTCCGTCTTCGTACTCGACCAATTCTCGCTCTCGGAGGACAAACAGCTTGAAGTAACGCTTTACGAGCGTAACGGAGGGCGGACGCTGACGTTCTATGTCGAGCAGGAAGACCTCTTGTTGGCACAGAAGATTGACAACCTTAAACTCAAATGGTAATGAAAAAGGTTCTCTTTTTATTGGCTTGTGTGGTGGCGATGATGCTGCCGGCACAAGCGCAGAGACTGATTTCGAAGCAGAAAGGAATAGAAGTCGTGGGCAGTCTGCCGATTATCAAGGGTGAAAAACTTTTTGCAAAGGATAACTTCGGTCTGAGCTTGTCGCTCACTCGCTACTTGAAGCGTGAGAACTATACCTTTATGGGATTGGAGTACGAACAGCAGAATATGCCGTATCGGGACTATGGCGTAAAACTCAAAGATGCACTTTTGCATTTGGGCTATATGCACCCGCTATTCTCGGACAATGGCAAGAACGTGTTGCTCTATGGCGGTATCTCCGCTTTGGGCGGCTATGAGGAATTGGGGGAGGATAAGCCGTTCCTGCCCGATGGGGCAAAACTGCTCGACCGCTCACGCTTTGTCTATGGCGGTGCGCTGCATCTTTCCGTGGAATGTTTCCTGACGGACAATGTTCTCTTGCTTCTCAAAGGTCAGGGACGAGTGTTGTTCGGCACGGATGTGCATCGGTTTCGTCCTGCGTTGTCGGCAGGTTTTAAGTTTAACTTCTAACATCAAGGAACAATGAAGAATAAAATAATGAGTTCGATATGGGTAATGGGAGTGCTTGCCCTTGCCGTGTTTTGTTTATCTGCTTGTGATAGGGAACTGGATGTTCAGCAGTCTTACCCGTTCACTGTCGAGACGATGCCTGTTCAGAAAGACATTGTCAAGGGACAGACGGCAGAAATCAGGTGTACGCTCAAACGTGAAGGCAATTTTGCCGATACTCGCTACACCATCCGATATTTCCAACCGGACGGGAAAGGGACGCTAAGAATGGACAACGGGACGGCATTCAAGCCCAACGACCGCTATCCGCTCACCAAGGAAGTGTTCCGACTCTACTACACCTCTGCTTCCACAGACCGACAAACCATTGATATGTATGTGGAGGACAACTTCGGGCAGATCGTCAAGCTATCGTTCAACTTCAACAACGAGAAGAATGAGGACACGCCCAAAGCGATAGAAAAAGTACCGATACGACAATGATTTTCAGTAGGATTATAATTCTATTCAGCTTGATTTTGATTGGTTTCCAACCATTGTCAGCTCAGAGTAAGCGGAGACGGCTTGCCGATCTTCCGCCCTTTGAGCGGGCGGTGGTCTGCATCAGGTATTTTGAGGGAATGCACGGCAAGAAGGATTATCCATACGTCGGCTATGGTCATCAGCTCTTGCCGGGCGAGCACTTCACGGCAGCAATGACGGAACGGCAGGCGGACTCGCTGCTTCGTGCCGACCTTTGGAAATGCTTTGAACATTTCAAGGGCTATGGCAAAGATGCACTACTGCTTACTTTGCTTGCCTACAATGTGGGCGTTGGTCGTTTGCTCGGTTACGGTAATCATCCCAAAAGCCGACTAATACGAAAGATAGAGTCGGGCGACAGGAACTATTACCGTGAATTTGTCTCTTTCTGCCGATACAAAGGCAAAGTCCTGCGAGGGCTTGTCAAACGACGAAAGGTGGAGTTTGCCTTGTTTTATATACCCTGATTATCAAATACACCTCTTGCGACATTTTTATGCTCCGCAAGGGGCGTTTTCTTGTTGTTTTTCTTCCTTCTTCACAATGAAGATTAAAACGACTGTAATAGGTGGAAGGATACAACTGCTAATACAGAGAGAAGAGGGATTGTTTAGTCTTTTCCTTCCTGTTTCTCTTTCATCCAGCCTTCCTTGTGCAATAGAATCCCATTGACACCTTGTACAAGGGTGATGTTTTCTTCGTCGATGATAGTAGTTACGCTCATAATCTTATGTTTTGGGGTTATTGTTCTTTTTCGATGATGTTTTTTGCGGCTTCACGCAGCGAAACAAGCAGACGGATTCCATTTTCTCTGTCTGTACGTCATCGCCATACATACTCCTAAGCCGGCTATCAGCTTCAGCAAAAGTGTCGTATGGAGGGTGGAAGAATCCCTTTCTTTCCAAGACTTTCTTAACAAGGACGTCACCTAATCGGCGTTCACCCCTGACATAAAAGCAGCCACAAAAGCAACCTCTGGGTTTCAACACGCGGAAGATTTCGGCAAAGGCTTTGTCCTTGTCAGGGAAAGCCTGAAAGCCGTTCATGGACAGCACATAATCGAAGCTCTCGTCTGTATAAGGCAGCTCTCCGACATCGCCTTGTACCAAAGACAGGTTGTCTATATCCTCAGTCTCCTTCTGCAGAGTCGCAATGGCTATCATTTCTTCAGAATAGTCCAAGCCTACAATCTCGGCTGCTTTCATTCGGCGATACTTCCCGGCGGTGAAAATGGCAGTACCGACGGGTACGTCAAGCAGTCGTCCGTGGAAATCGTCCGGTATGAAATCAAACACCTTCCGAGCCAAGAGATTACCATCTTCTTTCCATACCAGTCGCATATACATCCTCGACCACCACTTTCGTCCGGTCAGCACGTCGTCGTAATGCTCCATCATTCTCTTGTAGGAATTGCTCTGCTTGTGTCCCATTGTTTTTCTTTTTAATAGATGTTATCTTCTTATTTTGCAAAAGATAGGCTGCGCTCGGCAAATTGAAAGCGAGCTTTCTTAGCGCTCACTGGCACTACCTTTGCAAAAGTATGACATTCGCTTTGTCCCTGCAATCGCCAAAAATAGTGATTTTTGTTTTCAAGAAAAATGAGAAAGATGCTTTGCTGTCATATAAAGTCAGGCATGGTGTGTATATTGAGTAATGGAAAGAATCCTAAAAATCTGCTACTATACAAGATAGAAGCAAAGTAACAAATTCTTTACAAGAATCTTGCAGCATCTTTTCAAATACAAGGGGTAAAATAATGCGAAGATTGGTAAAGCAAAGGCAAGTGGAGTTTACCTTGCTTTGATTAGCCCCCAATCGGTCATTAGGCTATTTTCCACGTCATTTCGTCGTTTTCTAATGACTGCCATTAGAAAACACATTGCATAAACAATTTGTTTTCAATGATTTACAAACACGACCACGACTTCAAATTTTCTAATGACCGATTTGGGTTAAATGGTATTCTGATAGGTGTTTATAAAAATGTGCTTTCAAGTAGTAAAATAAACGATAGATATTTTGCCTTCTCTCTAAAACGTTGTATCTTTGCATCGAATTTTAGGTCGAGCCACTTTGAGCCAGTACTAAGATGTTTTTATAATATTAACTTTTGTGTTTTTCGAGAGCCTCTGAGCCATGAAGATACAAGCAAAAATTTATGCTTATGTATAAATTACGTTTGTCAATTTCGTGGCAGGGTATATTTATCTGCTATGATAAAGAAGAAAAGGGCTCGAAGCCGGGTAAGAAAATGTCAGTCTACCAGCAGACGTGTATGAAACTGAAATGGTATAAATTTATCTTTTCCGTTATCAAGTATGTGTTGAGAGGCTTGTTCGTTCTGCACTTGTTCCTTTGAGCCGAAACAATTAAGGGAGCCGACCGCATCACTGCGACCGGCTCCTAAAAAATTAGAGAGTTATAAAATTCTTTCGGTTATGGATAGGGGTTAGTTCCGCCTCCAGAAGTACCAGAATCTTCTGCATCGAGCTTGCCTTTCCATTCTTCCCACTCGATGTCCACGTCCGACAAACCGCGCACGGCACGGCCACCGATTTGCAATTGAACGGGCGGTGGTCTGCATCAAATATTTTGAGGGAAGCACGGTAAGAAGGATCACCCTTACGTCGGGTATGGTCATCAGCTTTTGTCTGGTGAATGCTTCTCTCCTAATATGTCGGAACGGTAAGCAGACTCACTGCTTCGTGCTGACCTTTTGAAATACTTTGAGTATTTCAAAAATATGACAAAGATACCCTATTACTTGCCGCCTTATCCTACAACGTTGGAGCGGGCAGGATGCTGGGATATAGCAAACATCCTAAGAGTAGATTGCTACGGAAAATAGACTCGGGCAACAGAAGTTTCTACCGTGAATTTATCTTTTTCTGTCAATATAAAGGCAAGGTGTTACGATAATTGGTAAGGTGACGATATGTTGAACTTCATCTTTTGTATATTAGATAATTAGGAATTAAACATAAAATGCTATTAGTTCCCCTAAAAGTAGTAACTTTGTAGAAAATATAGTTTATGAAAGTAGTATTAGATACAAATATTATTTTTAGCGATTTTCATTTAAATGGAGCTAAAATTAAAGATTTATGCGAATCAGCAAAATCTATAGGGGCTACAATTTACATTCCTGCAGTAGTTATAGATGAGTCTATAAATAAATATTGCGAAAAAATACAAGATTGTAAAACGAAAATAGATAAAGTTTTTTCCGACTTTGAAAGATTGACTGACAAAAAAGTGAATTTGTCTCAAAAATCAATTGATGTTATCACAAAAGAAAAAGAAGAATATGCCAAATTTTTTAATGCTCAAATTAGGCGTCTAAATATAAATATTATACCATATCCTTCTACTTCTCACAAAGATTTAGTAAGTCGCGACCTTGCTCGTAAAAGGCCTTTTCAAGAAAGTGGGAAAGGGTATCGAGATGCTCTTATATGGGAGAGTCTCCTTACAATATGCACTAAACCTAATGATCTGTTCGATATGCCACAAGTGGTGTTTATAAACAAGAATCATAAGGGCTTTTGCTTAGAAGGTGATCTACATCCTGATTTGCGAGAAGATTTGTCTAAATTAAATATAAATGAAGATCATGTTGAAGTTGTAGAGGATATTGATGTGTTCATTAAGAAGTTTGCTAAGCCCAAACAAAAAATCCTTCAAAAAATCAAAGATGCTTTTCAATCCTATGGTAGCTATGCAGATATTAATATTATTCATGAAACTGAACAGCGTTTAGATAAATTTTTATTATATCGACAATTTGATTACGAGAATAGTCCGTTTAGGCAGGAATTTGAAAATCCCTCTGTGGTAGAAATAGGAAAGCCTGAAATTAAATTAGATGAAGTACGACAAATATCAGAAAATGAAGTTGTAATTGAGTATACTGTCAATGTAGAATGTACTTTTGATGTCTTTTTATTTAAGGCAGATGCAATGTGCATGGATGAAGAAGAATTACCTCAGGTTTGGGACAATGATTGGAATAAGCATTATATGGCGGCATCTGACACAGCTACAATAAATCTGAAAATTTTCTTAATTGTAGATAATTCATTTACAAAAGTGTTGTCAGATGATATTGAAATAATAGATAATGCCGACTATCAAAATTAAAGGACTTTAAAAGATATTTCCTGCGACTTTCTTTTGCTTCTTTTCTTTGGTCGCCTGCTTGTTCAAAGAAAAAGAAAAGAAGCCACGCAATTTTTGAGGTTGCGTGGCTCATTTGTATTAGGGCTTTTCGGTTGTTTCGATTATCCGTTCTTCGGGGTGGGTATCAAAAGCCCAATTGATTTGTTCATCGGGCAGGTGCTGTGTATTCCTCTGCCCATTACCATTCCACAATCTTCAAGGATTTTCCGCTCGGCTTCCTCTCGGTCTGTGGCTACAACCTCAAACACACCTTCAAAAACGTATTGGGTGCGTACTCTGTAAACTTTCCTTTCCATATTTTCAAAATTCAGCGATTAGTAATCTGTGTTCCATCGGCTCGCCATTCGATAACCTGCGGTGAGTGAGCCAAAAATGGTGCGCGCCGTAACCATAAACGAAGTATTTGTCCAACTCGGTTTCTTGGGAAATTTGGAGGAGTGCTGTCTGCAACTCCTCCTTGTTCTCGGCTATGCTTATGGCATTGATAACTCTCACGATGATGTTGGGGATTTCGTCTGCCCAACTGCGAATAAAGCCTTCTATCTGTACTTTCATATTGCTTTGTTTTATGGATTGTGTTATGCGGTTGCTCTCTGCGCTATCATTCTCATATTCTTCTGCATCAAGGCGAGTATCTGCTCGTGGTACTCGGTGTTCTTGTTGCACACGCCACGACTTTGCACCACTTTCATCGTTTCCAATGATACCTCGATGGTCTCGATGCGCTCTCCGTCCTTTGTGGCAGAGAAGATAAGCGACTGCGGTTTGCTGTAATAGTGTGCGTCATATACGCAATGGTGCATTGCCGTGCCTTCCTCTAAATGCTCCTGCACACTCTCCAAAACGTGGATGCGGATAATGCCGTCAGTAAACTCTATGCCAAAGAATTTTGCTTTGAGTTGCTTGTATGCTTGTTCGGCTTCCATCGCTTCCTTGCGCTTTTTGATAATGTTCTCACGCTCCTGCCTTGCCCTGCGCTTGGCTTGGTAATGGTCGTGCGCTGCTCTTAGGTCGGTGGGGCAAATATACTTCGGACTGCGTATGTCCTTGTTGAGTGTCGCAAGCGTATCAACCATATCGCACCACAAATTGCCGTCCTCCACTTGGTAGCCATTGCGCAAACAGATACGGATAGATGCCCAATACTTGTCAATTTTGGCATATCTGTCCCTAATGAAGTGGCAAAGTAGGGAGAATTGTCCAGACTTCAATAAGGTTTCCGCCTTGTTGTCCGTAAGAATGGAATGAAACAACTCAAAGGGGGTAAGGTCGTGGAACGCTCCCTTAAATCCGTTGCGCCTAATGTCCTTCATCACTCCATAACGTGGGTAAATGCCGTGTGGAAGTATGTCGTACAAAGGCTTGTCGGGGCGGATTTCCAAAGCACTGCCAAACTGCCACGTGTCATACCAACAACTCATCGGGCGAAGTCGTGCCAATACTGCGCTTTTGCCGTTGGGTGCCATCCAACGCTCAACCACCTCAGAACAAAATCGTCTTATCGGTTGTCCTTGCTTGCGGTACACCTCCATATAGAAGTAACGTATCACTTGGTAGCCTTTGAAGGTGGTGAGTACGCAATAGTATGCAATATCCTTAAATACCCTCTGCCGTTCTGTATGTATGGTGAGTTTCGTTCCGCAATGGGGGCAAATTGTGGTCTTGCCTTTATGCCGTGTGTCCGTCCATTGGTGTCCACACTCCAAACAAGTGTGTTCGCCTTTCGTGTTGCGCTTGGCAATATGTTCAAAAAGGTGCGTATATGCCCACTGACTTTGCTTGTCGGTAATGGTGGGAAGTTGGATTGCCAACTCCGCCACTTGCTTCTGAAATTTATTTCTTGGTTTCATTTTCTGTCCTCTTGTTTTACTCGTCACGGAATACATATCCGTCCTCAAACCAATATCCCTCGTCAAAGAGTTCTTCCGCATACTTTTCATAATTGAAATATCTCTCTGCAAACTCGGATAGTTCATGTTCCATACCTACCATTTCCCTTGCAAACTCTTCTTTGTTCACATATCTGCCTACAAAAGCGGAATTGAATTGCCTCATTAGGTAATAGACGGACTCGGTTAAATCCTTGCCGGTATTCTCTACCCATATCCAAAAGGCACTCACATTCATACCGTCCAAATTCTCCAACTCGTCCCTCAACTCGAAAAAGTTTTCGTGCAAATGCCCCTCGTCAATGAGTTCTTCGGGAATGTTCTCCCAATCTTGGAACATCAATTCGGGTTCATCCTCGTCTTGGTGAAGTTCGTGGCATACCTCCATAAACTCGTCTTGGTCGAAACACTCAGAAAGGTCTATCCACTTACCTCTTAGTGAGCCTTCGTTATACTTGGCATATGTGCCTACATAGATGCGTGCTTCGCTTAAATCGTATCGTTCCATAGTTTTTCCTTTTTAGAAGTCAAACAATGAAGGTTGTACCACCTCTGCCGTTTCTTTTTTTTGAGGTCTTGCGTTACGGCTCTGTATCTTGGCAAGTTCCTCACGTTGGTACTGCTTAATGGCTTCCTGCCGTGCTTCAGCTTTCTCCTCCTCTGTGAGTTCCACAATATGGTTTACTGCCACTCTGCAAGTGATAGCCTTACCCACCTTGATTTCGTCCTCGTCATAGTAGTGGACTGCCATTGAGTAGATTTCATCGTCCTCAAAGCCATTGCACCCACTCGCCTGCACTTGGTTCAAGATGTAGGTTACACACTCCTCGATGCTCTTGTTAGGCTTCATCAAGTTGAGAGCAAACAAAGGGTCTGTCGCTGCACGTCCGTTGAGATACTCGGCTATTGTTCTCGTAAAATGTTCTGTTCCTTTCATAGTCGTTTAATGTTTGGGGATTTCTACAATTTGATTGACACAACCATACAAATAGGCTCTTAGGCTGGTGCGGTCGGGTGCGTAATACTCTGCCCAATGTCCGTATTGATTGACAAGGTATTTCTTCAGCACATCGAAGAAGTCAAACCGATAACCCATTAGGGGAACGGCTGTACGGAAGTAGGTGTTGGTGTTCACCGCTTCGGCAAGCCAGTTCTTTTCCTCACGGCTCATTCGCTCCCCACGATTGAGTTTCACACGCAGGAGATACACCTTACTGCCACTCAATCTGTCCAATGGCTCAACGTCCCACTGCACAAACTTAGTCGCCACCAAACGCTCACTTTTATCAACCACCGAACTTATGCGGTAATGAGAGGAGGAGCTATATCCTTTTTCTTTCATCGAAGATGTGATATTTACTTTCTGCTGTTCCATAATGACATTTTTTTTATGCGTCCAAAGATCGGAGTATGCTGATTCCTTTTTGTAGCAATAAGAAGGTAGGGGGCGCAGCCGGCACAAGGTTTTGCAGGAAAATACTACCCGAAATGAAATGGAGGTGTGGAGATTTTCCGTACAAACCAAAGGCACAGACCTTGTGCAAGCCGTAGCCCCTTACTACCTTTGCGAATAAAAAGAAATCAGCACCGACTTATGGCACATCAAAGTGGAATAGATGGATGTGAGAAGCGAAAGTGCAACGCCTGTATGGAAAACGAAAAAGGTGGCTACCTTACGTGAGATAACCACCCATAAAGAAGAATGAATCGAAGAATATCTTTCCTTGTGCGCTCAGAGCATACAGAGCAGGATTGCCACGATGACGGCAAGCCAGAACAGCCAACACAGGATTGTAAAGGTTACTTGCAGAATAACTCTGACAATGAAGCGTAGTATCAGGAAGCTGAGAATAACCGAAACGGCGGTTACGACTTGTGGTGTAACCATCTTCGAGATAAGGTAAACCGCACCGATAACGATGGAAAGCAGAACGGCGAGTTCGATGAAGCGTGTCCAACCGAAGTGGCGGACTTGCTTGGGAGAAGTCGGCGGCTGCCTGTTCTTATCGGTTTTGTTCGATGCGTCTGCCTTGATGAAGGCAGGTGTGTGAATGTCTTGATTCATGATGATTGTTTTCATAATCGGGGCTTTTAATAGTTCAAGAGCGATAACAAGATGCTCTAACGACCCAAAGACAAGTGTTTGCAAAACTCTTGACGTGTGGAGTGGAGCGTTTATCTTGGCTCTTGACACTGCAAAAGCCCCCGATGGTGAAGTGTCAAGTCATATTCTCACCGCCTATCGTCGGAAGACCATTGACCTCGATGAGCAGCACGATTGTACCAGTCAGTTCGGTGTACAGTTTGTCGTATTCTGTACCTGCCGCAAAGTTGTCTGTGAGTTCGTACTTGGCAAATACCGCTTGAATTGCCTTGTTGTTCAGCAGGATTGGTGCTAACCTTTCGGGGAGCGGACTTGGTAGCTCCTTTTCAAACTCTTGCTCCAACACGGAAACAAGGGTGTCATACTTTGAGAAGTGCAAGTCGTGGTACAGCACCTCGCTTGCCATCGTCTCTGCTTCGGGAAAGGAAAATCCTTGCGCCACGGCATCGCAGTAAGCCGTCAATGCCTCGTCTGCGCGAGCGGTTACAAACGCATTATCATTCATTCTCTCAGGAAAATGCTCTCCGAGATACGTTTCCAACTTCAGACGGAAGTAGGAAAGTTCTTTCTTTGTTGTTGTCATAAGTCTTAATGGTTTGTTATTATAATAGGTGTATCAATCTTCTTAGTATAACGTCGCTTGGTAGCCTTTGCTGGTGGAGCACTTGCGAAGTCGAACTTATCCAATTTCTTGGATACAGCAAGCATATCGTTCTCTATCTTCTTGTTCGTTATGCGGGCATAAAGCTGAGTTGTAGTTATACTTGTATGTCCTAACATCTTGGATACAGACTCCACAGGAACTCCCTTTGTGAGCATCATCGTGGCAAAGGTATGTCGAGCCATGTGAAAGGTCAAGTTCTTGTTGATACCGCAAACATCGGCTATCTCTTTCAAATAAGAGTTCATACGCTGGTTGCTGAGAATGGGTATCAATCTACCATTTTTAGCTTTGCCCTCATACTTCTTGATAATAATCTTCGGAATGTCGAGCAAGAGGATATGGCTTAGTGTATCGGTTTTCTGACGTGCTGTTACAATCCACTGCTTGCCGTCCATCGTTATGATATTGTCGGGCGTAAGATTGGCTACATCAACGTAAGCCAGTCCTGTAAAGCAAGAGAACAAGAAGATGTCGCGAACATTTACCAATCGTTGCGTTGCAAATTCCTTGTGCATGATGGTGTCCACTTCTTCGTCTGTCAAAAAGCCACGATCAACTCTTTTGGTCTTGAAGTGGATATTGAGGAATGGGTCGTGATTAAACACTCCAGCCTTTCGACCAAATATGATAACCGTCTTAAAAGTCTTTAAGGTCTTGATGGCCGTGTTAAAGCATTGACCAACTACGGTTTTAAGATAGACGTCGAAATCGTGAATGACGATAGGGGTAAGCTCAATGATATTGAGGTCAGTGCGTGCATACTTTTCTTCAAGGAACTTGGCAAAGTGACGCTTGCAAATATCAAACTTGCGATAATTTGCTTTTGTAACTCCACAGCCAATCTGTGCATACATATCATTATTATACTTGGTAAACAATGAAAGAACGGTCTCCATATCCTCACGTTTGCCAAGATATTCCGATTTGATGCGTTCAAGGCTAAGTTCTTCCGAAAACTCTAATCGTTGGAATATCATCTGAAGGTCTGTGCTGATACTCGTCAGTTGAGCATTAGTAACCAAAGCCTCCTTGGTTCGTCCCCGTACTTTACCCAGTGTGCTGTCCCACATTTCGGGATCGACGCAAACTCCTGTTGTGCCAAGTGCCATTCTTTCTCCATTAAGATGGATACGCATCATAACCGATGCTTTTCCTTCTTTGTTCAAATAATTGCTTCGCAGATAGAAGCTTGTTCTGAAAATACTCTTCATACTTACAAGTTTTTAGTGCAGAAGTAAATCGTGTTTTCGACCCGTTTAAGGGTGAGTTACGCGTTATCTTTACAGCTGCAAAGTTCGACATAATTATTTGAATAACAATGAAGTATGCGGTATCTGTGTGTACTCTGTACGGTATCAGTGGCTACAATTTTACAAAGTCGATTTTTTCTGTAGCCATATTGTAGCCAGTTGGGAGTATCTTGAGCGTTTCGGCGGTATCTGTATGTACTCCCAAACAGAGAGTTCTATAAACGAATAATCGCCGTAACTCGTTGAAGTTACGGCGATTATCTGATTTAATCATTTTCTTGTAATCTCTTGTTCAGAGTACGTAAAGTGGAGCTGGAGGGAGTCGAACCCTCGTCCAAACAAGGAACTAATTTGCTTTCTACATGCTTATCTTTGCTTTGATTGTCGGGAATGAGCAAGACCAAAGCCACCAACTCAAACCTTAGCTTATTAATTTCAGACAAGAGCCGAAGCCTCCCCTATCCTATCTCCGATTTACCTACACCACCGATTCGGAATGCTTCGAAGCCACAGCTTCCGGGTGATGTCTTGTCCTCACACCTGTGCAAGGATTAAGCTATATCTACTATGATTCGATTAAGCAGCAAGAGCGTAATTTTCTTCGCCAGTTAAAATTTTGACGTCTAAGATTATAGTGCCAGCCGACTATGCACTGCATGCTTACAAACCACTTCATCTCGCTGTCAAAACCAGTCAGCCCCATGGGTTTATTACCATCTGATATATAACGCTTTAATATCAAAATGTAGATATTGAGTAACAAAAAATGGTAAAAATTTGTCTAAACAATATCTGAATACAAAGATAATTCTTTTTTAGTATACCTAACAAATTCAATAGAGATTATTGCTAAGTTACGAATTAAAGACTCAGATATATTAAACAATAAAAGATAAGATTCTCAAAAAAACGATCAATTATTAGAATCTGACCTGCATACCTACTTTAATATACTTTTACTGTTTTTTCAACTAACTCCTTTATTTTTTCTCTTTGCTATTTTCTTTGAAAACTTCATATACCTCATCGAGATAAGCATAAAATTCCCCCTTTCAGCCATTAGTAAAGGACTTTAGTCATTAATTAAGTATGAACCGGAGAATCCATAGGGAATGTAACCATAGCATTGTATATACCCAAGATTAATAATTTTAACTTCTTATAATTGCCGTTAGAAAATAAAGGCTTTGATAGAAAAAGATTTTTATATGTCTACTCTTCCTTTTTTATATTGAGAAGGGGTACAATTAAAATGAATCTTAAAACATTTACTAAAGTAAAAAGGATCTTCAAAACCAACTTTATAAGATATTTCTGAAACATTGAATCCACTATTCTTTAGCAATATGGCACTTTCTGTTAAACGTTTTATTTTGATTAATTCATTTGGGGCAAATCCAGTAATACCTTTTACCTTTTTAAAGAAAGTAGTTCTACCATAGCCAGACAGTTCAACAAACTTCTCAATAGTGAATAGACTGTTATGGTAATTATTGTCTAATATTTTTTCTATCTTTTCATAAAAAGTTTTATCCTCTTCGGTAGTATTAATAAGAGTTTCATCAATAACAAACTCTTTAGAGAAACGCTTTTTCAGCAACTCCCGTTGTTCTATCAATTTTATTACTCTTTTTTGTACATACTTCAGGCTAAAAGGTTTTGTAATATATGCATCTGCACCGCTATCTATTCCTTCAAGTTGATGTTCGATAGAAGAATGTGCAGTAACCAGAATGATTGGGATATGGCATGTTTGAAATTCTTCTTTGAGTTGACGGGTTACTTCAAATCCATCCATTTCGGGCATCATTACATCACAAATTATAATATCGGGATTTGTTTCAATAGCTTTATGTAAGCCGTCTTTACCATCCACAGCACTATCAACACTCAGTCTGTCACGAAAACCATCCATCAGAAAGTTGCGTATATCGTCATTATCGTCTATAATCAATAATCTATAGTTTTCAATAATACTGCTATTTATTGTCTCTATCGGCTCTAATACCGATTGATAAATGAAATGTTCGGTACCAGGAAGCGATTCATTTATATCTGAATCTTTTTTATCGGTAAGGAGATTTTCTCCGGTATAAATATTTTTGTCTGTGGATAATTCAATTTTAAAAATAGAACCTCCTCCTACATTATCCTCAAAAGACACCTTACCTTTATGTACCTCTACAAACTCTTTTACTAGAGAAAGACCAATACCTGTTCCTGAATCAGAATAATTTATCTGACTAAATCGACTAAACAACAAATGTTGTTTGTCTTTCGAAACCCCTATTCCACTGTCTATAATTGCAATTATACATTTTTTAGCAGATCGGTCTTCGGTAAGCAAGACTTCTATTGTTCCTTCTTTGGGAGTATATTTAAAAGCATTTGACAGCAAATTGTAAATAACTTTATCGAGTTTTTTTCGATCAACCAATAAAAATAATGATTCGACAGAATTAGTAAATAAATAATTAATTGCCCTTCGTTCGGCTAACTCTTTAAATCCTGTATATATATTATATGAAAAGTCAACTATATCAATTTCTTCAAGATCAAGCTTTAATACATCATTCTGTAATTTTCGAAATTCTAATAACTGATCGATCAATCTTCTTAAATTTAAAGAGTTACGATTCAATACACGCAATTGTTTGTATGCGGCTTCAGGAAGACAGTGTAGTTCGCTCATATTCTCTACAGCACCTTGTATTAGAGTGAGAGGTGTTCTGAATTCGTGAGATATATTTGTAAAAAAACGTAATTTATGGTTAGTTAGCTGCTTTTCTATTTCAATGGCATTATTTAAACGGTTAAATTTAATTATGAGTCGAAATACAATGTAAAATAGTAATAGAATCATTAAAGAATAAAGAACATATGCTATTGACGACTTCCATATCGGAGGAGTTATTGTTATTTCAAGCGAAGTATATCCTTCATTCCAGATTCCGAAAGAGTTTGTACCTTTCACCTTAAATATATATTTACCGGGAGGTAAATTTTTATATGTTGCAATATTGCTATGAGAGGGAGTACTCCATGCCCTGTCATAGTTTTTTAAAATATAAGTATAACAATTTTTTTCGGGGTTCCGTAAGTCCAATGTAGCAAACTCAATTGTAAAGACATTTTGTTTGTTGCTGAGTTTGATATTATCAGTGTAGGTTATAGACTTATTTTTTAATAATGGATCTATATTTTTCCAATCTATTTCATCTATTTGCAATCCAGTTATTAAAGCCCTTGGAGTTAGAGTATCCGGTTTAAATTTCTGAGGATCAAACATCATTAATCCATCTAAACTACCCCATAGCATAGTCCCGTTTTTACGCTTAAAAGCTGCACCTTCATTAAATATATTACCATATATATTTTGGGCAAACTGAAAAGTGACCACAGAATAGTCTGTTTTATTAAAGCGAGATAAACCTCCTTCGCTGCTGAGCCATAAATAACCGTTGTACTCCAACATCCCTACAACATAATTCTCTGGCATTCCTTTATTTATGACAAATGACTGAAAATGTTCGGGATTTTTTTTAATTGCTTTCACATATTTGTTCAATCCTCCACCCGCTGTACCGATCCATATCACTCCTTCCCTATCCTGAAAAATTGTTTTTATATCATTACTGCTCAGAGAATTCAATTGGTTCGGATTCATTTTATAAGATGTATAAGCATCTGGATTCTGTATAAGTTTATCCGGATCAAATTTAATTAAACCATCGCTACTGCCAGCCCATATCATGCCTTCTCTGTCTTGCAAGAGATAGCGAAACATACTTTGATTTCCTTTATCAGAAAGAAAATTCTGGAATGTAAAATTCTTACCTTTTTCATTTTCGGTAATAACACTGATTCCTCCTTTGAAAGATGCAACCCATATTCTCCCTTTATTGTCTTTTATCAAGTGGAATATTTCCTTATCATGCAACGATGTAGGGTCGTTATCTTTATGTGTAAAGTAATTTATTTTTTTGAACGTGTTTATATCAAACAAATAAATACCTCCTCCTTTTGATCCGACCCACATTCGCCGTTGTCCGTCCTCGACCAATGCATAAGGATTCAAGTTCTCGGCAATACACCTTCCTTCTGTTATCATTGAATTATAAACATATAAGCTACCGTTTTTAAGCCCTATCCAAATGTTACCATTCGAATCTTCGCAAATAGAACGTACATTATTCGTTTTACCAACAATATTATTGATCTCGGGACGCATTATATGAACATAATCCGGATTTTTCACAACACGTATAAGCCCTGCATATTCACTCCCGATCCAGATATTACCAAATCGATCTTCGGCAATCGAGAGAAGATAGTTCGATGGTAAGCTATGTTGATTCGATTGATTTGTATAATTAGTTAATTTTTCAGATTTTGGATTATAACAATATAGTCCATAACCATAAGTCGCAATCCAGAATATTCCCTTCGAATCTAAAAAGATATTATCTATTGCAAATGAGTGGTGCATTGATTTTATTAAAACAGCCACATCTGTGGTCAAAAGGCTCATCTTACGTATTTTAGAATCTATTCCGTTACAATACCATAATACTCCTGATTGATTGTAAAACCAAACTGCATTTTGTTTATCCCGTACAAACCAGATTTCTCCTTTCGTATAATCAATGTCATTATTCAAATCAGACAGATAAAACTTATTTTCCGGTATATTATAGATCCATAGTCTCTGAGTTTCGGTCAAAACAAGTAATTCTTTAGCAGAAAAACGATAAAGACTAATCAATGGATCGCCAAAAGTCGTAACTATTTCCTCGAAACTATTTTGTTGCATATTATAGATAATTAAGGTCGATTCGAGTGTCGAAAAGAAAATCTTTTTATCAATTTCAATAGCGTGAGTAAAAGAATATTTGTCGTTATAATAAATTTGAACGGCACCTTGCTTTGTAATCTTTTTTAATCCTTTGCGAGTTCCAATCCAGATATTACCGGAACTATCTTCCTTAAAAAAACTACAACCTTCAGAAGGTGAAGAATATACTGTTTTATCAAATTTTTTATTTTGTTTTTCTTGTATACATATAGCACCATCAGTTGGTCCCCATAACCATATTTTGCCTTTAGACGATTCGTTGAAATTAGTGTATGTCAATAATTTTCCGGTTTCATCCTCTATATGCGTAAATGTATCAGCAACCGGGTTATAACAACTAAATTCGTTTTTATACGTTTTTACCCAGAGATTACCATTACTACTCACATATAAATCTCGGATTCGATGGTCGCTTAAAGCATTTTCCGGCTGATAAGAACGAATGTTGTATCCATCATATCTATTCAATCCATCAAGAGTTCCCGACCATATAAATCCATTTTTATCTATAGTGATGGCTCTAACCGTATTTTGAGATAAACCGTTTTTCGTACTGATTTGAGAAAAGTTAATATTATCAGCATCAAGTGTAGGAAGGTCGACAAAACCAAATACTACTATTAATAATATTTGTAAAGTTTTTTTCATGTAATCAGATTCTTAAGGATATTAATATAACAAATATATAAATATTTACTGTGAAATAGTACATCTCAATCGCTAGTCTGACACATCTACCAAAGGCTAAAAATAGACACAGAAACCTGATAATAAGGCAAATAAACATAAATAAAATCAAGTACGCGTATTGTAATCCATTATTTTGAACTGATTTGCATTTTAATCCATATCGCTCAATTATAGATTTGTCTCGTTAACTTTTATAATACAAAATTGTAAAACATTGTTAAATGAATTATTACATGAAAAACTGTAAAAAAAGACGGAAGTTTCAATGCCTCAAAGGTAAAGGACTTCACTTATTATTGGTAATGTTGTTATTGACAATAACACTACATTCCGCTGCACAAGGCAAATCAATAACAGGAATTGTTATTGATAACCAGAACGAGCCGATAATCGGAGTAAGTGTTTCTATTGATGGAACCACCAATGGAACAATAACCGATATCAATGGTAATTTCTCTTTATCAAATGTTCCCCCTAATTCCAAACTTCAATTTAGTTATTTAGGATACATCAGCCAAAAAGTTGTAGTCGGAAATAACAATACCCTAAAAGTTACATTAATTGAAGACACACAGGCTTTAGACGAAGTAATAGTGGTTGGTTACGGAACACAAAAAAAATCAGATGTTACAGGTGCTATGGTAAGCGTAGGTGCTGATGAGTTAAAAGCACGCCCCACAACCAATGTATTCGAGGCCTTACAAGGAAAGGCTGCAGGCGTGGATATCCGAACCAGTGACCGTCCGGGAGAAATGGGTGATGTATTGATACGCGGAGTAAGGTCTTTAACTGCTTCAAGTTCGCCGCTTTATGTGGTAGATGGTGTACCATTGAATAGCACAATAGGTAAAACACCTGAAGAAAGCCGGGATAATCTATCTCCGAGAGGAGGAGCTTTAGAGTCTATAAATCCTTCCGATATAGAATCTGTCGAGATATTAAAAGATGCTTCTGCAACAGCTATATACGGTTCGCGCGGAGCAAATGGTGTTGTTCTTATTACAACAAAAAAAGGAAAAGAAGGACGTTTTGTTATCAATTACAATGGATCTCTTTCAATAGAGGAACTCAAAGATCGCACTACATGGATGTCGGCAGGAGAATATCTCGAATGGAGACGTTGGGCATATTATTACCGCGATCCGAGTATTTATCCCCGAGGAGATCAACCTACTATAGAAAATGATAAAGCAATATTCAATGGGAATAACGACCCTTATGCTTGGGCAAATATATCGAAAGGTTGGAATAACGGAACTTGGGATGGTTCGAAAGTCGCAACTACAGATTGGACTGATTTTGTGACACAGACAGGGATTACCACAGAGCATACAATCAGTGGGTCGGGAGGCAGTGAAAAAAGCCGATCTTATGTATCTTTCGGATACCTCAATAATAAAGGCACAATAAAAGGTCAAGATTACGACCGATATACAGCTAAGTTGAGTAATGACCTGCAACTTACACCGTGGTTATCTTTAGGATCATCTATAAATGCCACATACAGCATTCAAAACTACGGAATGTCTAATGATGGAGGTACTACTTCAGGCCCCAACAGTGCTTATGCCGCCGCTCAGAGAAACCTTCCTTATGCAGTTCCTTATGATGATGACAATAAGCGAATTGAATATCCGGGAGCTGACTCTAAAATTAAAACAGTAGTTGACGAATGGAAATATTCTACTGATGAGCGTAAAGTATTCAGAGCATTGGGCAGTTTTTATGCGCAGTTTAATGCCGGCAAAATATGGTCTCCACTCGAAGGACTTACATATAAGGTTAATTTTGGTCCCGATTTTCGTTATTACCGCCGAGGCATGTTCAATGATGAAAGCAGTGTAAACCGTGAAGGTGTAAATTACGCATCACTTACCAAGAGTACTGACTTTTCGTGGACATTAGATAATCTTATTTACTATAATAAAAGCATTGGTAAACATGACTTTGGTCTTACACTCTTGCAAACAGCTACAAAATACGAATACGAATATAACTACATGGCAGCAGAAGGTATTCCATTGTCAAGCTCCCTGTGGAATGCATTGAATACAAATAATATCAGTTCTTTGAAAAGCTGGGATTCTTCTTTAACTGAAAAACAACTGCTTTCATATATGGCTCGTATAAACTATACGTACAACAGCCGCTATATGCTTACAGCATCTGTGAGACGAGACGGGGCTTCCCAATTAGCAGAAGGTCATAAATGGGCTACATTTCCGTCTCTGGCTTTAGGCTGGCGAATCGATCAGGAAGATTTTATTAAAGATGTTTCGTGGATCAGCCAATTAAAGCTGCGATTAGGATATGGCGTGACGGGTAATTCAGCTATTGATCCTTATCAAACAAAAGGAGGTATTGTAAGCCTGTTCTATCCATATGGCAGTTCTGCTACTCCGGGATATGTTGGTTACGAGTCGTTAATCGGAGGTGGAGCTGTGGCAATGGCTAATCAGAATCTGGGATGGGAAAAAACAAAGCAATGGAATGTCGGTTTGGATTTCAATTTCCTAAACGGACGCGTCAGCGGTATTTTTGATATTTATACTTCACGTACCACTGATCTCTTAATGCAACAGTATATTCCTTCTCTTACAGGGTATATGACCACTTACAATAATATCGGTGAGACTAAGAACTTCGGTTATGATCTGACCTTAAATCTTGTACCGGTCAGAACTCGTGATTTTGAATGGTCGATAGGTGTTAATGCCGCATATACAAAAAATGAAATTGTATCACTGTCTAACGGCAAAGAAGACGATATAACCAATGGTTGGTTTATTGGTGAATCAACAGGAGTAATTTATGGGTATGAATCAGCCGGTCTTTGGAAAGAAGAGGATGCTTCGGAAATGGCTAAGTTTAATGCCAACGGACATAACTTTCAAGCAGGTATGACCAGACCGGTGGATCAGAATGGCGACTACAAAATAGATGCGAATAACGACCGTAAAATCATAGGGCATACCGATCCGCGTTGGACACTCGGACTGAATACTAATTTCACCTATAAAGGGTGGGATTTGGGTGTACAACTTTATGGACGCATGGATTACACTTATAATAGCGGAGGTGTTTGGGTTGGAGGACGTTACAATGTGCGTCACTACGATTATTACAACGAAAACAACAAAAATGCAGAGTATCAAAAACCAATATTCGACGAAGGAGGTATAGATACTTATTATAATATTTTAGGGTATAAGAACGGCTCTTATTTGAAAATCCGTAATATATCTTTAGGTTATACACTCCCCAATAAATTATTAAAGAGTACAGGTATGTCAAACCTCAAGATGTATGTTCAATGTAAGAATCCGGGTATGATTTTCAGTCATATAGATTTCTTGGATATGGATACTTATACCAATACCTATAATTCAGGTTTTACATTCGGGTTAAATGTATCGTTTTGATAATAATAAAAGCATTAAGAATATGAAAATACATAAAAACATATTTATCAGTCTAGTAGCCGGATCTCTGACATTAGCCTCGATAACCTCATGCAGTGACTTTCTTGATGAAGAGCTGTCAACAAAGCAGAATACCGATTACTTCGATACAAACGAAGGTATAGAGTCGTTAATGACCGGTATTTATTACAATTTACGCTACCATTTTTCTTTCGAATGGGGGTATTCTACAACCAATTACGGAACTGACGAATTTATTGTTGGAGGTGATGGGGCCAATGCCATGTGGAATACATATAGTTCAAGTTTGAATTCAGATGTTCCTGTAGTCAATATAAATACAACGCATGCATATGACATCTGGGATAATATGTATACAGGTATTGCATCAGCTAACCTTTTGATTCAGAAATGTGAGACCAAGTATACAGGCTCAATGACAGATGAAATATTAGGAACAGCTCATTTCATGCGAGGTTTCAATTATTTAAAACTATTAAGACAATACGGAGGTGTTCCTCTAAAATTAACTCCATCGACTACTGTCGAACGCGAATTTGTGCGATCTTCTGCTCAAGAAGTAACAGAGCAGGTACTTGCTGATTTATTAGAAGCTTATGCTAAATTACCATCAACGAAATCGGTCGAAGGGAAGCTTACAAAATCGGCAGCAGCGCATTTTCTGGCTAAGACCTATTTGTGGCGTGCATCGGAAATCAACGACAGCTGGAATTCTGGAACGAAAAGTGCAGATTTGGACAATGTAATTAAATATGCATCGGAAGTGATTTCTGCACATCCGCTAACAGCGAACTACAGCAGTCTTTGGGCATATACCGGACCCGATGGCGCAAATGAAAAACTTTCAGAAATAGTATTAGCTGCACAATTCACATCAGCAGATGCTACTCAGGGTAGTTATGGCAATCAACAACACTTGTATTTTCCGAGTATTTATAGAGATCTGCCGGGTATGGCTCGTGATATTTCGGGAGGCCGTGAATATCAACGTCTGCGCACAACCTATTATACGTATAATGTGTATAATCATGAAACTGATTCGCGTTTATGGAAATCGTTCCGTACTAAGTTAAACTGTACTCAAGCATCAATAAAAGGAACTAATGCTACTTATACAGCCGGCGACAGGGGCGTAATGTATATAATAAATAAACCGGGAGATAGCCGTTTCTCCGAAATATGGAATAAAGAAACTGTTAAAGACGGAGAAACAGACAAGTTAGTACCAACGGTTTTTGCTATCTATCCGAAAGGAACTGATGCCACATCTAAGCCTATGGAGACCGATACTTATGTGAAGTACTACGCTCCGTTGAACAAATACTCCGACGGATCACGTAAAACAGTATCTCAGGAAAGTGGCTACAGAGACGGAATATTGGCTCGTTCGGCCGAAGATTATCTCTTCATTGCAGAGGCTTACATCCGTAAGGGTGAATATGGACAGGCTGTATCGTACCTTAATCAACTTCGCAATCGGGCTCAATGGAAAGCCGGAGAAGATCGAGCCGGATATACTGATGGCGGAGCTGCTTGGAACGAGAATGCATTAGGATGGTCAGTGTATACCGCTGTGGCAGGTAAAGGTACATTCTGCGACCGAAATTCGTATTACGAATCGAACAACCTTCAGATGGGGTCATTAAATGCTCAAGCATCCGAACTGTCAATAACAGACATTACTTCCATAGGTAATCTGCCTAAAGAAGATCAGGATATTTGTTCAAAATTAGGATATAGTTCAGCATACGATGTAGCAATGTGCTTCTTACTAAACGAGAAAACGCGCGAAATGTGCGGCGAGTTTCAACGATGGGAAGACCTCGCTCGTACAAAAACTCTTGTTAACCGAGCTAAAGCCTTCAATAAAGATGCGGCTCTTAATATACAGGATTATCATATGCTGCGTCCTATCCCTCAAACTTATTTGGATATCATTCAAAAAAATGGAAAAGCTTTAACTGCTGAAGAAAAGAAAGCCGAACAAAACCCCGGATATTAAGGATTCTGATCCCTTTATATACTTAATAGAACAAAAAAAATTGAAGACTCATTCAATATACTAATTTGTTGAATGAGTCCTCTTAAACCGTTATAGATTATGAAATTTTTTTTAGTTATCGGATTCGTATCCATATTAGGGCTTACATCCTGTAAACAATCAAAAACATTAACACCTGAGGTTAACGACTCCAATACACCATTGCACTTACTTGATCCCGATTACAAGTTTGCGTATAAAGAGTGGAATACTGACGAGATTAAGCAGTTTTTGGATCGAATATATATTTATCTCGATAAATCGACTCCGACTCGGGTAATAGATAAAGAATCGGGAAAAGAAATTTTGGATTACACACAGATTAACCAACACTCGCAATTAGAACAAGGAGATTTCAGGCTGGCAAGTTACGAATGGGGAGTTACTTATTCTGGGATGATGGAAGCAACCCGAGCCACCGGTGACAAGCGTTATCAGGAATATGTAACAAAACGTTTACGTTTTTTAGCCGAAATGGTTCCTCATTTCTCTAAATTAATCAAAGAATACAATGTCGTTGACGGGCAAATGCGTCAGATTATACAGCCTAGGGCATTAGATGATGCCGGAGCCATGTGTGCTGCTATGATTAAATTAAACCGAATTTATCCAGACTTGAACTGCAACGATATGATAAACAATCACATGGACTTTATCGAAAATAAAGAGCATAGGCTCGCCGATGGTACGTTTGCACGTATGCGCCCGCAAGCCAACACTCTGTGGTTGGACGATATGTATATGGCTATTCCTGCTCTTGCTCAGATGGGAGCATATACTGGCAAGAAACGGTACTTCGATGAAGCTGCCCAGCAAATAAGTCTGTTTAGCAAACGAATGTTTGTTCCTGAAAAAGGATTGTATATGCATGGATGGGTAGAGAGTGCTGAAAGCCATCCGGCTTTTCATTGGGGACGCGCTAATGGTTGGGCATTGCTTACGATGACTGAAGTATTGGAGGTTTTGCCACAAGATCATCCGGAAAGACAAAATATATTGAACCTTTACAAAGCTCATGTCAAAGGCATTGCATCCTATCAGTCCGGTACAGGATTCTGGCATCAGTTACTCGATCGAAATGATTCTTATCTGGAAACATCAGCTACTGCTATCTTTGTTTATTGTATTGCTCGCGGAATTAATAAAGGGTGGCTTGATGCCGTATCGTATGGTCCTGTAGCTCAACTAGGTTGGAGTGCCGTCTCTACAACAATCAATGATAAAGGTCAGGTCGAAGGTACTTGTGTCGGAACAGGTATGGCATTCGATCCTGCATTCTATTATCATCGCCCGGTGAATGTATTTGCTGCTCACGGTTATGGTCCTGTACTTTTGGCTGGTGCAGAAATGATTAATCTCATTAATAAGTTTTTTCCTCAGATGAATGATAGTGCCATTCAGTACTATTCAACTAAACCAAATACAACCAAACCGATATTCGGTGTTGATGGTCAAACTTATTAATTGGCAATTTGATCTTATCTGAACATCTCAAATCTCATCTCTTTTAAATACGATCGATAATCAGCTATAAGTAGCTTAAATCGTTACTTATAGCTTTAATGGTTATACTACCTTATTGTCAAAATTTTAAATTATAAATAAAACATAAACTTGTTTTTTTTAATACAAAGAAAGTATATCAGGCCGGAAATCTTTTGTTCGATAAAGACCCTTTTACAAGAAGACTACCGATACGAAGTCATTTTAAACTTGAGAAAATGCTAGTTAGAAATACATTTTGGAACAAAAAAAGACACTTATTGAACAGTTTAAAAAAAGGAAGAATAATTAATCTTTGTGTTTTATAAAAAACTCTCTCAAAAATGTTAAACATCCGTTTATTATTTCTTCTTCCAATTTTATTATCCAGTCTTAACGTTTATTCTCAGGTAGACAGTACATACATAAGCTCTTTTAATCAGGATTTCTCTGCACGCTCTTATATAGCAACAAAGATTTCGGGTCTCGATAAAATGACTAAACAAGAATACATCGGGCTCATATACCGGATCAATGCTCCGGCAGGAATAGGTATAGGTGCATCATGGAAGAATTATTCATTTGCCTTCAGCCGCAGGATTGGGTTTCTAAGGGATCCTGAAAAAGGAAAAACAAATTCACTCGAACTTCAGTATTACGGTTATAGGCGGAAGTTTGCATACAGTTTATCTTTACAACAACATACCGGATTTTATAATGAAATAATGAATCCCGATGGAGCTTATACAACATACCCAAAAATGAAACTTCATATGTATGGAGGAACTTTTCAATGGGTTTTTAATAATAAGAAATTTTCCTACAAAGCAGCATTCAATCAAAACGAGCGACAACTAAAGTCAGCGGGGAGCTTTCTTCTGGGAGCAGCTGTTTATTACACAAAGCTTAATACTGACACACTACAGTTACTTCCTGACATGAACAGTCTTCATGAAAATATACAATTCGGAATCACCGGAGGATATGCATATTCATGGGTATTGGGCAAATCATGGTTTGTTACAGGGTCTCTCGATCTGGGAGTCAATTTGGGACATAATAATCCCAAACAAATATTTAATGAGAAGATGAAGATCTATCCGACACTAAACAGCCGTATCGCTGCAGGCTATAATCTGGATCCATGGTCTTTCGGTCTATCTTCTTATTATAACCGCGTGTATCTATTTATTGATGGAAAAGATAACCTGAGTGTAAATGAGTTCAACATACAACTTACATTTATAAAACGATTTAACTGGGGTAATAAGTTCGTTAATAAAACATTAAATGAGACTAAACAGAAATTGGACAGATTCGGGTTCTAATTTATATCCGGATAATTGAATTAGAGAAAATAGTACTTATTGAATATTTTCAATTTATTTAAAATGTCTTTTTGGAACAAAAAAGGACATTTTTAGAACGAAAAATATCGGGCAAAAGGGTTGATCTTTGTAATCAGGAAAAGATATAATTTATCTGAAATAGATTAAGTCCAATATCAATAAGTAATTAATAAAAAAGAGATGTTATGAAAAAAATTCTTTTAATTCTTTTAGTAATAGTATCAACCGGAGCTTCAGCTCAGAGTATTTTGAGCCGTCTCCATTTCGGAATTAAAGCCGGTGGTAATTACAGTAATTTTACCAATGCAAATTTTGACACAGATCCATTGATGGGTTTTCATGCAGGAGCTATAGTTGGCTTTGATTTGATCAAGGGCTTATCGGTTCAGCAGGAGTTTCTCTTCTCAACACAAGGTGCAGAAATTAAAGGCGACAACAGTCTTTTCGATAAAGATAAGCTGGAACTGTCATATATCTCAGTTCCTATTCTATTAAAATATAAAACCAGCATCGGTATTTATATTGAAGCCGGACCTCAATTCAATATGCTGGTCTCTGATGTAAAAGATACCGGGTTTGATGAATTTGCAGATAAGGTAGATGCCGGCATTGCCGGAGGTATAGGTTATCAATTTAAGAACCTTGGGATTGGAGCAAGATATTATACTGGGCTAACTAAAGTTGGAAAATTTGACTCCTCTAATATAAAGCCGGACTTTAAAAACAGTGTATTACAAGCAAGTATATTTTATATTTTCTGAGAATATTTAATTAGAAGTCATAAGACAAGACAAAAGATTAGTTGTTCTGCAACTTAATCTCTTTGTCTTCTTTTTCTTAGAAAACCGTGGTATAAAACTCAACTATGCCTGAAATCATTAGGAGTCAAACCTGTATGCTTTTTAAAGAATCGTCCGAATAAAGATGGAGTAGGAAAATTATACTCATCTGAGATTTGTGTAGCCGTCAGGTTGGTTGTTCTTAATAAAACTTTTATTTTAGTTATGACAAAATCATTAATCCAAACTAAAGCAGTCCTCCCTGTTGCCTTATAAACATTTTGAGAAAGACCACGTGCTGTCATATTCATTTTATCTGCATAAAAATTAACCGTTCGATCTTCTTTGTGGTATATTCCAATCAAGTCTATAAATTGCTTCATGACATTGTTCTTATCTACCTGGATTTTAGATTGATTTAAGTCGATAGACATATACAGGCTGCTAATCTTAGTCAAGTATCCGGATAATACCCCTTTTATCATGCTCTCTCGAAGAGTTACATCATCGCTATCACTGTCATATAAATGCAATATCAGTGAATGGAATTCTATCAGGATATACATATCCTTTTGTGAAACTTTTAAACTAGGGGTTCTTAGCGTTTTTTCAATAATCCCATAACGGTTATGTAAATTAAGGTCAGATATAAAATCAAAAGAAAAGAATAAAGTTTTTAGCTCCAGATCATCACTTTTTGATATCAATTCTATCAAATGGTCAGATGGGATAATAAGGATGGACTCTTCTTCTATCGCATATTCCTCCATATTTATTTTGATACATGCATAGCCTTTTGTGCACAAAGCAAAAGTAATCTCCTCAAACACGTAAGGTTCATTTACTCGATATTCCGCGTCCGGATTTTTTAATAAAATAAAATTATTCAGATAACCTAGTTTCTTTAAATCTAATCTAGTTGTTTGTTTCGACTTCCATATTTCTTTTTTATTCATAATCAATTATAAATATTAAATATTCAGTTTGCGGCTTACTAAAGTATAAAAATAAAAATTTGGAACAATTCAGAATAACATAAAAAGATAAAAACAATACAATTAACCACATAATAGAACTATCAAAGTGCTTTTTTGAACAATTCCGGACAATAAGAATCTCTAAATTTTGGAATTCAATTTAAAGAAAACCTGCAGAAAATAATACAGACACATCTTTCCGAAAAAACAGAAATAGATCCTATGGATACATCAACCAGATTAGACAATATGGATTACAGGATTGCTAATAAATTATAAAAAAATCAAACTTCACCTGAATATTTATTTTTAACAAATTGTATTTAAATAAAAAATTCTGTAAATTTGATTGTCTACCAGAACACAGAACACAAGATAAAATCAATGATAGTACCACCGATTCTCATAGAGTTGCTAAGCAGAATAAGAGGGGCCAAACTTTATCATAACGCTTATATGGGTTGCCGAGTATATGTACCCCTTTTACTTAACTATGCTCCTTTTAAAGTAAGAACAAAGCTTTATTTTGAAGTTGTCAATGACAGCCTAAGGCTAAATGTTAACGTCTCTTCAAATGATTATACGGCTATGTGGTGCAGGCAGGAAACCGATCGTATCAGATCAATGATCGAGGATCAGTTTCATGAAATTATATTCAATTGTGAATTGATATACCGAAATATCCCTTTAGCAATTAGGCTCAAAGACAATCTTTTTCCTATTTTGAGAAATATAACACCTCACCTGACTGGTGCAGTTCGGTTCCTGTGCAAGATGAAAGTATCGATATTGTTATCCGGAAACTGGATGGACAAATGGTTCTTGTCGATCACTCTGGCTTTGATACGTTATAGGAATAAAAGGATTAAAAAGTTATACATCTTCTTGTCTAATGCTCGAATTCCCGATCTTGAGAAGGATCTGAATACCCAATGGCCTGACATTAAGCTTCCCGTCTTTCTGGTATCAGTAGAAAGTTTGAGTTTTGATATCATTACCCATGAGGCACTACTTGAATCTGTTGATTCACAGACAATGATTATTATTGATGACTGCCACCTATTCAAATCACCTGAAGCTGTACGCTCATTGCGAATGATGGAAATAGCAGACAAGTGTAATTATAAATTAATGATGACGGATTCTCTGATTTTAAATAATATCCATGATATTTATATGCAGTATCGTATTCTCAATAAAGATATACTCGGTTATTATCATTGGGAGGATTTTTCTAAAAAGCACATAATCTATGGAGGAATAGGCGGAAGTCAAATACTGGGATATAAGAACCTGGCTTACCTGACCAGTCTGGCTGAACCTTATACGTACTCTATGCAGGAAGAAGAAAATATAGAGACAGACCTGATAATCAAAACATATATATGTGAGTTAACCGCTATACAAAAGGAACTATATAAAAAGAAGAAAAATGAATTATTAACACTTATCGAAAGATATGAAATCAGATTATATGATATTTTTCGAATAATGGGTGAAATGGAACGGATTGTATGTGGTTATATTCCCACTAAATTAAAGGGCGGTAATTATGTAACAAATAAATTATCGCTTTTTGAAAAATTCACATCATATAAATCTCAGGTTGTTGTCTTTTGTAAATATCTTTTTGAGATTGATTTATTAATCAACTTCTGGGGACGAAAACAATGTGCTGTTTTTTGTGGTAAAAACAAAAAGGAAAGAGCAGCTGAGAAAATGCAATTCATTCGAAATAATAAAAAATATCTTATTTCAACATTGCATGTCAGGGAGCTTTGTTTGAGAGGAATTAATAAACCTTGTGAAATCATATTCTTTTCACTTTCCTTTAAATACAAAGGTTACAAAAGAGAATTATCTTATATCAGGGATAACGGAATATCCCGTAACACCTCGATTAAACGTTTTATAACGAATAGTGGAATTGACAAAAACATCATAGAGAATCTGGCAAGGAAAGAAAAACTGGTTAATCAAATCAACCGGTTATTCGCAAATCGCCAGATGCTGAAAGAATTTGTTGAAGATCTATAGATACAAAAAAATATGATACGATGGATAGCAATGGGGATACAAGAATAGAAAAAATCTGGGGTACAGATCACCGTTTATATGAATTAATCGCGCCATTTGTTATGAATCCGGAAGTTATTCGCTTAAATGGCGGTTATCCTTTCAAGAACACGGAAGACCATCTTTGGTATATTTCCATTAAGGGAAAGAATATGGTAACCGGTTTTATTTCTATTGTGAATAACCGTTTATGCAATGATTTTACATGGCAGGACAAGGATGTATTAAAGCAGCTCTTAGAACGGGTTTTTAATGATATTGAAAAAGGAACACTCATCACCTTTGTAGCAGACAACTCTGATATGGGACTTCTCGAAGAAATGGGATTCTCTATGGAAAAAGAAGGAACTAAATATTTTAAAATGGCTAAGGTTATATGAAAGAATATACGAAAAATGTATATGAGATAACTCTGGACCGTATCGAATATATCTTTTCTGAATTTGAAAATATATACCTGGCTTTTTCCGGAGGTAAGGATAGTGGTGTAATGCTGAATATAGTTCTGGACTATATGCGCAAGCATGATATAAAGCGGAAAGTCGGAGTATTATATATGGACGTGGAGGCCTCATATAAAAGGACTGTCGAATTTATCGAACGGATGTTTCTCGGCAACCTTGATTTAATAGAGCCTTATTGGGTATGCCTTCCTATGATAACAACGAATGCAGTTTCTATGTATGAACCTTTCTGGATCTTTTGGGATCCAGACAAAAAAGCTAAATGGGTACGTCCGATGCCCGAACATAATTTTATAATTAACAGTAATAACCATTCCTTCGATTTTTACAAAGAGAATATGACTTTTGAAGAATTTGCTTTGCATTTTGGGGATTGGTATGCTCATAAGCATGGAAGCAAAAGAACCGCCTGCCTGATAGGCATACGTGCCGACGAAAGCCTGAATCGTTATCATGCCATATCCAGAAGAGATAAAGTATCTTATAAAAACCAAAGGTATTCGACCAGAATAACAAATACAACTTATAATTTTTATCCTATAAGCGATTGGCGCACAGAAGATATATGGACTTATAATGGTAAATTCCGTAAGCTATATAACACTATCTATGATTTGTTCTATAAGGCTGGAGTTCCTTTATCTAAAATGCGGATTTGCGAACCCTATGGTGACGAACAAAAGGCTGGATTAAATCTTTTCAAAGAACTCGAACCGGAAACATGGGTAAAGGTAGTCGATCGGGTCAGTGGTGCTAATTTTGGAAATATCTACTGCGGAACCAAAGCATTGGGCATGGGGAAAATAAAACTCCCCCAAGGACATACATGGAAGAGTTATTGTAAGTTTCTGTTAAAAACACTTCCTGATGAAACAAGAAAAATATATACAGTCAAGTTTATAAAGTTTATTCGTTACTGGAACCAAGTAGGTTCCCCTGTTAGCGATGAAGATATTCTTGAACTTGATCCAGACATGATTATTAATACCCATAAATACAGTAAGCGAGGAAAAGGAGATAAGGATGTCGTTCGTTTCAAAACGATACCCGACGTATTGCCCGGGCTGGATAATAAAACAGATTTCCTTTCCTGGAGACGGATGTGTATGGCCATTCTTAAAAATGATATTACATGCAGAACTCTGTCATTTTCTTTGACTAAAAAGCAGATACTGAAACAACAGGAATTAATCAGGAAATACCAGGAAATATTATGAACCATCAGAACTATCCTAAAGAAGCTTTTTTACAGACAGTAGAAAATATTTGTCAGTATATTGAGAGAATTGAGAATGTGAATGACAAAATCGATACTTTAAATTATGTCAGGTCTATGCTACATGAAATTAGTCCGATGAAGCATCACCCTGTAGATTTTGTCGCTTGGGAAAAATCAGAAGATGTGGAAGGGAATGATTACAATCCCAATAGTGTAGCCCCTCCTGAAATGGCCTTATTAATTACCTCTATAGAAGAAGACGGTTATACAATGCCTATTGTCGGCAGTCCCGAAAAAGGAACAATCCGTATTGTGGACGGATTTCACCGCAGAAAGGCGGAACAGAGTTCAAAGAAAATAAGCGGGAGTACACTCGGCCGGCTTCCGGTTACTTATATACGCGAATCTAAACGGGAATTAAGTCAAAGGATGGCATCAACAATACGCCATAACAGGGCAAGAGGAACTCATGATATAACGCTAATGTCAGAAATTGTACGGGAATTAATTACTTCAGGAAAATCAGCAGTCTGGATTTCCAAGCATATAGGCATGGATATAGATGAGATCCTACGTTTGAAACAACTGACAGGAATTGCAGAATTGTTTAAATCAAGGGATTTCTCAATCAGAAATATTAACGATAAATAATAATATTATGATTAGAGTTTTGATGATTCTCAAAAACATCTGATTTTGATATCAAAATAAAGTCAGTGAACATCGAGCCTAGTCTCAAAACTTTAGCTTTTTTTGATGAGATACAGTTTAAGAAACTCATCACAGAAAATATAAAAGATGAGCTCAACAACGAAAAACAGGAAATTATAGAAACAATATCATTTAAATATAATCACCTACTATTCAACATCTTTCGTTAATTCTATTTGACTTTCTATTTTAGAAGAGTTAATGCTTTAAAATCAAAGCCAGTTCTCCTAAGTGTTTGTTTTTAAGATGATCATTATTTATGATTTTACAGTATAAAGGTCTCTTTCCGAAAATAAATAATATATTTGTAATAAATAATATTCAGAGAAATTACCTTCTTTTATTATATATAATACATATATTTGCTCTTCTTATGTGTGCGTACACATGACTGGTTAAATAATTTTATGGAGAAAGATCAAAAAGGAAATATACGAATTGTTGATATAGCAAAACTTGCCGGTGTATCAGCCGGTACGGTCGACAGAGTATTACATAAAAGAGGGTACGTTTCGGAAGAAAAGAGAGAAAAAATAGAGAAGGTTCTTAAAGAGATCAATTATGAACCCAATATGGTCGCTCGCTTTCTTGCTTCTAAAAAGGTATACAATCTCTGTGCAATTATACCTAAGTATACTCGTGGCGATTACTGGGAACAGGTATATGATGGTATAAATCTTGCCATTTCCGAATTAAAAAGCTTTAATGTATCAGTTGAATACCTGCTCTTCGATCAGCAGGACACCAAATCTTTCATGGAAATAACGAAAGATATGATGAGGAAAGGATACGACGGAATACTTATAGCTACATTATTCGGCGACAAAGTAACAGATTTAGCGAAATCTCTCGATGAAAAAGAAATACCATATGTTTTTATAGATTCCAATATACCGGGGCAGAATAATCTCGCTTATTTCGGGGCAGACTCTTTTATCAGTGGATCCATTGCAGCCAAATTGATGGTGAAAGAAATAGGCAATAATGCTGATATAATTATCGCCCATATAAAAAATACGGATAAAGGCACATCCACTCAAATGCAGGGGAGAGAACAGGGATTTATGGATTATTTAAAGAAAATCCAATTTTCAGGTACATTCCATCATATAGAAATAGATCCGGAAGATTATATAAAGGCTATAAGAATAATAAAAGAAATATCACAGAACTCTGCATCTTCGGTAGGAGGCATAGTCTTCAATTCTAGAATATATGAACTTGCATTTCTTTGTAAAAAGCTGAGTGACCCTCAAAACAAGATCATACTGCTTGGATATGATTCTATTGAAAAAAACATGAATGCTTTAAAAGAGAATCTTGTCTCATTTCTTATTGCTCAACGACCAGGTTTGCAAGGCTATGACGGCATCAAAGCTTTAAGTAATTATTTATTATTCAAACAGTATCCCGAAAAATTAAACTATATGCCCCTCGATATATTAGTAAAAGAGAATATAGATTATTATAATAATTTCAGACTATAAGTATTATAATTAAGGTCACATACCTATTTATAGCTTTGGTAAGTGTAATGATCTGAAGCTGTTATAAACTAAAAATATATCATTAAATACTTTCATTTACTTATAAGGTAAATATCAGAACGTCTTCTATGATAGAAACAAGCTTCCTTTATTTTACTTACCAAGTTAAAGACTTAATATAAGTCTATTGCATAGAATAACAAATCATACAATAAAAGCTCTCTACAAATGGAAAACAATTTATTTGACATCAAAGGAAAAGTAGTAGTTATCACCGGAGGATATGGTGTATTAGGATCCAGCATGGCTGAATACCTGGCATCGAACGGAGCCAAAGTAGCAATACTGGGACGCTCTCAGGACAAAGGTGAAGCATTAGCTAAAAACATCAGAGAAAAAGGATATGACGTTACATTTTTCAAATCGGATGTTATGGATCAGGCAAACCTTGAATGCTGCAAAGAACAGATAATCAAAAAATACAATAAGGTAGATGTACTGATCAATGCAGCCGGAGGTAATATGCCAGGAGCAACAATTCCTCCCGATAAAACAATCTTCGATATAGATATCAATGATTTCCGTAAAGTTGTCGATCTCAATCTTTTCGGAACAGTAATCCCTACTCTGGTATTTGCCAAAGCAATGGTTAAACAAGGCAAAGGCAATATTATCAACATAGCCTCAATGTCTTCATTCCGACCTCTGACAAGGGTTATGGGATATGGCGTAGCCAAATCAGCAGTAGCAAATTTCACTAAATATATGGCAGGTGAACTTTCTCTGAAGTTTGGAGACAAATTCAGGGTAAATGCAGTGGCTCCGGGATTCTTTATTACAGAACAAAACAAAAATCTGATGCTAAATCCCGATGGATCTTATACCGACCGCGCAAAATCGGTTGTAGCCCATACTCCATTCAAGCGCTTCGGTGAAGCTAACGAACTGCTAGGATCTATTCATTATTTGGTTAGTGAGGCTTCAACATTCGTCAACGGATCCATTGTTGTTGTTGACGGAGGATTCGATTCATTCTCTATCTAAACTTGTATTATCACAATGGACTATATAAACACTGTAATCACTAAACACTTTTAAGGTATCAGACCTGTTTATTGACTTTGTAAGCATAACAGAAGGAGCAGAGTATTGCTTCAGAACATGTCTTTAAATACGGTCTGTAACTTATCTATAATAAACAATAAATCATGATACTAAGCGAACAAACATGGAGATGGTACGGGCCTAACGATCCGGTAAGCCTGCTTGATATAAAACAAGCAGGAGCAACAGGTATTGTTACCGCCCTGCATCATATAAAAAACGGAGAAGTATGGACTATTGAAGAAATTCAAAAGAGAAAAGTTGAAATAGAAGCAGCCGGACTTATATGGTCGGTTGTCGAAAGTATTCCTGTACATGAATATATTAAAACACAAGAAGGAAACTACAAAGAGTTCATCGAAAATTACAAGCAAAGTATCCGCAATCTGGCTCGATGCGGTATAATGATTATAACCTATAACTTCATGCCGGTGTTGGATTGGACTCGTACCGATCTGGCGTATACCATGCCGGATGGTTCGAAAGCTTTACGATTCGAAAGAGTAGCTTTTCTAGCTTTCGACTTATTTATCCTTAAACGACCAAATGCCGAAAAAGATTATTCGCAGGAGGACATAGCTAAGGCGAAAGCTAGATTTGAAAATATGGACGAAGCCGAAAAGGATCTGCTTGTTCGTAATATGATAGCAGGATTACCCGGAGCGGAAGAAAGCTTTACCCTTGAAGAATTCCAGAGACAATTGGACAGATACAACGGTATAGATGCTGAAAAGCTACGCTCCAACCTTATATACTTCCTTAGCGAAATAGCACCTGTTGCTGATGAAGTAAACGCTAAACTTGCCATCCATCCTGATGACCCTCCGTTTGCGATACTAGGACTGCCACGCATACTCAGTACAGCCAGCGATTTTTTCAAATTAGTTCAGGCAGTACCCAATGATTCAAACGGTCTATGTTTTTGTACGGGATCATTCGGAGTAAGAGCTGATAACGATCTACCTAAAATGATATTACAGTTCGGAGACCGCATAAATTTTGTACATCTTAGATCGACACAAAGGGATGAAGAAGGTAACTTTTATGAAGCCAATCATCTCGAAGGAAATGTTGATATGTACAATGTAATGAAAGGCTTTCTTGAAATTCAGCAAAAAAGACATATTTCGATCCCATTCCGGCCTGATCATGGTCATCAAATGATAGATGATCTGAACAAAAAAACAAATCCCGGATACTCATGCATCGGACGCTTACGCGGACTTGCCGAACTGAGAGGGCTTGAGTTAGGCATAGCCAATAGTTTGTATAAATAAGGAATCAGACTTATTTATGGCTTTGACAAGTATAGGTATCCTAAACTTATTATAACTTGAAAATATATCATTAAATACTTTCATTTACCGAAATAACAACAAAAGCAATCATATAAAGATTGCTTTTGTTGTTATTTAAGCGGATATTTTTCTTTCTATTTTATCTATAGAAAAACGATCTTTAAATAGCTGGAAAATTTAAAAAAAAGGTATTATCCGAAAAAATGCAATTTCACTGTAACCTTTGTAACCTTTTTCGGAATCTTTTTGTAGAGGCGTAAATTATACGCCAGAAATAAAAACATAGCAGGCTATCTTATCTAACAGGTAAAAGTACCATTCGAAGAGTGAACATAAAAGATGTGACCTTTGTTACCTTTTCAAAAGAAAATATCCGATAAACATTTAATAAAAAACAAATTACAAGGAGAACCATCGAAATTCATTTACCATTTCTGATTGTAACCTTTTGTTCCCCTCCAGCCATAACCTACTGATTATTTTATAATCTATTCTGCTTTTTGGATAATACAATAATGCTATATTTATCATTCTTAATCAGAATGATTCTACATAATTTTGCTATCTTTGCCTAACATTGAGGGCTTTTTGATAATAGGTCGAATAGGTTTCAACAATCAACTTTAGCTATTGATGGATTCAACCCTTAAAACCACACTGGTATTTGAGTAACAATAGTAGTAATGATTAACTGAAAAGAAAATATGCTTGCATTTGTCAATTGGGATGTTAATCCTGAACTAGTGAATCTATTTGGCCGAGAAATCCGTTGGTATGGCCTTTGCTGGGCTGTAGGTATTCTCTGTACATCGTATTTCATCCGAAAAATGTATGAGTATGAAAAACAACCGGAAAAATTATTCGACCGGCTGTTCTTATACGTAGTTATCGGACTTATTGTCGGGGCTCGTCTCGGACATTGTTTATTTTACGACCCAGTACACTACCTGTCTCATCCTTTGGAGTTATTTAAAATATGGGAAGGCGGACTTGCCAGCCACGGAGGAGCTATCGGAATGACTTTGGCCGTTTGCTTTTACGCACAGTCTATCAGTAGACAAAAGATCAACTGGAAGCAGTTTTCGATTTTTGGTCTTATAGGTCTTTTATTAGGTGTCCGATTGGGTTATTGTTTCTTCGATGCACCTGAAGTGTATCTGCAAAATCCACTGAAGATATTTATGTTATGGGATGGCGGATATAGTACAATAGGCGCATTCTTAGGACTACTTCTCGGATTATGTGTGTATATGGTATACCTCACCCGCGAAATGACTATAAGTGTTTTGGATCGCTTAGTCGTAGGTGTTGCTATCGGGGCAGCTTTTATACGTATCGGTAATCTTATGAATTCGGAAATTTACGGTGGACCAACCTCTATGCCATGGGGATTCAATTTCGTAAGGGATAGAAATTGGCATTTACCTCTGGAGATGGGAGGAGCAGGAGAATTACCTTGTCATCCGACCCAACTCTACGAAGCCCTTATCTATCTTATTATATTCGGAGCCACTATGTACTTGTTTTATAAAACTAATGCCAAAGAAAAACGAGGGCTGATACTAGGCATTTCCCTGATAGGAATTTTCTTTTCGCGTTTCCTAATCGAATACATTAAATATGTACAAGAACCTTTCGAAATACAAATGAGAGATACAATCGGGATGAATATGGGACAGCTGCTTAGCTTACCGTTTATAATCTGGGGAGTATGCCTCATATACAACTCTTTGAAGACGAATAAACAAAGCACTCAAAAATAACACCGGATCTCAGATCCGTTTACCGCTATGGTAAATTCATATACAATTTGATCGCTATAACTTTAGAATACATTATAAATTCTTACTTTTACATATAACAGTATTATGTTAAAACCTATTCAAATAAAAGAAGATCTTTACTATATTGGTGTAAATGACAGGACAAAAGCATTATTTGAAAACCTATGGCCTCTTCCTAAAGGAGTATCTTACAATTCATACTTAATAGTAGATGAAAAGACCGCTCTGTTTGATACTGTGGATATCTGTTATTCTGATGTATTTTTTCAGAAATTAGAATCTGCACTGAACGGGAGAGCTTTAGATTATCTGATTATAAACCATATGGAACCCGACCATTCGGGATCGTTAGGCTTACTCAGATCTAAATATCCGAATGTAGAGATTGTCGGCAATAAAAGAACGGCCGATATGATTACCGGATTTTACGGTATTACAGAAGGTATTAAAATCATAGCCGACAAAGAAGAACTTGCTTTAGGCAAACATAATCTGGTATTTTACCTTACTCCGATGGTTCACTGGCCTGAAACCATGATGACTTACGATTCGACTGATAAGATCATCTTTTCGGGGGATGCTTTCGGTACTTTCGGCACATTAGACGGAGGCGTTGTTGACCAACAATTACATGCTGAACGCTATTATGACGAAATGATTCGCTACTATTCAAATGTTGTTGGTAAATTCGGATCTCCCGTTCAGAAAGCCCTTGAAAAACTGAGTGGTTTGCAAATAGATTACATCTGTTCTACACACGGTCCTGTATGGACAATGCCGGAGCAAATACAAAAGGTTATTTCTATTTATGACAAACTAAGTAAATACGAAGGAGACGAAGGTGTTGTTATTGTATATGGCAGTATGTACGGAAATACAGAGCAGATGGCCGAAACAATAGCTCACGAACTTGCTCAGCAAGGCATTAAAGAGATTGTAATGCATAATGCATCCAAGCGCGCTCATTCTTATATCATCCGTGATATATTCAAATACAAGGGTTTAATTATCGGATCACCGACATACAACAACCGCCTGTTCCCGGAAATAAGTGCTATACTGGAAAAGATAGAAGAACGGGATATGAAAAACCGTTACCTTTCTTATTTTGGTTCATTTACGTGGGCAGGAGCAGCAGTTAAACGCATTGCTAAATTTGCGGAAACAACGAATTTCGAAATTATAGGCGAACCGGTTGAAATGAAACAAGCCATGAATATTCCAACATATGAAGGCTGTATCAAGCTCGGTAAAGCAATGGCAGACAGACTGAAACAAGACAGATAAAGAGATAAATCAGTTATATATGATAAGGTCAAAGCGATATTCTTTGACCTTATTTTCTGAAAGAACTGAATCTTTTCTGTATTATAAAGATTATCTTTGATAAAATATGGAGTGGCATAAACTATTATCTTCAAAGAGATTCGGCATGGAAGAATACCATGACGACAGGCAGCACGATCGTTCTGATTTTCAGAGAGATTATGACAGGCTTATCTTTTCATCTCCATTCAGACGACTGCAAAATAAAACTCAGGTATTTCCCCTTCCGGGAAGTGTATTTGTACACAATAGACTCACACATAGTCTCGAGGTTTCGACTGTCGGACGATCAATCAGTTTAATCGTATCCAAAGCACTCAACAAAAAGTATCCCGAATCGGATGCTGCTTTTGACGAATTAGGATCCATCGTTGCCGCAGCATGTCTTGCTCATGATTTAGGTAATCCTCCATTCGGTCATTCCGGTGAAAAAGCCATTGCGACGTATTTCTCTGAAGGAAAAGGACGTCCTTTATATCATGATATAATCAAAGAAGAAGGGCGTTGGGAAGATTTTACAAACTTCGATGGTAACGCCAATTCCATACGGTTACTGATTCATCAGTTTGTAGGCAGGCGAAAAGGAGGCTTTGCTATGACGTACTCCATGCTGGCATCCATCATCAAATATCCGTTCTCATCGGAATTAGCTCATAACAAAGGTAAATTCGGCTTCTTTCAGTCTGAAGAAAATGCCGTAAAACAGATTGCCGAAGAATTGGGAATTCCGATTTTGCAGGAACAGCCGCTGAAACTGGCTCGTTATCCATTGGTATATCTGGTCGAAGCCGCCGATGATATCTGCTATAAAATCATGGACATAGAGGATGCTCATAAACTGCATATACTTACAACCGAAAAAACCATTGAACTATTCATGAACTTCTTCCCTTCTGAAAAACAGGAGAAGATGAAGAAGGTTATGGAGCACGTAAATGATGTAAATGAGCAATTGGCATACCTAAGATCAAATGTCATAGGACTACTTGTTAATGAATGTGCACAGGTCTTTATCAACAATGAAGAAACAATATTGGAAGGTCGTTTTAGCGGTTCTTTAATCAAGTATATTTCAGATTTACCCTCTACGGCTTATAAAACCTGCACAGAATACAGCATCAAATATATATACCGGGCTAAGGATGTTTTGGACATAGAACTTGCCGGACATCGGATCATAGGAATACTTTTAGACGCTCTGATGGATGCTATCCTGAATCCAGATAAGGCATATTCTCAATTACTGCTCAGACGTGTTCCCGAACAATATGAGGTTCACGATAAATCACTATATATTAAAACACTTGCTATACTAGACTATATTTCGGGTATGACTGATGTTTATGCGCTGGATTTATACCGAAAAATAACAGGCATGAGTTTACCTGCTGTTTAAATTATCTTCGTGATGCTGGATAATATTCCTCATTTGAGGAATCATATAAGTATCATCTACAGCAAAATAGACTTTCTTGCCCAAATGTCCATTCGCTTCAATAATATTTCTGTGCATAACCTTATTAATAGACAAGGCGATTAATTCCGTACAGTAGATTTTAGAATCATCATCACTATTGAAATCAAAGTCAAACTGTCTATTATCTGACAAATATTTTAGTGCTGTAATAACAATACTGTCTCTGACCTCTTTAATTGTATCGAGGCGATATACACCCCAAGTAGTAATATCTTTCAGAAAGAACTGTAAACTTTCCTTTTTCACCCCGCCTATACCGGTGAATTCACTAGCCTCAGAATGAATGACAAATATACTATCACCGGAAACAGAAACTATACCGGCATGAGAATATAGCTGTTCTTTCTGAGATGTATTCTTGAAATACCCCGAGAAGAAACCATTTCCATGCCGGTATATTATATCTCCGTTTTCGAGCAGTAACACCTCACGTTCTTCAACTCCGTTTTTTTGAGTTGGAGAAGAAGAGCAACTCGATATACAGATTAAAAAAAGTACAACAAACAGGTTATTTACCCATCGATACTTTCCACTCACCATCTTGTTTAACTAAGTTTAGGACATCTTCATCACCTTTAGGTGTTTTATAAGTAACCCAGGCGATGCTGTCTCCTTCGATAGAGTCTTTTACCATTTCGAACTTGTAATCAGGAGTTGTCGGCATTTTATCGGCTCCTCCCATACTGCTAACCATATCTAGTAATGCTCCGGTCTGAGGTGTCGTATATTTCTTAGCTTCAGTAAAGTCTCCTTTAGCCATTCCTTCAGTAAATCCTTTAGCTGCACTTTCAGGCCCTTTGCTACATGCCACAAATACAAACGGTAATAATAGAATAAATAGTTTTTTCATTTTATAGTTATTAAAGAGTAATTTCTCCGATTAAAGCGACAAAGATAATACTTACTATTATCATTGCTGCTTTTTCATTTTACTTTCATAGACAATAGCATCCACTGCCGCAACCGTAGCCAAGTTTACAATATCACGCACAGAGCTCTCAATATCGGTAAAATGCAACGGTTTGTTCAACCCCATTTGAATAGGGCCTATTGTTTCTCCGGAAATTCCCAGATCAACTAACAAACGGCTTATTATATTAGCAGAACTCAAATTCGGAAAAATGAGAGTATTCACATCTTTGCCTTTTATCTTATTGAATGGGAACATCTCATCTCTAAGTTCTTTTCTTAGAGCAAAATTCACTTGCATTTCTCCATCAATCGCAATTTCGGGATGATTTGCATGTATATAACGAACAGCATCCGCAATACTCTGAGGACTTCCATTGTTATCTGCACCAAAATTAGAGAAAGACAGCATTGCCATGACAGGATCGTGATTAAAAAACTTCACTGCATAATTGGTTAATTTAGCAATATCAATCAATGCATCTGTATCCGGCCATCTATTAATGAGAGTATCTGCCAGAAAGAAAGTCCCCTTTTTTGTTTGCACAATGTGCATGGCTCCAAAGTGATTTGTTCCAGGACGTAAACCAATTACTTCAATTGCTTTCTGAGCAAAATCCTGATAATGACTGTAAACTCCGGTTATAAGAGAATCTGCATCTCCGGTTTCTACCATCATCATTCCAAAATAGTTACGATCATTCATCTTCTCAAATGCTTCGAGATGAGTAACCCCCTGTCTTTCGCGCTTATGAGATAATATAGCAGCATAATCCTCTCGTCTCTTATCTTCACTTATCGCTCTGTGGTTCACAATTTCAATACCCTCCAGATTCAGATCATGTTCTTTTGCTATATTCAGAATACGTTCGGGGTTACCGATCAATATTGGATGACAAATTCCGTCATGAGCACAAATAACTGCCGATTTTATCATGTTGATATGGTTGCCTTCGCAAAAAACAATACGTTTTACATGCTTCTTAGCCAAAGATGTAAGTTGCCGTACCATCTTATTACTGTAACCCATCATCTCTGTCAACCGATTTTCATAAACAGCCCAATCGGTTATAGGTCTGCGAGCCACTCCGGAATCCATCGCAGCCTTAGCCACAGCCATAGAAACACTTGTCAGCAATCTCGGATCAAGAGGTTTTGGTATAATATAGTCCCGCCCGAAAGTTGTCCGTTGTAAGCCATAAGCTGCATTCACGACATCCAATACCGGCTCTTTCGCCAGATCAGCGAGCGCACGTACAGCAGCCAGTTTCATTTCTTCATTAATACCTTTAGCTCTTACATCTAAAGCACCTCTGAATATATAAGGAAAACCTAATACATTATTCACCTGATTGGGATAATCGGAACGTCCCGTTGCAAAAATAACATCTTCACGAGCCTGCATTGCATCCTCATAACTGATTTCGGGATCGGGGTTAGCCAAAGCAAATACAATCGGGTTGCTGTTCATAGATTTCAGCATATCAGGAGTAACAACACCTTTTACCGAAAGCCCTAAAAAGACATCAGCATTTTTCAGAGCATCAGCAAGAGTCGCAAGGGGTTTATCCGTCGCAAAAAACTTTTTTTGTTCATTCAGGTCTGATCTTTTTGTAGAGATAACACCTTTACTATCGCACATCACTACATTTTCTTTCCTTACCCCCAAGCTCATATACAACTTAGTACAAGCTACAGCTGAAGCCCCTGCACCATTTACAACAACTTGTACTTCTTCTATATTTTTACCAACTATACACAAAGCATTTAACAAAGCTGCTGACGATATAATTGCTGTACCATGCTGATCGTCGTGCATAACAGGAATATCCAGTTCCTCTTTCAGGCGGCGTTCTATTTCGAAACATTCAGGAGCTTTTATATCCTCCAGATTTATTCCTCCAAATGTGGGAGATATAGCTTTTATGGTTTGAATAAACTTATCAGGATCTTTCTCATCAACTTCAATATCAAAAACATCAATTCCGGCAAAAATCTTAAACAGGAGACCCTTTCCTTCCATTACAGGTTTTCCGGCCAAAGCACCAATGTCTCCTAAACCTAACACGGCTGTACCATTGGAGATCACAGCAACCAAGTTGCCTTTAACTGTATAATCGTATGCTGTTTCGGGATTCTTCTCTATCTCGAGACAAGGTTCAGCCACTCCGGGAGAATATGCCAGAGCCAGATCGGTTTGTGTACTGTATGGTTTGGTCGGAACCACCTCTATCTTTCCGGGTTTACCTTTCGAATGATAAATCAAAGCCTCTTCTTTTGTTACTTTTCTCATAATCCGTTATTTGAAATTGAGTTTTAAGGTCTCAGACCTTTTGTTATTTTGGAAAGCTCGAATGCAACTGAGGAAACGAATAAATTCCTGACGGTTACTAAGTACGAAGATAGAAAAAATAGGAGCACCCTACCCCATTTCCAGTCTCTTAAATATAGATAAAATCAAAAAAATAGAAAGTCCGCGAAATCACTTCGCAGACTCTCCTTCTTAACACAAACTTTACAAAACTACACAATAGAGTTGATTGTGGTCTGATATAAAATCAGGAACCAACTCAGTGTTTCTTATATATCTTTAAATTGAATAACAATTATTTTAAAGTCTAATTATTATATCAATGTTTTCTCTTTTTTTTATACGGGCAAATTTAATACTGTTTTTTTAATTCATCAAGAAAATCTCTCTTTTTTCACTTTTTTAACTCACTTTTTAGAAATTGTGACGTTATTCCTATATTTTTAGTAATAATTTCTTCAGGTTTCCCTTGTATCAACAATTGACCTCCGCCAGAACCACCTTCGGGTCCCATATCTATTATATAATCTGCACACTTTATAATATCCAGATTGTGTTCGATAACAATCACGGTATTTCCTCTCTCTACCAACTGATTAAGCACACCCAACAATACTCTTATATCTTCGAAGTGCAGCCCTGTTGTCGGTTCATCCAAAATATACATGGTATTACCGGTCTCAGTACGGGCAAGTTCAGTAGCCAGTTTTATACGCTGTGACTCTCCTCCGGATAATGTGGTCGAAGGCTGCCCCAACTTAATATAGCCGAGCCCTACTTCCTGCAAGACTTTTATCTTATGCAGAATGTTAGGTGTATTTTCAAAAAACTCTACAGCAGCATTAATTGTCATATCAAGAACATCCGCTATAGACTTACCTTTGAAACGTACTTCCAAAGTCTCTCGATTATATCGTTTACCATGACAATCTTCGCAAGGAACAAATACATCGGGCAGAAAATTCATCTCTATAGTTTTATAACCGTTTCCACCACAAGTTTCACATCGTCCGCCCTTGAGATTGAAAGAAAAACGTCCCGGCTTGTAACCTCGGATTTTCGCTTCAGGCAGGTTCACAAATAAATTGCGAATATCAGAAAATACGCCCGTATATGTTGCTGGATTGGATCGTGGAGTACGGCCGATAGGAGACTGATCGACACTGATTACTTTATCAATATGCTCTATTCCATCAATCGATTTGTAAGGAAGTGGATCTTTTAACGATCTGTAAAAATGCTGACTTAGTATCGGCAATAATGTTCCGTTTATTAAACTGGATTTACCACTGCCCGATACCCCCGTGATGCACGTAAGAGTACCTAAAGGTATTGAAACATCAACCGATTTCAAGTTATTTCCGGTTGCTCCCTTCAATTCAAGGAGATGACCATTACTTTCTCTTCTAACCGCTGGAATCTCTATCTCTTTTCGACCATTCAGATAATCCGAAGTAAGGGTGTTCGCCTTTAGCATTGCGGCTGGGGTTCCCGCAAAAACAACCTCTCCGCCTCTCCTCCCGGCAAAAGGGCCCATATCAACAACATAGTCGGCTTCGAGCATCATATCTTTATCATGCTCCACCACAACAACAGAGTTGCCTGTATCGCGTAATTTTTTCAATGAATTGATTAACCGAACATTATCTCTCTGATGCAACCCTATACTGGGCTCATCTAGAATATACAACACATTAACCAACTGAGAACCTATCTGAGTGGCAAGACGTATACGCTGACTCTCTCCTCCCGAGAGTGTAGCCGAAGCCCTGTTTAGTGACAGATAGCTCAATCCTACATCAAGAAGGAACGATAATCTGGATAAAATTTCTTTCTTAACCTCTGCTGCTATATGACGCTGTTTCTCAGAAATGTGTTCATCCATAGTCTGAACCCAATCGTATAGCTGCTGAATATCCATTGCTGCCAGTTCCGCTATATTTTTATCATTTATGCGGTAGTTAAGAGCTTCGATATTCAACCGCTGTCCTTTACACTCGGGGCAAAGCGATGTCTTTATAAATTGGTTTGCCCATTTCTGAGCTGTTGCAGAGGCATCACTATCCTGCTGCATGGTAATATATTTGGCTACACCTTCGAATGCTACTGTATAAGAGGATGTACCTAAAGTATCATTTTTAATCTGTAGTTTTTCGTCTGTTCCGAACATAATTTCGTCCAGAGCATCCTGCGGAATATCTTTTATAGGGGTTTTGATTGTCACATCATACTTTTGGCAAATGGCTTCTATCTGCCAGAAGAACAGCGAATTTTTATATTTGCCTAAAGGGGCTATTCCTCCCGAATAGATGCTGACTTCGGGTTTCGGCACAATCTTATCCATATCGATTTGGTTGACTTCTCCCAAACCCTTACATTTAGGACAAGCACCATAAGGAGAATTAAAGGAAAAATTATGAGGAGCAGGTTCTCCATACGAAAGTCCTGTACTCGGACACATCAGCTGGCTGCTGTAATGCCGCACATCACCACTTTCGACATCTTGTATCATAATGAGCCCGTCACCTTGTTTCATTCCCACTTTAACACTGTTTCTCAACTGATCAGCAAATTTGTTGGAAACAGCCATTTTATCCACAAGGATTTCTATGCTGTGGTTTTTGTAACGATCGACCCTCATACCGGGAAGTATTTCCCTTATTTCGCCGTCTACCCGTACATTAAGGTATCCCTTTTTTCGTATCTGCTCGAATAACTCTTTGTAATGCCCTTTACGATTACGTACAACAGGTGCTAATATATATATCTTTTTACCCAGATAACGAGTCAGAATCAGATCGAGAATCTGCTGTTCGGTGTACTTTACCATTTTCTCTCCGGTAAGATACGAATAAGCATCTCCTGCGCGTGCATACAGCAAACGAAGAAAGTCGTATATCTCGGTAGTAGTTCCGACAGTCGAGCGAGGGTTACGGTTTACGGTCTTCTGTTCAATAGAAATAACAGGACTGAGGCCTGTTATTTTATCTACATCAGGACGCTCCATTCCTCCCAAAAAGTTACGGGCATATGCTGAAAATGTTTCTATATAACGCCTCTGTCCTTCGGCAAAGATAGTATCAAATGCCAAAGAAGACTTTCCGCTTCCGCTCAATCCCGTAATCACCACCAACGAATTACGAGGTATTTCTACATCTATATCTTTCAAATTGTGTACACGGGCTCCGTACACTTCAATTTTTTCAGTTTCTTCAACCTTCTGGTCCATTCTATATTTTAACCTAACTTTTTTTGATCAAGGTCTCAGACCTGTTTATTATTCTGTAAGTAAACACTTACTTCTACTTATTTTTGCGATTGCCTTTTAGTCGGCAATCCATTTTTTATCATACACTTCAATCTTTTCACCTTTTTTGTAATACAACGATTCCTGTGTCGGAATCAGAATAGTATATGAACTCTGACTTTTTGCTGTAATAGTTAATTTACGATCTCTTAACCACAAATTGAAATCCTTTAATTGAGCATAACTAATTCCGTTTTCTTTTGCGAAAGATGCCAGATCGGGAATACTTTCCGAAACCTCTATAGCCTTAAAGTTAAACGGTTTATACAATTGATCGGAAGTAATTACAAATCCGTACTTATAAGGAGCTTCGAAAATCGTTTTTATTGCGAGCATCCTGAAATAATAACGAGAAGATTCTTCGACCAGCCACAGGTCAACACCGTCCTCTGCCTGTTGCTTTTCTAATTCTCCGCTTACACGTCCCATACCCGCATTATATGATATAGCTACGCTAGACCAGCTATTGTATTTATTATAAGCACTCTTCAAGTATTTACAAGCGGCTCTTGTAGCCTTTTCGACCGAATAACGCTCGTCTACTTCAGGGGTCACCTCCAACCCGAACTGAGTACCGGTAGCAGGCATCAATTGCCATAAACCGGCCGCTTTCGCCGATGATATGGCTCTGGTATCAAGCATACTTTCTATAACTGCCAGATACTTAAAATCTTCTGGAATACCATTTTCCTTGAGTATAGGAACTATTATCGGAAATAAGCGGTTTGCTCTTTTTATCAATAACATTGTTGTAGAATGAAGATATGCAAAGCTATTCAGTTCACGATCGAAACGTTCGTAAAGATCATATCTTTCCAATTGTATATCTTCTCCTGCAAATTTTACTTTATCAGGAATTTCTATCGAGGTTGTCATTGATAATACCTTGGGATTTTTCTGTTCCTCAACGCTTTTTTCAGATGTTGACAAGAAAAAGAATCCCATAAAACAGATTAAAACAAACGAACATGATAAGACAATATATTTTTTCATACTCTTCACCTTTAGTTTATATTCCGGGGTCGCAGACCCTTATTTATATGTTAGCACATGTATAATTACAAATTTATCATTTATTTCATTCACAGGAAGCAACCTTAATAAGCATACATATATCATTTACGCTTTTTATCGGTTTTTTCATTCTTTTTTATTAATGGTTCGCTAAGCAGCTCCTGTAACTTTTCGGCTGTAATATTCGGATGGATATGACCTCCGCTCATATAAGATATACGCCCCCGTTCCTCTGAAACAATAATCACATGGGCATCAGTTTCCTGACTTATACCCAATCCGGCACGATGCCTCAATCCAAACTGTTTCGGTATATTCGGATTTTGCGATACAGGCAAAATACATCCCGCAGCTTTTATCTTTTCATTCGAAATGATCATAGCTCCATCATGCAACGGACTGTTTTTAAAGAAAATATTCTCAATAAGCCGTGTACTTACATCAGCATTCAATACTTCTCCGGTTTGAACATAATGCCCCAACGACATTTCACCTTCAATTACAATAAGAGCTCCGGTATAAGTTTTCGCCATATTCATACAGGCCAGCACCATAGGAGTTATCACCGTATTGGTCACATTGTTTTCGCTTTTTGCGCCAAAGAATTTAGCCAACACCCTGAATGTGTTATTAGAACCCAGAGACATTAAGAAACGCCGTATCTCATCCTGAAACAGAATAATGATAACAAACATACCAATACTCACAAACTGACTGAGAATAGCACCTAACAGTCTCATCTGAAATACATGGGTAACTACAATCCATAATATCAGAAAAGCGAATATTCCTTTGAATATAGTTGTGGTACCTGATTTTTTCACCAGATAATACAGCTGATACATAATAGATGCAACCAGCAGAATGTCAATTATGTCTTTTATTCCGAAATTTTCCAAAACAGAAGATTTTTAGGGTTCAGCCTTATTCAGTTAATGCCGCAACGATCTTTACCGCCTCAACCGCTTCTTTCACATCATGCACTCTCAAAATATCCGCACCGTTCAACAGAGCATAGGTATTCAATACAGTTGTACCATTAAGAGCCTCTGATGCAGGAATATCAAACAATCGGGTAATCATCGATTTGCGGGATATGCCTACTAACAAAGGTAATTCAAAATTTTTGAAGAAGCTCAAACTACGCATCAATTCATAGTTTTGTTTTACATCTTTAGCAAATCCAAAACCAGGATCGAGTATAATGTCGTTCACTCCCAAAAGGTGTAATCTACGCACCTTTTCTGAAAGATATAAAACGATATCTTCCAGCAGATCGCCGTAATCGGTCTGTTGTTGCATATTTTGGGGCGTACCCTTCATATGCATCAAAATATAAGGCACATTGAGGTCTGCAACAGTCTCGAACATCCGGGAATCCAGTTCTCCGCCAGATATATCATTTATAATATCTATGCCATGCTCCTGTACTGAAAAGCGGGCAACATCGGCATAAAAAGTATCTATGGAAAGAATCACATCCGGAAATTCTTTATTAATTGCCGACAATACCGGTTTCAGCCGCCTGATTTCCTCTTCCGCCGACAAAAATTCAGAAGTAGGACGAGTCGATTGAGCCCCAATATCTATAATATCGGCACCTTGCGAAACACACTCCTCCACTCGTTTTAGGGCATCAGATACTTCAGTTTTACGGCTACCCGAATAAAAAGAGTCGGGAGTTACATTCAGAATACCCATCACTACAGGATGAGATAAATTGAATAACTCTCCTTTTATATTAATTGTTTTTGATACAGCACGGTTCAGCATAAGTCTATAATATTTTCATCAAAAACAGTCAGGTTTTCCAACCCATCGTCTTTTACCAGATATGTGTTCTCATACCCAACAGCTCCAACTTCGGGAATCACAAATTTGGGTTCCAAAGCAAAAACAGTATTAGTCAGCAAGAGTTCTTTTGAACGTGGAGCTAACACAGGCGGTTCATTTATTTCCAAACCGACCCCATGACCTATAAATTTGGCCTGCTGTTTTGTACCCATGAAATAATCACTTAATCCATTTCTTGAAACGATTTCAAGAGCCATATTGTACAAATCGGCACATGCCGTTCCGTTTTTTGCCACGGATATTATATGCTGATGTATTTCACAGGATACCGCATGTGCTTTATATGCCAGATCAGAAATTTTTCCGACAGAAAAAACACGAGTCATATCCGTCATCCAAGGCGAATAGTTTCCTGCCATGTCTACCATAATTGTATCTCCGTGTTTTATTTTTTCGCCACATGCCCCTAATGGTAATATAGGACTACCGCCTTTTCCTCCTAAAGCAAAATCGAAAGGCGAAGGGCTTTCTGCATTTTCTCCGACCAGCAAACTTCCCATATAGATATCCATATTAGCACCATAGCTGCGGAAAATACCTAAAGACCCATGCTTGCGCATGAGAAATTCTATTGCGAACTGTAAATCCAAGTCTGTCATTCCTTCTTTATATATCGAAGGGATTTGCTCATAAACTTCCACATGGCGGGCAGCACAAAGACGCACCTGCTGTAATTCAAATTCCGATTTAACAGACCGTAATTTTCTAAGCAACACAGATGCATTAGAAATATCCGGAAGGTTTAAATTCAAAGAAGAGATCAATCTGTTGGCATCCGTAAATGACAAAGCATCCACTTCGAGCAAAATTTTAGACGGAACATTTATTCCCGCCTTTCGTAATTCTTCGACAATTTGCTCGGGCTTACGAATATGTATAACATTGTCCAGATGAAAATCAATCGTCCTTTTAATAAAGTGAGTAGGCTCACCTGATGCAGGAAGATAATAATATCCGTTATAAACACCTCCCACCATATAAAAGACATTGACGCTTGTAGTCAATATACAAGCATCAATACCACTCTTCTGCATCTCTTTTTGCAAACGTCTGCGACGGACAACCAAGTCGTCAGACAAAGCTGTATTATAGTCCATTGTATTTTTATATTTTATGCAGCAAACAATTGTTCACTACCCAATTTATCGATACAAATTCTTTTCTTCGATATAATTATAGACCGATTCGGAAAGAAAAGCTTTCATATTTTTACCTTCGGCAATACTATCCCTGATAAACGTAGACGATATTTCAATAATCGGTGATTCGAGAGCCTCGACACTGCTTCTCAATCCCTTAGCAATAGTTAATTTGGCATCCAGCCGGGGATATACATATATATGATACTTGTCGAGTATCAATTTATAATCTTTCCATTGATGAAATGTATCCCAGTTATCAGCTCCTATTATCAGAGAGAATTGATGTTCCGGATATTTTTCATTCAGAGCGTCCAAAGTATTTACTGTATACGAAGGACGCGGCAATTTAAATTCGAAGTCTGAACACTTAAACTGCGGATAAGATTCTAATGCCAATCGAGTCATTTCAAGCCTTAAATCCTCATTAATCAATTCAGCATTCTCCTTCAATGGATTCTGCGGTGTTACCAAGAACCAAATTTCATCAATTTCCGTAAACTCTGTTATATAGTTTGCCAGAATTAAATGTCCTACATGAATAGGATTAAAAGATCCGGAAAAGATGCCTATCTTCATTGGCTTAAAAATTCTTGAATTACAGATAATGCTTCAGCCTTTGCTTTCTCTAAATCCTCATTATGAATAACAACATCAAACTTAGAGGCAAAAGTAAGCTCATATTCAGCTTTAGATACCCGGTCATTAATCACCTCATCGTTGTCTGTGCCTCGTTTTATCAGCCGTTGCCTTAATTCTTCTATCGAGGGCGGCTTTATAAATACAGCCAGAGCCTGCTTTCCGTAATAATCCTTAATATTACATCCTCCAACAACATCAACATCGAAAATCACATTATTCCCATTATCCAGAATACGCTGAACTTCGCTTTTCAGCGTTCCATAATACCGGTCTTTATAAACCTCCTCATATTCTAGAAATTCTCCATTATCTACTTTTTGTCTGAACTCATCGGGAGCCAAAAAATAATACTCTACCCCATTCCGTTCCGTTCCTCTCGGAGGACGGCTTGTTGCAGATATGGAAAATTTAAGATCTAGATGCTGATCTAACAAATAATTTACTATTGTGGATTTTCCTGCTCCCGACGGAGCAGAAAATATGACGAGTTTCCCCATTCTTTATCACCTTAATCTATATAGTTAACAAACGAAAACGATCAGTCAGATCATAACACGTTTAATACCTGCTCTTTAATCTGTTCCAATTCGTCTTTCATCTGTACAACAATCTGCTGCATCTGGGCATGATTAGACTTCGAACCCATAGTATTAATCTCCCGTCCCATTTCCTGAGCTATGAAACCAAGTTTCTTTCCTTGTCCGCTTGCGCTTTTCATTGTTTCAAGAAAATATTTCAGGTGATTTGTCAATCGATTCTTTTCTTCGTTGATATCTAGCTTTTCAATATAATAGATCATTTCCTGTTCGAAACGATTTTTATCATAATCAAACTTCTCTATTTTTTCGAGAGCTTCTATAATACGACTCTTTACTTTTTCTACGCGCTCAGTTTCATAAGGCTCTACATCTGACTGCAAAGTCGTAATATTAGATATCTTTTCAGTAAAAAGCTTTTCGAGCATAGCTCCTTCCTGCCTTCTGAATTCTATTAATTGATCTATTGCCTTATTTATAGTTTCCAAGACTTTACTCCATTCTTCTTCATCAGCTTCCTGAGCCTCATATTTCAAAACATCCGGCATACGAAGAAGTACCTGAAACCAATCAGCAGGCACATCAACACCTAATTTTTCAGAAGATTCTTTTATTTGGTTATAATACGATTCCAATACATTCTGGTTTATCTGAGAAGTAGTCTCTTTTCCTGTATTTTCGACATAGATTGCGAAATCAACTTTCCCTCTTTCCAGACGACGACCAATCAAGCCGCGTATATTTAATTCCTGCTCTTTATAAACGCTAGGAATACGTGCAGATAAATCCATCTGCTTACTATTCAACGATTTTACTTCGATGGTTATCTTCTTTGTCGACAACTCCAATGTTGCCTTACCGAACCCGGTCATTGATTGTATCATAATATTTCTTTCATTTTTACAAAAGTACACTTTTTTACACGAATATATAAACCTTGTATCAGAATCGTAATAGTCCGTAGATTTATTTTCATTTTTATAACGAATACTACCCTCTCAAATCGGCCTAGAAAAATTTTTAAAAACTACTGATTTTTTTCTTTGGGAATCTCAATACGTTCTCTACATTTGCATAGATAAAATTTAGTCAAAATGAAGCCCAAATTATACGCTCTTTTCCGTTTCGAAACCGTTATTATTTTAGTTATACTGATTGCTTTTTCCCTTAACTGGATTCATCTGGGAAAAGTACTGAACGTTTCAGGATGGGGCTTGCCCGATTTATACCGTAAGTCAACTAATGTATCAAATGCGATCTTATTCTTCGCAAAAAAAGATTCTCCTCATTTGGCAAAATTCATATATATCGTTCCCTTACTTGGTATTATCTCGATACTATTTTTCTACAATCTAAAAAAACGAATTGCCCGTATCTTTCTATTCCTTACATGTACTTTCGGCATAGTAGTTTCTTTGTATATGTATTACTACTTCCTATCTTCCAAAATATTCAAATTATCCAATGCCGGAGCAGGTGTACACTTATTATTAGCTATATCACTAACAGGAATTTTGTACATAATCATGTATTCCCGTAAAGCAAAAAAAGAGGATGTTCCGGTATTAACAGGGGACAAACTGACTTTTTAATTTTATTTATACCTTTCAGGCTTTCATAAAGATTATAGATATCGGTATTTTTTCTTAATTTTGAGAAAGGTCAAATATACAGCACCTAAAGCTAAGCAGCAGGTCTGACACCTTAAAATTAAGAACTTTATATAGAACTATAATCTTTAAATAAGAAAAACGCCATGAAAGAATTAAAAATGTTTATCGATGGAAAATTCATCGATAATACTTCCGGAAAATGGATAGATGTCCTTAACCCCTCTACCGAAGAAGTGATCGCCAAAATGCCTGACGGCACTGTAGAAGATGCAAAAAAAGCAATTGATTCAGCAGAGGCTGCACAAAATGCATGGGAGAAAATCCCTGCTGTAGAACGAGCCTCGTATCTCATAAAGATAGCAGCCGGAATAAGAAAAAGAGAAAAAGAAATAACCGATACAATAGTAAAAGAAGGAGGTAAGACTCAAGCTTTGGCAAATGTAGAAACACTTTTCACCGCCGACTATCTTGAATATATGTCTGGATGGGCTCGCCGATACGAAGGAGAAATCATACAGAGCGACCGTCCTAATGAAAACATCTTTTTATTCAAAAAACCGCTGGGTGTTACAACCGGAATACTCCCCTGGAATTTTCCATTTTTCCTGATTGCCCGCAAAGCGGCACCTGCATTAGTTACTGGAAATACGATCGTTGTCAAACCAAGCCAACAAACACCTATCAACGCTTATATTTTTGCTCAGATAGTAGAAGAGGTTGGTTTACCGAAAGGAGTATTTAACCTTGTGAACGGGCGTGGTTCTGTAATTGGAAACGAATTAGCAGCCAATCCCAAGGTAGCGATGGTAAGCCTTACGGGAAGTGTATCTGCCGGACAACAAACAATGGCAGCAGCGGCGGCGAATGTTACCAAAGTATCTTTGGAATTAGGAGGAAAAGCTCCTGCGATAGTGATGCCCGATGCAGATATCGACCTTGCAGTTAAGTGCATTATCGCCTCAAGAGTCATTAACACAGGTCAGGTATGTAACTGCGCAGAACGTGTATATGTACATTCATCCATCAAAGATAAATTCATGGACAAACTTGTTGCGGGAATGAAAGCCGTTAAAGTAGGTGATCCTAATCAGGTAGCAGACCTTGATATGGGACCACTGGTTGAGGCTAATGCTCTAAGATCCGTTCTGGAAAAAGTAGACAAAGCCGTAAAACAAGGAGCACGCCTTGTATGCGGAGGAAAACGTATCGGTACAAAAGGGTACTTCTTCGAACCTACTGTCTTGGATAATGTCACTAATAAAATGGACATTATTCAGGAAGAAACATTCGGACCGGTATTACCGATTGTTGAATTTACAGATATAGATGATGCTATTGCAATGGCTAACGATTCGGAATTCGGATTGACATCATCCGTTTATACTCAAAACCTGGATACAGCTTTCAAGTTAGTGAGAGCTCTGAAATTCGGAGAGACTTACATCAATCGTGAAAATTTCGAAGCGATGCAAGGATTCCATGCAGGATGCCGTAAATCGGGTATCGGTGGCGCTGATGGAAAACACGGATTAGAAGAGTACTTACAAACACATGTTGTATATCTCGAAACAAAAGGATAAACAAGAAAAATATCCTGTACTATAAACTAAAGAAGTCCGGAAATTAGCCGGACTTCTTTTTATAATGATCAAAGATTGACAAAATCTCACATTTCCAGATCAATATCGAACAATTCATGCCAAGGTAATCCTTGCTTGTTTAATTCATCCATAAACGGATCGGGATTAAATTCTTCGACATTATATACTCCGGGTTTTCTCCAGAGCCCTTTCATAAACATAATAGCTCCTATAGTAGCAGGTACACCTGTTGTATAACTTACCCCTTGAGCTCCAGTTTCTTTATAAGCGGCCTCATGCGAACAGTTGTTATATACATAATATGTTCTTTCTTTTCCGTCTTTAATACCTTTTATGCGACAACCGATAGATGTTTCTCCGGTATAGTTTTCTCCCAGTTCGCCCGGATCAGGCAACACTGCTTTCAAAAATTGAATGGGAACGATTTCTACTCCATTATATATAATGGGATCGATACGTGCCATACCGATGTTCTGAATAACTCTCAGGTGAGTCAGATATTCCTGCCCGAAGGTCATCCAGAAACGGGCGCGATTTAACGATGGAAAGTTCTTAACAAGAGACTCCAATTCTTCATGATAAATCACATACGATTCTTTGGCTCCGATATTCGGATAATTCAAAGGCTTATGTATTTCGTGTGGCTCGGTTTCCACCCATTCTCCGTTCTGCCAATATTTACCTTTTTGAGTAACCTCACGTATATTAATTTCAGGATTGAAATTAGTAGCAAATGCTTTACCGTGATCTCCGGCATTGCAGTCTACAATATCGAGTTCATGCATCTCATCAAAATGATGCTTTGCTGCATAAGCGGTGAACACACTTGTTACACCCGGATCGAAACCACAGCCTAAAATTGCAGTCAATCCTGCTTCTTTAAATTTATCCTGATATGCCCATTGCCAGCTATATTCATATTTAGCTTCGTCTTTAGGCTCGTAATTTGCAGTATCCAGATAATTAACACCCGCAATAAGACAGGCATCCATAATGGTAAGATCCTGATAAGGTAATGCCACATTTATAACCAATTCGGGTTTGAACTCATTAAAAAGTTTAACCAGATCATTTACATTATCTGCATCAACCTTAGCTGTCTTTATCTTATTACCGCCTATAGCTTCAGCTATTGCATCACACTTCGATTTTGTGCGGCTCGCAAGCATTATATCTGTGAAGACATCTGAATTCTGAGCCACTTTATGTGCGACTACAGTGCCTACCCCTCCGGCTCCTATGATCAAAACTCTACTCATTGTATATCTAATTTTTATATTTAAGGTCTCAGACCTATTTATTATCTAATGTGAATAGTTCGTTATCTATAAAAACTCGCTAATTAAGTGCTTACTGTTATTTATAAACTGACTACGGTTACAAAAATAATACATTAAAATAACATTCCCACATAATTAAGCATTCAGACCTACTAAATCTTTGTTAAGGCTGCAATTCAATTATCTGCCGTTTTTTTCGAGAGTCAACATCGTATAATTAGAAATATTTTGAGTCTTAAATAAAAAGGTGACAAAAGTTATAACTGAATTACATTTCTGCAATAACACTTTTCTCTTCACCACCCAAATAAAACTTTACAAATAGGAGTATCTGTCTCCTTTCCTACAGATAAAAATTGACAACAGGAAAGACGGAAGTCTTGTAAACGATACAACTACAATTTAAATATATCATAAAATGCTTCTTTTTTTCAGTTTAATATCCAATTATCATACTGTGTGCGAAAACAGATTTAACAATCTAAAATAGAACGACATCTGTAACGACCAATATTTACAGATAAAATTATGATTGTTAATTAATATTTAAAATATAGTAAGTGCACTTATTTTTTTCTCCAAATAAAATTTTCCAACTAAAATAATATATTACATTTGCTTTACAATCATAAGAGAGTTATCATATCTGTAATAATTTAAGAACGCATATTTCTCTATTGAGCATTTGCATTATAAACCTTTCTCCGCTGTGATTGTTGTATTAGGATAGTTAGCTAGACAATCAATATTCCTTAAAGTAGGAATTATTAATATAACTGTGAATAAGTAAAAAATTTAAAGAGTATTTTACTGCGAACATCGAGTCTCCGTCATAAGTAAGACAACATATTTAATGACGATTCAAAGCAATAACTATCTATAGTTGTTACGCTTGGTTGGTCAGCAAATGGGTCTGAGCCCTTGCTTTTGTACCGGAATATCCCTGCACAGTAATAAAAACAGGAAAATAAAAAATTATATAAATTATGTCACAATTAGTAGGTCGTATATCTCAGATAATTGGTCCAGTAGTGGACGTCTACTTTGAGAACATAGACGGATCTTCCAGTTTACCGAAGATATATGAAGCATTACACATCAAAAGGCCGGATGGCAGAGTATTAATTGTAGAAGTTCAACAACACATCGGAGAAAACACTGTCAGAGCTGTAGCGATGGATAGTACAGATGGACTGAAAAGAAATCTTGAAGTTGAGGCTACAGGCGATCCCATTACAGTACCCATAGGAAATCAGGTAAAAGGTCGTTTGCTTAATGTTGTCGGCGAATCGATCGATGGGATGAAGCAACTCGACAATAATGGCGGACTGCCAATCCACAGAGAACCTCCCAAATTCGAAGATCTTATTACTTCTCGTGAAGTATTATTCACAGGTATAAAAGTTATCGACCTGCTTGCTCCTTATGCTAAAGGTGGTAAAGTCGGGTTATTTGGTGGAGCCGGTGTGGGTAAAACCGTACTTATCATGGAGTTGATCAACAATATCGCCAAAAAGCACAATGGTTATTCTGTATTTGCCGGTGTAGGGGAACGTACCCGTGAAGGTAATGACCTGCTTCGCGAAATGATCGAATCTAATGTAGTACGTTACGGTGACGAATTTAAGAAAAGCATGGAGGAAGGTCATTGGGATCTTTCGAAAGTAGATGAAAAAGAATTAGAAAACTCTCAGATATCGCTTGTCTTCGGACAGATGAATGAACCTCCTGGTGCACGTCAGTCTGTTGCATTATCAGGTTTGACTGTAGCTGAATCATTCCGTGACAAAGGCGGTGAAGATGGACCTAAAGACATTTTGTTCTTTATAGACAACATCTTCCGTTTTACACAAGCCGGATCCGAAGTATCGGCTCTGCTTGGACGTATGCCTTCTGCAGTAGGTTATCAGCCAACACTTGCGACCGAGATGGGTGCGATGCAGGAGCGTATTACTTCAACCAAAAACGGATCTATCACATCAGTACAGGCTGTATATGTACCTGCCGATGACTTGACTGACCCTGCTCCCGCAACAACATTCTCCCACTTGGATGCCACAACGGTACTTAGCCGTAAGATTACTGAGCTTGGTATCTATCCAGCGGTGGATCCTCTGGATTCGACTTCACGAAGTTTGGATCCGAATGTTGTAGGTCAGGAACATTACGACACTGCTCAACGTGTAAAACAAATATTACAACGGAATAAAGAACTTCAGGATATTATCTCGATACTTGGTATGGAAGAGTTATCAGATGAAGACCGCCTGACTGTTAACAGAGCAAGACGTATTCAACGTTTCTTGTCACAGCCTTTCAATGTGGCTACACAGTTCACAGGCGTACCCGGTGTGATCGTTGATATTAAAGATACAATTAAAGGCTTCAAGATGATTTTGGACGGAGAAGTGGATTACCTTCCGGAACAAGCATTCCTGAATGTCGGAACAATAGAAGATGCTATCGAGAAAGGTAAAAAACTTCACGAACAAGCATCCGGAGCGAAATAAGTCAGATAATGAAAGAATTACATTTAAAAATAGTATCTCCCGAGAAAATCTTATTCGAAGGCAGTGTTCAATTTGTGAAACTGCCCGGTACAGAAGGTGAATTCAGTCTATTGCCCGATCATGCACCTCTTGTGTCTTCACTTTCCAAAGGCGAAGTTGTATATGAGGTACAGAGGGGTGCTGAAGCCGTAAAAGTTCCTATCGGAGGTGGATTTATCGAAGTAAATAAAAACAATGTAACAGTTTGCGCTGAATAATTTATGGATGTTTTTAAAACCAAATTAATCACGTATACTGTAGCATCAGGTCTTTTAATTAGTGGATGTATCGGTTTAGGATTGTATTATTTCTTTCCTACTCTTATTGATTGGGACTGGTACACAGGTATCGTTTTATTTTTCCTGATTATCGAAACAGGCATTATGTTGTACGTTAACAGTGCCAGCCAGACTAAGGAAAAAAAACAGATGGTAAATGTGTACATGCTTACCAAAGTTGTGAAAATGCTGATATCACTCGTAGTCATTGGTATTTTTGCATTCAACGACAAAGAACATCTCAAAGGATTTATTGCTGTTTTTATATTATTCTATTTATTGTATCTGGCTGTTGAAACATCTCTTTTTGTAAAAATAGAGAAGCATATCAAAGAAAAAAAAAGTAAAGATGAATAGTCGACTAAAATACATACTTGCATTTATATGCATATTTGTTCTGGGTGCTGCTCCAACTGTTGCAGCAGCAGAATCGTCCGAAGGGGGCGGTGAAGAAGTCAACGTGAAAGAGCTGATACTTGATCACATAGCAGATGCATACGAAGGGCATATCAGTATATTCGGATTGAATGTATCGATACCTCTTCCGGTAATCGTTAAGGGTGAAAACAGTGGATGGCATGTATTTTCGTCTTCTAATTTTCACCACGGAACGGCAGAACACAATGGCTTTTATATCGCTCAATCAGGTGAATACAGAGGAAAAGTCGTAGAAAAGGACACTTCGGGAGCGGAAATCCGCCCCTGGGATTTTTCTATTACAAAAAATGCATTCGGACTGTTATTGAGCAGTGTAATATTAGTCGTTATCATCCTTTCTGCTGCTAACTGGTATAAAAAACATTCGAAGGAAGACGATCCTAAAGTACCCAAAGGCTTTTTCGGGTTCATGGAACTCTTCATTATGAATGTCAATGACGACATCATCAAACCTTGTGTGGGTAAGAATTATAAAAAATTCGCTCCTTATTTATTAACAGCGTTCTTTTTTATCTTTATAAATAACATAATGGGATTGATTCCTATATTCCCGTTCGGAGCAAATGTTACGGGTAATATATCGGTCACTCTGGTTTTGGCATTATTTACAATGGTAATTGTAAACATCTTCGGCACAAAAGAATACTGGAAAGAAATTTTTTGGCCCGAAGTTCCAACCTGGCTGAAGGTGCCTATACCTATTATGCCCGCTATTGAGTTTGTAGGTATATTGACTAAGCCATTCGCATTGATGATTCGTCTTTTTGCAAATATCCTTGCCGGCCACTCTATTGTATTGGGGCTTGTGTGCCTGATCTTCGTTACCGTTCAGCTAGGCACAGCAATCAATACATCTATGACTGTGGTATCTGTAGTACTTACCATATTTATTGATTTGGTAGAAATACTTGTAGCTTATATTCAGGCATACGTATTTACGATGCTGTCAGCTGTATTTATCGGTTTGGCACAAGTAGAACCTCATCATGCAAAACATTAAAGGTCTCCGGACTCTCGTTCATATTATCAGAAAATCAAACAAGAATAAATAATTAAACAAACTAAAAAATAAAATTATGTTACTATCTACTATTTTACAAGCAGCAGCAGAAGCTGGTGCAGGATTGGGAACTCTAGGAGCAGGTTTAGGAGCAGGACTAGCAGCTATCGGTGCTGGTATCGGTATCGGTAAAATCGGTGGTTCGGCAATGGAAGGTATTGCTCGTCAACCAGAAGCTAGCGGCGACATCCGTATGTCTATGATTATTGCAGCAGCCCTTGTTGAAGGTGTGGCTTTATTTGCTGTGGTAGTTTGCGGATTTATCCTTTAAAAATTTAAATTAAACAATTATGCTTTTACAACCTGAAGCTGGTCTTTTATTTTGGATGCTTCTATCATTCGGTATCGTGTTTTTCGTGCTTGCGAAATTCGGATTTCCGGTGATTACAAAGATGGTCGAAAACCGCAATGCGTATATCGAGAAGTCTTTGGATGCAGCCAAAGAAGCCAATAACCAATTGGCTCATATAAAAGAAGAGAGCGAAGCTATTTTAGCTTCAGCTCGTAATGAGCAGGTGAAAATCTTAAAAGATGCTGAAAGCACCAGAAATCGTATAATCAGCGAGGCTAAAGATCAGGCCAGAGCCGAAGGACAAAAAGAATTGGATGAGCTTAGAAAGCAAATTCAACGCGAAAAAGAAGACGCAATCAAAGACATTCGTCGTCAGGTAGCACTACTTTCGGTTGATATTGCAGAAAAAGTAATCCGCAACAATCTGACTAATCCTCAGGAGCAAATGGCAATGATAGACCGTTTGATTGACGAAACTATGGTATCTAAATCTTAACGAATATGAATTCAGGAATGGTATCTATGCGTTATGCGCGGGCTCTCTTTAACTATGCTTTAAAGAATAAAGTAGAGGATGCAGTTTATGCCGAAATGAAAACTCTTTCGGAAAGTTTTGTTAAACAGCGAAACCTTCGGGCTACACTAGATAATCCTGTTCTGAGGACAAAAGATAAATTCGAACTTATCAAAGCTGCCGGAGGAAATACGGTTAGCCAAGAGTATATTCGGTTTATAGAATTAGTATTGCATCAGAAAAGAGAAAAACATCTGCAAACGATTAGTCTTGGATACTTAGACTTATACAGAAACTATAAAAACATAAGTGTCGGCAAACTGATCACAGCATGCCCTGTAGATCAGGCGACTGTAGATAAAATCAAACAACTGGTTTTGCTAAAGAAAACCGGAGTCGTAGATTTTGTAACAGAAGTAGATCCAACTATTGAGGGAGGCTTTGTTCTGTATATCGATACTTATCGTTTAGACGCAAGTGTTGCTTCACAATTGAAACATATAAAGAATCAATTGCTAAGCAGAAATAAAAAAGTAGCATAGTTTCCACAACGGGAACCCTTTTTTAAACAAGGAAAAATATATGTCTGAAAATATAAAAGCAAGCGAAGTTTCTGACGTGTTACAGATGCAATTGAGCGGTATTGACAACCGTGTTCAATTCGACGAGGTCGGGGTTGTACTTTCCGTTGGTGATGGTGTAGCCCGTATCTATGGTCTGAACAACGCAGAAGCAAATGAATTATTGGAGTTCGACAACGGTGTGAGAGCTGTTGTAATGAACTTGGAAGAAGACAATGTAGGAGCCGTACTTCTTGGACCGAGTAACCTTATTAAAGAAGGTTATAATGTAAAACGCACAGGAAAGATCGCTTCTATCAATGTCGGAGAAGGTTTGTTGGGACGTGTTATCACTCCTTTGGGCGAACCTATTGACGGAAAAGGTGATATTGCAGGTGAACTATTAGAAATGCCCTTAGAGAGAAAAGCTCCGGGTGTTATTTACCGTCAGCCTGTAACTCAACCACTGCAAACAGGTTTGAAAGCTATTGATGCCATGATTCCTATCGGTAGAGGACAACGTGAGTTGATCATCGGAGACCGTCAGACCGGAAAAACAGCGATTGCCATTGATACTATTATCAGCCAGCGAGCTAACTATTTAGCTGGAGACCCTGTATATTGTATCTATGTAGCAATCGGTCAAAAGGCATCTTCGGTCGCAAATATCGTTGATACGCTGAAAGAAAAAGGCGCTCTCGATTATACAATAATCGTATCTGCTACAGCTGCAGAACCGGCAGCCCTTCAATACTTCGGGGCTTTTGCCGGAGCTGCTATCGGTGAATATTTCCGTGACACAGGTCGTCATGCATTGGTTGTTTACGATGACTTATCGAAGCAAGCTGTTGCATACCGTGAAGTGTCTTTGTTGCTTAAACGTCCTCCGGGTCGTGAAGCGTATCCCGGTGATATATTCTATCTTCACTCACGTTTATTAGAACGTGCAGCAAAGGTTATTAATCAGCAGGAAATTGCAGAGCAGATGAATGACCTACCCGAAAGCCTTAAAGGTAAAGTTAAAGGCGGAGGTTCTTTAACAGCTTTACCAATTATCGAAACTCAGGCTGGAGACGTTTCCGCATATATTCCGACCAATGTGATTTCAATTACCGATGGTCAGATATTCTTGGATATCGACTTATTCAACTCGGGATCTCGTCCTGCGATTGATGTGGGTATTTCGGTATCTCGTGTAGGTGGTAGTGCGCAGACCAAAGCAATGAAGAAAGTGGCTGGTACTCTGAAAATAGATCAAGCTCAGTTCCGTGAATTGGAAGCATTTACCAAATTCGGTGGAGATATGGATCCGGTAACGGCACTTACGATCGATAAAGGGCAGAAAAACGCAGCATTGCTAGTTCAACCTCAATACTCTCCTGTACCTGTTGAAAAACAGATTGCAATACTTTATTGCGGAACAAACGGCTTGTTGAAAAATGTACCGATCAATCAAGTACACGAATTTGAATCTGACTTTTTACAAATACTCGAAACTCAATATAATGATACAGTATTGGATCAATTGAGAAAAGGTATTATTAACGATGATGTAACCAATATCTTACGGAAAGTTGCAGAAGAAATTTCCGGCAGGTATAAAAACTAATTGAGATATGGCATCTTTGAAAGAAGTTAAGGACAGGATAGACTCAGTAAAAAGTACGAAAAAGATCACTTCTGCGATGAAGATGATTGCTTCGGCCAAGGTACGTAAGTCTCAGCAAGCTATCGCTGCTTTTTTGCCTTACTCAACAAAGTTGAATGAGATTCTGACTAATCTCTTAGCTTCTGATACAAGCTTTGACTCACCGTATGCACAGCAAAGAGAACATAAGAAGATTGCTATTGTTGCTTTTTCTTCTAATTCTAGTCTTTGTGGAGGATTCAATGCTAATATCATAAAGGAGCTTTCAGCGACAGTTGCCTCATACTCAAAATCGGTAGGAAAAGAGAATGTGTCCATCTATCCTATAGGCAAAAAGGTTTTTGATTTTGCAAATAAATCGGGATTACAACCTGTACATAATCCAACATTTCTGGAAATGGCCGATAAACCGGCTTTTGCACTAATTTTAGAATTATCGAGAGAGCTGATAAGTAAATTTCTTTCCGGAGAGTTAGATCAGATAGTACTTATTTATACGCATTTCAAATCGATGGGTGTACAAGAAGTTACGAATAAGATCTACTTACCATTCGATCTACAAGGAGCACAAGATAAAGCTCAGCAAGATGCTGTTTCAGAAAAGATATCAACTGCAACTGATTATATTTTGGAACCATCTAAAGAGATACTCCTGTCACATCTTATACCTAAGGTTCTAGCATCGAATCTGTTTGCAGCATTACTTGACTCCAATGCTTCCGAAAATGCAGCACGAAGTCTAGCCATGCAGATTGCAACAGATAATGCAGAACAGCTTGTAGCAGATTTGACTATCGAATACAATAAGAGCCGTCAGGCTGCTATTACTAATGAGCTATTGGATATTATCGGTGGAGCATCTGCTTTAAATCAGTAATTTCAGGATTATACCCTATAATATAGAAATAAGGCTAACCTGAAAAGGTTAGCCTTATTTCTTATCTTTAGTTTGATCAAAAAATGGAATATAGAAAAAGTCCTGCTTCCAAAGGAAACAGGACTTTCGTATATAATTCAGGGATTCTAAATTATCCGTTGATTTTAGCCATTTTAGCGATCAAATCAAGACATTTGTTTGAATAACCCCATTCGTTGTCATACCAAGATACAACTTTCACGAAAGTATCAGTCAAAGCGATACCAGCTTTAGCATCGAAGATTGAAGTACGAGCATCTCCTAAGAAGTCAGAAGAAACTACTGCATCTTCAGTATATCCAAGGATACCTTTCAATTCGTTTTCTGAGGCAGCTTTCATAGCAGCACAGATTTCGTCATATTTAGCTGGTTTAGCCAAGTTAACAGTCAAGTCAACTACAGAAACGTCCAAAGTAGGAACACGCATTGACATACCAGTCAATTTACCATTCAACTCAGGAATTACTTTACCTACAGCTTTAGCAGCACCAGTAGAAGAAGGAATGATGTTACCAGCAGCAGCACGTCCACCTCTCCAGTCTTTAGCTGAAGGTCCGTCAACTGTTTTTTGAGTAGCAGTTGTAGCGTGAACTGTAGTCATCAAACCGTCTGTGATACCGAATTTATCATTCAATACTTTAGCGATAGGAGCCAAACAGTTAGTAGTACAAGATGCATTAGAAACAAATTGAGTTCCTTTTACATATTTATCATCATTAACACCACAAACGAACATTGGGGTATCATCTTTTGAAGGAGCTGACATCACTACGTATTTTGCACCAGCGTCAATGTGACCTTGAGCTTTTCCTTTTTCTAAGAAAAGACCTGTTGATTCAACTACGTATTCAGCACCAACTTCGTTCCATTTCAAGTCTGCAGGATTTTTCTCAGCTGTTACACGGATAGCATGTCCGTTTACAACTAATTTACCATCTTTAATTTCGATAGTACCTTTGAATTGTCCGTGCATTGTATCGTATCTTAGCATATATGCCATATATTCAACATCGATAAGGTCATTGATACCTACAATCTGAATATCGCTTCTACCTTGAGCAGCACGGAAAACTAAACGACCGATACGACCGAAACCGTTAATACCTACTTTAATCATTTTGTTTTATTTTTATTGGTTAAAAAAAATTATTCCTTAATCAAACTTACTTTAGACATCTTATTTGCTAAAGTAACATGTGTTTGCAACCTTAATTTTTTGCATGACAAAAATAAGAAAAAAAAATATCTTTTGCTAATTATCCAACTGCATTTTTAGCTCTCTCAGACCTCCTGTTCCGAATATTTACCATTGAAATATAAGAACTTCCGATTATGTCATGTCGACTTTACAAATAAAGAATTAAACTGATACAAGCATCTCAAGAGTTAGGATCTCAGACCTTTTTATTACTACTAATTGGTAGAAAGACTAAAACCTTACACAAACAAGAAATATATTATTACATCCCTTCTTTTTACGTCTAAATAAAACCTTTCTCATTTTTTCGGAATATGGTTTAGCACATAATTAACTCCTTCATTCCAATATATATGAATAAGATCCGATACAGTCGGCTGATACTTTATTTTTCCGTTTTCAGATAGGGCAAAAGACTCACCTGTCTTATTACCCCAAATATACTCTGCAAGATCAGGATAATCGACAAAAGGGTTCCTATTTTCCTGCAATATATATACCTCATCATTACGGGCTCTTTCTTTTTCGCTCACAGGATCATCCCGATGCCATTTCAGCAACATATCCAATGCCCAAGGTTGAAATCCCGGATAAGTTCCTTTAGTCAGCATACTTTTCAACCCTTCGGAACGCCAATCGTATGCATAATCTTCGTAACAGGTAATCATATAAAAATAAACACGGGCAAAATCACCTTTGTATTCATCCGCCGGTTCAAAAACCATTCCTCTATATCCATCAGAATAAGTATTCATACCCACTCTCGACATACCATTATCAAACTTAGTGATTCCGACTTCGCCTAAAGGCAGGTTACTCTTTGCCTGATTGGCTTTATAGTCTGCTGGGAAAAGATTTATGAGATCACCATTTGCATCATATGAAGAATACTGTTCTCTCTTACCCCACCAACTGCGGGGCATACAATGTTCTCGGCTTTGCACCGAACCATCTATATACTTATCATTCTTTTCCGACGAATACATATCCCAGAAATAACCATCGGAATGCCAGTCGGTTTTCCGGAAGTAATTATCCCACCAATAACGTGCGGTTGTATTCTGATCGAAATTAAGATATTTATGCTTACGGATAAGGTCGTGCATTGCTGTTTTGAGAGCAGCACCGTTCAACCCCTCCTGATCTTTATAATAATCGATCTGAATGTCTTTTACAAAGAAGAAAGAAACTGCACACACCACAAACAGAAGCAACAGCAACTTCCTCTTAATACCACTACCCTTCTTCGACCTTTTTTTTCTTCTTTTAGCCACTAACTTACAATGTACCGAGATAATTAAAGAATGTGCCAATAAGCCTTGGTAATCTCATTGACACATCAATATATTATCACATTAGAATTCTCCTTTACCAGGCAAACAAGGGATAATCTTTCATTATACCGTTCACTTTCTCACGGACAGCTTTAATTGTTTTCTCATCTTCATGATTGGCCAATACGGTATCGATCATCTCGACAATATCACCCATAAGTTCTTCTTTTACACCACGGGTTGTAATCGCAGGTGTACCAAAACGCAATCCCGATGTTTGGAAAGGGCTGCGGCTATCAAATGGAACCATATTTTTGTTTGTAGTAATATCAGCCTCCACCAATACTTTTTCAGCAACCTTACCTGTAAGTTCCGGGAATTTGGTACGAAGATCAACCAACATCAAGTGATTATCTGTTCCTCCCGACACAATTTTATATCCTTTGTCGATAAAGGCTTGAGCCATGACTGCTGCATTTTTCTTTACCTGAGCCTGATACACTTTATATGACGGATCAAGAGCCTCTGCAAACGAAACTGCTTTAGCTGCAATTACATGTTCCAGTGGGCCGCCCTGTATTCCTGGGAACACAGCTGAATCGAGCAATGCCGACATCATTTTGATCTCACCTTTTTGAGTAGCTTTTCCCCAAGGATTTTCAAAATCTTTACCTAGCATGATAACACCTCCACGAGGGCCACGCAATGTTTTATGTGTAGTAGTAGTTACAATATGTGCATGAGGCAGCGGATTATTCAATTGTCCTCCGGCAATCAAACCTGCAGTGTGAGCCATATCAACCATAAAGATAGCACCTATCGAATCCGCAATTTTACGGATACGGCCATAATCCCACTCACGAGAATACGCTGATGCTCCAGCTATAATCAATTTTGGTTTTTCGCTCTTAGCAACAGATTCCATCTGATCGTAATCTACAGTTTCGGTATCTTGAGTTACATTGTATTCTAATGCTTTATACAAAAGTCCTGATGAATTCACGGGTGAACCATGAGATAAGTGACCTCCGTGTGAAAGATTCAAACCTAAAAACTTATCGCCTGCTTCTAAGCAAGCCAAGAAGACAGCAGCATTGGCTTGCGCTCCCGAGTGAGGTTGAACGTTGGCCCATTCGGCTCCAAATATTTCTTTCAAACGATTGATTGCCAGACTTTCGCTCAAATCCACAACTTCGCACCCTCCATAATAACGTTTCCCGGGATACCCTTCGGCATATTTGTTAGTAAGGCAAGAGCCCATAGCATCCATTACCTGCTGGCTAACAAAGTTTTCTGACGCAATCAGTTCAATTCCTTTTAATTGACGCTGATATTCTTTTTCAATAATATCAAAAATTGCAGTATCTCTTTTCATACGAAGATTTTGAAGGTCACAGACCTATTATTTAATATTGGCAAATTTAGTACAATATTGTTAGTTTCAAAGACTATTATCTGTCATTTTTACAGTTTACTCGCTTTATTCAATAAATAATAATCGAGTATAGTCATTGCCGCCATAGCTTCAACAATAGGAACTGCACGAGGTAAAACACAGGCATCATGACGCCCTCTGGCCTTCAGATGAGTATCATTACCATCTTTGTCTATCGTTTCCTGTTCCATTAAAATAGTTGCTACAGGTTTGAATGCCACCCTGAAATAAATATCCTGACCATTTGAGATGCCACCCTGAATTCCCCCTGAATGATTAGTATGTACACCTATAGCACCGCCTTTATTATAGAAAACATCATTTACTTCTGATCCTCTGTGATTAACATCAAAACCGTCTCCATATTCAAAACCCTTCACGGCATTGATTCCAAGCATGGCGGCACCCAAAGCGGCATGCAGTTTTCCGAAAACGGGCTCACCTAATCCTATCGGTGCACCTTTTATTACACATGAAATAATTCCTCCGATGGTATCTCCTTTGGCTTTCACTTCGCTGATCAGATCAATCATTTGTTCTGCTTTATCTAAATCAGGACAACGCACAGCCGTTTCTTCGATCTTAGTAAGATCATACCCTGTATATAATTTTTCAAGTTTGATATGCCCAACCTGTGAAGTATAAGCCGTAACGTCAATACTCAATTGCTTCAAAGCCAGCTTTGCAACAGCACCGCCAACACAACGGGCAATGGTCTCCCGAGCCGAAGAACGCCCTCCTCCCCTATGGTCTCTGATACCATATTTCTCTTGATAAGTATAATCAGCATGTGACGGACGAAAAAGGTCTTTCATATTATCATAATCCGAAGAATGCTGATTAGCATTCCAGATAACAAAACCAATAGATGTACCAGTGGTTTTGCCATCATATATTCCCGACAAGAATTCTACTTTGTCTGCTTCCTTTCGGGGAGTAGTTATTTTCGACTGTCCGGGACGGCGGCGATCCAGTTCCGATTGAATGAAATCCATATCTACCTCTATTCCTGCCGGACATCCGTCTATTACTCCGCCGATTGCCAAACCATGAGATTCACCGAAAGATGTCAGCTTAAATATATTGCCAAATGTATTCATATTCTGATTTGAATTCTTGTTTGTTTCACAAATATACATAAAAGTGACATAATTATACAAAAAGAGAATGCTCATGTATTGTTTTGTAACAAAACTGTCACCCTGATAATATCTTAAAATACAATAAATAGATACTCAGAAAGTAACAAAAGTACCACTGAATGTTTAATTTAATCCCTTACGTTTTATATGTGTCGGCATTTCCAACTATAATCCTATTAGGACTACTTGTATCTGATGATTCGGGTGCCAAAAGTCGATTTTCTCGCAACATATTAATTATCAATTACTTCAAAACTATCATCTTCAGATTTAGTATAAGTGGTTTTAGTTTCGATCTGCATATATCCACCCTCTCTGGACATTATAGATTTTCCAGACCGATGAAACAACCGCTCATCACGAACCACATACGTCTCTTCAACAGCCTGCCTATGTTCATGTCCCGCAAATATTAGGGTTTGGTATTTTTATATAAAAAACGCATATAACTGCTTTCGTTCAGGTATATGCGTTTGTTTTTTTAATTACAATATTTTTTATCAGTTGTAATTCTTCCAATAAATTACAGATGTTTTATTCGCATTTAATCCGGGAGTAGCTCTAAGCGTCCACCTTACATTTACTTCATTGGCTGTAGGCAAGTGCGAAATTTTAAATACAACTTTGTCTCCTGCTGTGAAATTTGCACCTAAAGTTGCCGTTGCAGTGATCGGTACACCTGTTGAATATACAGGCAGGTCTAGTTCTACTACATCTTTGGGAGTATATGTATTGGTAGCTGAATTGTAGGTCATACACCAAAGATAGTATATCCCTACAAAAATGCTCGTAGTTGTATTGGATGTTGATCCATACATTCGGAAAGAAAAGTTATATCCTCCTGTTTCCGGAATATCTATTGGTCCTCCGAAATTCATGAGTATTGTATTTTCCGGTTGAATAGCATTTGCCGTAACAGTTGTAACGGAGGTTTGCAAATCGCGGTACGTCAAAGACATATTTGAAAATCCCGAATTGTACAGATAGTTCCATTTCACTCCATCATGTACATATAAGCCGGGTATAACCATATTAACTCCTGATGTTGTGGCTGTATTGTATACTATCATACCAGCAACAGGTGTTGCTACTGTTACTGCATCATATACCGATGTTAATGCAACTTTATTAGGCAAAAATGCCGATTGTGTACCTCCCAATTCTAGTTGGGCTCCTGTTGTTGTATCGGGTAATTTTCCTAATGCAACTTTTATATGTCCGTTAGACCCGGATAAAGTCCAATCGTTACTCAGAAGATTATCTCCCTGACCGTTGATATGAAAAAATGATTGAGGGGAATCGGTAAAAACACCAATTTGGGCACGTGTTGGAATCATTAGGAATATTGCATGAAGCAGTATTAATATATATTTCTTTTTCATAATAGCTTTTTTTGAATCAATCATTTAATTTTTCCAATAAATCAACGATGTTTTATCGGCTCTTAATCCCAGATGAGAAATAAGAGTTATCGTTGGGGATCCCGAAGGGGTTGCTAATCTTAACGTAATCTGATCGCCTGCCGATAATATAGGGGACATCAGTACAATGGTATAAGTAATAACCGCCTGACTGGGAGCAAACGGTATTATTACTTCTTGAAAATCGATCAAGCTCGAATTGTTTTTAACAAGATACAGGTAGCCGACTCCCCGGATATATGTGCTGGTAGTATTTGATGATGTACCATACAATCGAATAGAAAAAGTGTATGTTCCTGCTTTATCTATTGAGATGGATCCGATAGGTAGTATTTTTGCATTGCTCCATTGTGCCTGAGCACTGGATGCTGCTACCGCATTGGATATTGTGTTTGATTGTAGGTCTAACAAACGTACTTCTTGCGAGGTCTGTGGGTCTATATCGGATATACGCCACCAGATGTTTTCACTCATATAAAATAATCCGGGTACTACATTATCGGGGTATGTACCTGCTGTATTAGTATTATAAGTCATCATCCCTTCTTTAGGATCAGGAATGGTTACTCTGTCTTGGACAGAAGTCAGTTTTACCCTGTTTATAAGAAAGGCTTTATTTGTGGCAGCCAGTTCTATCTGGGCCGATGACGTTGTTGATACCGCCTTTCCGATATTCCATACTGTCTGGTTATTATTATTGCTGCTGATTTCGAATTGATTGGCCGAATTTATAATAAACTGAGATTTGCTTGTATCTTTATTTATGATAATCTGAGCTTTTGCGATAGATGTAAAAACCAGAATTATTAGAATTATATATATTTTCATTGTTCACGATCATTAGTAAATATTACAACTATTTTGCTATCTGCGATATTATACTTTCCAGTAGCTGGTAAATGTATATGTTTTGTTTAGCTTACCTGTGGTATAACTTGTTGTACACCCTACACGTATTTGTATCTGATCTCCGGCGTAAGCTGTACATCCCAATATGATACTGGCTGTTATCCGTGTAGTACCTCTGTAGATCGGAGTATTTAATTCCGCAACATCCACTTTTGTAAAAGAAGTTTCACCATCAGACTTCTTATATATAAACAGGTATATTTGAGGCCTTAGAATCGTGTTAGACGCATTCCCCCCCAATTCTGTGCCCGAAGTTGCCGTTATATCGAGATTTAATGAGAATGCATATCCGCCATCTTCTTTGATGATAATATCTCCAAAATCCAAAGTTGAAGATTCTGATGCACTGGCTGCATTTGCTGCTTGAAGAGCCAAATCCGTCTTTAACAGAATCTTTTCTCTTAATCCCGTGTAGCTGTTGGTTTGCATTCGCACCCATTTAGATCCATTATAGGTATAAATACCGGGAATGACATTGTTTGGAAATATCCCGTTTCTCCCCGTATTATAAACCAGCATACCTCCCTGAGGGTTTGGTACTGTGGTTTGATCCGTTATAGATGTGAGGTTTACTCTATTGGGTAAAAAACCTTGGTTGGGGTCATTCAAGGATAAAGACGCATTTGTTGATGGTTGTGCTCCTAATGCAGCACTAACACCTCCCGATCCATCGTTTATTACAATGAAATCGTCTAATAAGTTTGTATTGCTGGTGGAGTTGTCGAGGTAGTCGATGTGGAATATTCCCTGCGGATTTTGGGTATTGATTCCTACTTGTGCATGACATATCTCTTGAGATAGTATGCTCAAGAGCAAGATAAAAATTTTTTTCATCATTCTTTTGTAGATTGTTGTTTTTGAGGTCAGAGACCTTATTGTTGTTTATATTTCGAGTTGCTAGGGTTGCAGCCCCATTTGTTGTACATCTTGCAGAGGTGTATTGCATACACCCGTCTATAAATATGTTGTAATGATAACCATCGGGCATATGCAATATGCTCCAATGCCTATTTTTTATTTTTAAATAATTATTGAAAACTATTGACTGCAGACTATTAGCTGAAAAATGCAGTAAAGTGCATTCACTGCACTCTACTGCATAATGAAACCGACTGTTGGACAGGCATATGCAAAAAGCAGATCCAGAACGACAACAAAACAACAACAAGACTGCTTTACACAGTTGGTCCCGTCGGTTTATAAATAAATTGGTATATATTGGCTGAAGTTTAGATGCAAGAAAAACTACTCCGTCATTTTGACACAATAGAAATTTTGTTTTGTTAAAAAAATGATTAGTTACGCCAGGTGCGTCTCTCTCTCTCTCTCTCTCTCTCTCTCTCTCTCTCTAATATTTCACACGATATAGCCAAACTTAAATTGTTAAATATTAAGTTTATTTCGAAGTTTTTATGTGTGAAATAAATGCGCATCCGTTATACGTTAAATAATATAGTTGTTCTGTTGGCAAATATAGTGATTGTTTTTAATATAGCAAACAAAGATTTTGTGGTATCCTTGTTTGCTATATCTGTGAATAGAAGTGTTTTATTTTATTCAGGCATGCTGATTTATAATGTTTTTAAGCCATCTGACCAAAAGCATGATAATTACAGCAGCTATAACACAGGCTATAAAATTCATTAAAAAATAATACGACTTGTTATCGAACAAATCCCACATTCCGGCGACCATACCACTTAATTTATTTCCGATAGATGTAGACAAAAACCACCCGCCCATCATGAATGATGTTATTTCTTTGGGGCTGACTTTCGACACCAGAGATAGGCCTATGGGACTGATAAGTAATTCGCCCACCGTAATCACACCGTATGTTCCGATGAGCCACAATGCGGTCGCCTTATCTGTATAGATATCTGTATATAAAACGGCAGCTGCCATCACCAATGATGATAAACCGGTAATAAGTAATCCCCATCCCATTTTAGCAGGGGTAGAGGGTTCTTTCCCTTTCTTTTTGAGCCGAAAGAAAAAACCAAGAACTACTGGTGTTAGTATTACAATAAAGAATGGATTGATCGATTGGAATATTTCGGTAGATATAAGGCTGACTTTTTCACCATGTTCGGGCAGCTTTTCTTTTGGCTGGTTTATAAAATATGAGGGATAGTTATATGATTTAATAACGTTGTGATTTTCATCGACAGCCGTCCGGAGTTTCTCATCCATCAAAGGTACAGAATCTTTCGAATATGTTAATTCTTGCACCATGCCCAATGGTTTCAGGTATTTAGTTGAGGTCTCGGGTATCTCCCGAGCTGTGTAGTTTTCGGCAAAAGTGGTCAAGGCTGTCGCATTTTGTTTGAATACTGCCCAAAATACAACCATAATAAGGAATATACTGAGCAGGGCTTTGATCTGTGCCCGTTCTTCTTTCTTAGACCGGAACAAGAGTGACGCATAAAAAACAATCACCGGTATACATCCGAATAAAAAGGCATCGTTAGAATCTGATCCGAAAATATTACCGGGGATCATCCACGCCAATCCGCCACAAGCTATAGCCGGAAGAAAAACATATAGAAGTACTTTGGTTATATCCGAATTCGACGACTTCTGAGTTATATCAGCTTCCCTTATATGCCGTGTTCCTATAAGAAAAACAATTAAGCCGACCAGCATTCCTATACCTGCTGCCAGAAATGCGTATCCCCATCCGAAGTTATTACGCATATATGCAGCAACAAAATTACAGATAAACGCCCCTACATTAATACCCATATAAAAGATGCTGTATCCCGAATCTTTTTTTGATTTGTATTTTTCATCTGAATACAAATTACCGAGCAGAGTAGAGATATTCGGCTTAAAAAATCCGTTACCTATAATAATAAGTAGTATAGATACCCACAAAACCGATTCGCCGGGAACAGCAAGCAGACAATAACCCGCAGCCATCAGTAATCCTCCGATAATGATTGATATACGATATCCCAGCAGCTTATCGGCAATGAGTCCTCCGAGGAAAGGAGTGAGATAAACTAAGCCCAGATATGTGCCGACAATGTCGCTTGCTTTGGATGGACTGAACCCCATACCTTTGCCATCTTTTAGGTAAAGAAGAAATATGCCGAGCATGAGATAATAGCCAAAACGTTCCCACATTTCGGTGAGGAACAAATATTTCAACCCTTTGGGATGAGGTACTTTTTCGGTCGGAGTCGATACTGATTCTGCCATAGATTCTGATATGTATTTAGATGTTTGAAAACCGTAAAGATAGAATTATGATGCTTATCTGCCAAAAAAGAAGAAAAGACAATCTACTAAAGTAAAAATGTCTTTTCTCTCAGGATAATATTTTTTTAATTAAATTACTTTTATCAAAATAGTAAATGGGTCTGATACCTTATTGCATATTTAACCGTTTCACTATAATTTTTGTTGTCATCGGGTCACTATCTCCATAGTTGGTAATTTGCATCTTTGATCCTGCTCCCGGATTATATCCTAATCTGTTGATCAAGGCAAGTTTTTGTCCTTTGGCAGCTTTGGTGGCAAGGGACGTAAAAAAAGTGATTGCATCAGTTATATTTGTAGTTACATCCTGATAAGCTTCATATTCGTCTACAACCGTGCCATCTAAAGTAAGTCGGAGATGAGATGTAGTCATGGTTTGCCTGGTTGCTGCTACTGTGTATTTTCCATACCAGCGAATTTCATATATATAGTATCCGTCAGACGGAACTGTAAATTCAGAACCTGTTAAGGGAATTGTATAATTGCCTAATTCTATCAACTGTGTGGGTAATGCAATTATAGCTTCTATACTACCTGTGGATGGCATTACAGATGACCATGTGGCATTGCCGTCATCGTCAGAAGTGAGCATTTTATCTTTTGTCTGATATCCGTCCCGTATTTGTAAGGGATATCCTGTTCCGGCATCGATACTTAGTTTAGACAGAGGAGTATGCGTACCTATACCTACATTTCCCTTGTAATTTATAACTATGTCGTTATTTATTTCCGAAGCTGTAGGTATTACTGAATTATCTCCAGATCCGTCTATTATCCAAATCTGATTTGATATAGTATTGAGAGTATTAATAGCCACCGATTGGGAGTGCATATCTATACTATAACTGCATAAAGCCAGTATGATTGTGATATATTTTACTTTCATATTTAAAATTTTACTTGTAGTTCTTTTATCAAGATTCTCGAAGTTGTCCACTGTTGAGCTTGAGCTACCTGCACATCACCCGGAGCTTCTATTGATTCTATATAAAGGGACAAAACGTCGTTCTTTTTAGCTTTAGTGTACAATGGTATATAGGATGTTATGGATCTGTTTAGGAAAGGAGATTGGTATCGGTAAGAGTCTACTGTGGTAGAACCATTAATTTTGAGCTTTAAAACAATACTTATTCGGCCGATAGAGCTATAACCGGCTGTATAAAATGACCACCAGCGAACTTCGAAAGAATAAAAGCCATCGTGAGGTATTGTAAACGAGCTATTGGGTACTAAGATATCTACTCCTTTGGGGCTCAATGTTGCAGTTGTTATATCTTGCATTGGATATACCTGTCCGACGGGGGGCTGAGGTGCTTCCCAAAACGCATTGCCATTCGCATCCGAAATTAATATCTTGTCGGTGGGATCGGTTGTATCTACTATTTGCAGAGGATAAACTCCTGATACATTTTGTGTATTTATCTCGAGCTTTACTTGTGGGCTAATTGTACCTATTCCCATTCTTCCATCCTTCGTTATTACCACATCATCTTGTTGTTGCATAGCTGTCGGAACTCCAGTTGCCGGATTGGTTGTTGCCGTTGTATACTGAGCATCGACATGGAATAATGTTTGCGGATTTTCGGTATTTATCCCAATTTGGGCAATCGCAGGAATACTTATTATAGTGGCTATAGTTATTAAAATATTTTTCATATATCCATTCGTTTTACGGTTATTTTGCTAATTGTCCATGGTGTAGAGGCATTGTTATTTGTGCTTTGACCAGCTACAGTTGGTGCAATTCCAGGACGGACTGCTATTGTGATTGTTTTATTTACATCAGCTGTACTTGCTGAATAATAGAGTGCAAAGTAGGCAGTCAAACGATTGGAGTCGACAGTATTAATCGTCACATATACTTCGTATTGGTCGACAGTAACTCCTAGTAGATTCAGGTAAAAATGGGTTGCTGTATTTGACAGAACCATTGGAGCGTTAGCAGGGTATGTAGCCCACCATCTTATATCGAAGGCATAATATCCTTCCTCGGGAACGGTGAAACTCCAGACATTGGAGGCATCTTTTTTTATAGTCGTAATCACTCCAGCAGGAAAATTCTGTGCGGGTAGAGATGTTGTCCCATATACCTGCCCTATTTTACCCATATACTTATAATCTTTCCATGTGGCTTGTCCGCTAGCATTCACAGCAGTCATTATTCTGCCCTTTTTTACATTTGGGTCTACAATTTTCAATACGGCTTTAGGAGATAAACTTGTTGTTCCATCTTCTATAACAACCTTGGCAGACGGATTTATCATTCCTATCCCCATATTACCATTGTTGAGAATTACAACATCATCCAACTGTTGTACTGCATTGGGGATTCCACTGCCTGGATTGGTTGAAGCTGCTGTCGAAGCCCCATCTATGTGGAATATCCCTAGAGGGTTCTGAGTATTTATACCCACTTGAGCATGCAGGAGGATGCCAATAGAGAATCCTCCCATTAATAATAAAAATTTCTTTTTCATTGTTGTTGTTCTTAAGGTCATAGACCCTTCTGTTGTTTATATTTCGAGTAATTGGGGTCATAGACCCTTTTGGTGTATCTGTTTTTGAATTATTATTAACAATTATCAACAAACTCCTATTAATAGAGATACGCATCAAGGTGCAATCCCTGCACCCTGATGTGTATATTAGCTGGCTTACAGGCAATCTATTGTATTGTCCGGTATTTGAACGACAACGATATAACAACTCTAACCGGCACAGCCTGCCGAGCCAACTTATCTTGAAATTGGTATATAGTTCTTTGTAATTAATTAAGAACGGCAAACAGAGACAAAGAGGTTCCATTCTCCGGAACAAAAAGGCAACAATCTGCCCTCGCCGGAGAGAATCATCATTCGTTCGTTGCCCACAAATACGGGTGGAGATCCATTTCATTCCAACGAACTGTCGGTGCAAGGAATATAACAAAAAAATAGCCGAAGCATAAAAAAACGCTCCGTCATTTTGACACAATAGAATTTTTGTTTTGATTATTACGCTAGATGCGTCTCTCTCTCTCTCTCTCTCTCTCTCTCTCTCTAATATTTCACATGACATAGCCAAGCTTAAACTGTTAAATATTAAGCTTGTTTCGAAGTTTTTATGTGTGAAATAATTGAACATAAACTATGAGCTAAAGGCTTGTTGGGTTGACAAATATAGTGATTGTTTTGGTTTTAACAAAAATACAGAATTATTTATAAGACTTTTAAGACATTATATCACAAGGGGCACAGTATTTAGGCTTTTCTGATATATATCCGTTGGTGGGAAATATCGAGCGGAGTTCATACTACAGCTACCATTAATCATATTTTGGGGAGTATATTGACAGCACAAGATGTTGATGATGTCATAATAACGTCTAACGGGAATGTCGGTGTCGGAATATTATCTCCAACAGCTCTCATTGGAAGGATTTATCTATAATATTCCAGGTGAGACAACCCACCCTAACAATCAGGTACTATTGTAAAAGTAAACGGGATATTTATACTACTGTAGAAGCATAATATTCTATACCGTCCACCATAGAGCCGTTTTTTAAAAGATAGAAATAAGCACTTATAGCACTAAGGTATACACTACTGGTTTTACCCCACCAACAAATTGTTATCAAGATAATTACCTGTTTCGGTTATGGACATGGCTTTTACCAAATTTCCCTGAGGCCACTAATTGTAATTCGGGGGATCAACTTGAGATTAGAATAGTTCCATCTTCGGGCGAACAAACTTGGGTTATTAATGATACAGGGATGATACCTCCTTCTATTTCTATATTCCGCATGTAATAAGAAACGTAAACGAGGTATCCTTCTGAGATACCTCGTTTTAGTGCATAGAAGGAAGAAGTCAGTCCTCAACTGTTTGAGTTGCTTCGTATGCTTTCAACAGTTTGTCTTGTACATCAGATGGTACAAGCTCATAACTCGAAAACTTCATAATGAATGAAGCTCTCCCTCCAGTCAGAGAACTAAGTGTTATTGAATAATTAGACATTTCTTTTAGCGGAACTTTAGCATTGAGTACTTCTATTTCGTTATCGCTTTCCATACCAAGAATGGTGGCTCTGCGATTTTGAAGGTCGCTCATTATATCTCCTAACTTATCAGCAGGAGCAAACACTGTTACGTCATACACCGGTTCAAGAATTTTAGGACCTGCATTCCGGAAAGCTTCACTAAACGCATTTCGTCCGGCGAGCATGAATGATATTTCATTAGAATCTACAGGATGCATTTTGCCTTCATATACGATTACACGCACATCACGTGCATATGAACCTGTAAGAGGGCCTTGTTCCAGTCTTGCCATCACACCTTTAATAATAGCAGGCATAAACCTTGAATCAATAGAGCCGCCTACTATACTATTGACAAACACAAGCTTTCCTCCCCAGTCAAGATTAAAAGTCTGCACATCACGTGATTGTATTTTAAATTCCTGCCCATTAAATTTATAACTGTCGGGCATAGGCATACCATCTGTATATGGTTCTACGATTAGATGTACTTCACCGAATTGCCCGGCTCCTCCCGATTGTTTTTTGTGTCGGTAATCGGCTCTCGATGGCTTTGTTATCGTTTCTCGGTACGGAATTCTCGGCTCAGAAAATGCAATACTTATTTTATCGTTATTTTCAAGACGCCATTTCAGAGTTTTGAGGTGAAACTCGCCTTGCCCCGAAACTATCATTTGTTTCAGTTCTTTCGAATTTTCGATAAGCCATGTAGGATCTTCTCCGTGCATTCGCTGCAAAGCTTCGTTCAATTTTTCGGCATCCCGTTCGTTCACGGGTTTTATAGCTCTGCGGTATTTAGGATCGGGATATTTTATAAAGTTGAATTTATTATCTGCTCCTTTTCCGTTCAAAGTATTACCTGTTTTTACATCTTTCAGCTTTACAGCTGCACCGATGTCTCCGGCGACCATTTCATCGACTTTGGTGCGTTGCTGTCCGGCTACCGAAAATATTTGCCCGATACGTTCTTTCGATCCTCTGTCGGAATTGTATAAATCATCTCCTTCTTTAACAGTCCCACTCATTACCTTGAAATACGAAATATCTCCGACGTGGGGTTCTATTGTTGATTTGAAGAAGAAAAGGCTGGCCGGAGCTTTGGAATCGGGCTTCACCTCTTCCCCTTCGATATTGATAGGATTTGCCATATCCACTACGTAGGGAACTACGTTTCCGAGAAATTCCATAGTACGTCTCACGCACATATCCCGTGATGCACATACACAAAAAATAGGATAAATATCTCGCTTAACCAGTCCCCAACGTATGCCGAATCGCATTTCTTCTTCGGTAAGAGAACCCTGATCAAAAAATTTCTCCATCAGAGAATCTTCGTGTTCAGCAGCCGATTCGACAAGTTTTTGATGAAGTTCTTCGGCTTTTTCTTTTTCTTCATCCGGTATATCTAAAACATCCGGAACACCACCTTCGGGCTTCCATCTGTACATTTTCATCTTCAGGATATCTATTACAGCATTGAAGTTTTCGCCGCTGTTGAGAGGATATTGTACGATTACGGCTTTCTCTCCGTATCTTTCTTTCAGTTGTAATACAGTATTATCGAAATCCGCTTTTTCTTGGTCGAGTTGGTTTATCACAAACATCACCGGTTTTTGCAGTTTTCTTACATATCTCAACTGATTTATTGAGCCTACCTCTAACCCATATTGTGCATTCAGTACCATTAGTGCAGTGTCCATCACATTGAGAGACGTAACCACGTTACCTATAAAATCGTCGGCTCCGGGGCAATCTATAAAATTGAGCTTTCGATTCATCCATTCTACCGAAAATATACTCGAAAATACAGAATATCCGTATTCTTTTTCTACCGGAAAATAGTCGGTAACGGTGTTTCCCGCGTCCACACTTCCTCTGCGTTTAATTACTCCGGCCTCGAAAAGCATAGCTTCGGCCAATGTCGTTTTACCGGAGCCTGAGCTCCCTAAAATTGCAATGTTTTTAATTTCGTTAGTTTGGTAAGTCTTCATGGTACAAAATATTTATAGGTTACGAGGTCATAGACCTTTTTACTGATATCCGGTAAACATGTTTACGAGTAGACAAGTAAACGAAATACGATTTTCTCAAAATTACGAAATGTTCCGTTGATCTAGTATTGTTAACTGCTTCTATTTTATATGTTTTTGAGCATGAAAAGACTCTTTTGTTATTTGCTTATTGTGTTTCTTGTATGGATGAGAATTCACAAATTCGAGTAAATAAGAAAGCAATCTTATTTACCCGAATAATATTGAGCTGAATGATATGATCTTACTTTTTAGTTACAAAAACTACATTTATAAATGAATTGGGACCTAATAGAGTGCTTTTAACATCGTAATTTATTACTCCTGATGTGGAAATACTGTTAATCTTAACAACATCCGCATCGTAATAAGTTATTACATAATCGATGTCGGTTGGCGTATATCGTGCTGAAGGTATCATACTTAAAGCTGCATTATTTGTTTTATACAGGCTGTTTCCTGATTGTATAAATTGTTTTTTATAAACATTGTTATATAGATCGAATGTATAGCCTGTACCGATAGCAGATGTAGGGAGATCAAAAACAGGAAGATAAAAATTCTGTCCGGGTTGATCTATGCTTTGCCATAAAGATCCATCGAAGTAATAATATCCAACTCGTATAACTTTCGCCGTCTTGGTCGTTATTGTTCCATCTATTGTAGTAATATATATAAGAGACCCTGTTTGCGCTGCTGTGTATTGAGCATCTTTACTTATTAATTGGGAGCGTGTAAGATTAGGTGCAATAATACCTTCAGCAGTAGAGTTCCCTGTGGATACAGGTGTTACATGAAGACTGGCTTTTGCAATACCTGTTACTATTCCCACCTGAGCAATAATATTGTGAGATATGAGTATTGTCAGGCTAAATAGTAAACATTTAATTATTGTTGTCATAATTATTTCTTTTATTTATTAAGGCCTCTGATATGAGGATTACATCGAAGTGCACATGAATTTATCTTCATCACAGAACTTGTCGATAATTCGACACCATTGCTCGAATTATAAGCTGTTATAGTAATAGTATAAGTTCCGGCTTTCTTATATGCGTAATTTTCAGTATAGGTGCCTATCGATGGGCTTGTATATGTTTTCACAGCACCTGTTGTACCATCTCCGAAATCCAATACTATTTTAGACACATTATTAAATCCCATACCATTATGTATATTCAGTTTGTAAGATGTTGTAATTTCGGCACAACCTTCGGAGTTCGTAGGAGGATCGATCTCCATTCTGAACCACGGAGCTGCAAAGTTGGGTAATCCCCAGAAAGCAAGTCCAGGTAAAATATTATTAATCTTATATATTTTCATATTTGAAGGATCTTCGGGGTTGTCTATTACAAATATTCCTGTGGAACCAAACCGAGGAAGGTACATTCGTCCATCCGGTCCTGTTTGTATAGCTCCGAAATGGTCGGTAACTCCATTTGTCAAGGATACCGGATTGACTATTGATTTTATAGGATTAATTGTATTAGGAGTGGAGGTTGTCAGTAATGCATTAAAATCATAAACGAGTAAACCTGTTGTATTATTTGTATTTGCACTTCCGGGAGCATATGTCAGGTATACATATTTACCGCTAGCAGAAAAATCAACACCATATCCATAACCTCCGGTTGATAAAGCTCCGGTTCGAACCTTTAAATTGCTGATGATTCCTGTTGAGGGATTAAAATCTCCATAGGCAAAAAACTTATTACTGAAATCGATCCATACAAAATGCTGCCCGTCAGAGGTGAATTTTATATACCCACCGGGAGCTGTTGGAGTAGTTGCCATGCCTACGGTAACAACGCTGTGTCGAGCTGTTTGTACTCCTGCTGAAGTTACTTTCCATACATTCAAATAGCTATTTGTAGTGGTACGACCGGGAGCAACTATCCAAAAATCATTTCGGTTGGAATGTCTTACAGCACCAACAGACTCACCCAATGCTCCTGATTGCCCGGATAAAAGAATATTCTTTCGGGTTAAGTCTACTTCTCCGAGCCCTCCGTTTTTGCTCATATCTACAATGGAATACGATAGATTATTTGTATTGTTAATACCTAAGGTTACTGCAACATATTGGGTTGTGCTATATGGATATGGGAAGATTATTCCTGATTGAGCAGAAGAGCTATGACCAGTCAACCCTGATCCGTTTGCCATAACAGCCATATTTTTATTCCATATTGTCATTCCGTCTGAAAAGAACAACAGGTTTCCATCTACATCAGATATGGCAAAACATCCTTCATACGTAGCCAGAGGTGACCCTGTTATTTTAGCTGGCATATTAGAGAGCGTAGCATTAGCTGTACCATATACACCGGTTGCAGCATAACTAGTTGTATTTTTCCATGTTAGAGCTGCATTATAACCGAAAAACCAATTACTGTTTTCCTTTTGTGCATAAGAAAGAAATGTAATCGATATTAATAATACTGTTATACTTATTTTTTTATACATACTTTCTGTTTATTTTTTCACAACTAAAACAATATTGATAAATGAATTATTGCCGGGGTTCGTATTCAGTACATCATAATTCATTACACCGGTATTAGAAATACTATTCACCTTAATGATGGTATTATCATAATAAGTTACCACAAAATCCAGCTGATTTGCATTGTATATAGTAGGTATCTGTGTCAAAGAATTATTACTGCTGACAAAGGTTGAATTACCTGATTTTGTAAATTGCATTTTATAAACATTAGTATACAAATCATAAGTTTTACCTGTTCCGACTAATGTTACCGGCAAATTAAATGATGGCAGATACAAAAATTCAGGAATATAATCCATGGGTTGCCATATTGCACCATCGAAATAATAATACCCTCCGATTGTGATCTTAGCTGTTTTTGTTGTCAGTGTTCCGTCCAGAGTTGTAACATATATATATGCGCCTTTCTGATCAACTCCATATTGAGAATCTTTGCTGATTACTTGTGATCTGGTCAGGTTCGGAGCAATAATACCTTCGGCCGTTGTTGCGCCGGTAGTCTGGGGCATTACATGTAGAGTGGCTTTTGGTGTGTCGGTGTTGATTCCTACTTGTGCTTGTAATAAGCCGACTGATAATAAGCCGAAAATAGATAGATAAAATTTTTTCATGACTATATCGTTGATTGTTGTTTTTGAGGTCAGAGACCTTATTGTTGTTTATATTTCGAGTTGTTAGGATCACAGACCCATTTTTTATACATGCTACAGGGACGTATTGAATACGCCCGTCTATAAATATTTTGCAGTTATAATAATCGGACATATGCAATACTCCCCTACGACTATCTTTTATGTTTAAATGATTATTGAAAGCTATTGACTGTAGACTAATAGCTGAAAAAAGCAGTAAAGTGCATCCGCTGCACTCTACTGCATAATGAAACCGGATATCGGACGAGGATATGCAAAAAGCAGATTCAGAACGACAACAAAACAACAAGACTGCCTTATATAAACTGCCCTTCCGGTTTATAATTAAATTGGTATATATTAATTGATTAGTAGATGTAATAAAGAATAAACGGAGTAATAGTATAACGAATACCGAAACACAAAAAAATGCTCCGTCATTTTGACACAATAGAATTTTTTGTTTGATTATTACGCTAGATGCGTCTCTCTCTCTCTCTCTCTCTCTCTCTCTCTCTCTCTCTCTCTCTCTCTCTCTCTAATATTTCACACGACACAGCCAAACCTGAATAGTTAAAATTCAGCTCGGATTCAAAGTTTTTATGTGTGAAATTTTTAGACATCTTTCGATTGTTAAAAGATTGTTTTCAAAGGCAAATATAAGCATTGTTTTTAATATAGCAAACACATCCAAATGCAAGAGAAATTATGTTTACTACAAAACCCGAGTCTAAATTACCTTTGTAAATTTACGCTTGTTTTTTCTGTTTCCAAGGCTTCAACACAGAGATTACAACCAGAAAAACGAGTGCGCTTCCCTGACAGATTCCACCTATAAATATAGTCCGGATATTCTCTTCGGTCTGAGGTTTTCCAAAAGCTATATCTCTCGAGTGATCAATCATTGTCAGCGTATTATCCAGCAATGGGCTAAAATAAAATGTACCGATAACAATAATAAGTATAGACAATATCCACTTGACCGTAATCCAACGGTGCTTGAAAAAGCCCCAGTTTGAAAAAGCCCCATATACAATACCCGTAACTACCGTAAGTATCGCGCCGGGTATAACAAATACATCGTCAATAAACCGGGTAATATGAAAAACCATAAAAAGCTCGTCTCCCGAATTGGCTTTTATAAGGCATAACAGAGCCATTGCAGCAACACCCACAACCCACATCATAACGAATACCAGATGAAATACTTTAAGTATTTTAATCTGACCTGCGCTTAATTTTTTCATGACTTTTCTACATTTTCATATATAATATTGAGTGCATTCATCAGGTTTTGAACTTCTTTTTCACTAAAATTTTTCAGAGCTATGCCAGCTACGGCCTCTGCAATTTTAAAAGCCTCGGGCAACACTGATTTACCTTGTTCGGTAATGAATATACTATTCTTTTGCGAATGCACTTGCCTTCGTTCTATATATCCCTTCTTTTCTAGATTATCAATAGTCCGCTTTATGGCAGCTGCATCTTTAAAAAGCAGATTGGATATTTCCAACTGGCTCAGTCCGTCTCTATAATAAATACATCTTAATACCACAAACTGCGAATGCGGCAAATCGATATCAGCCTCCTGCAATTTATTATTCAATGTTTTACCTAATGCAACCGAAGTTCTATTCAGAAGAAATCCCAAAGAATATAGCTTGTCCATATATTAATCTTTTTCACAAAAATATAAAAAGATATTGACTAATCAATATTTAGGCATTTTTTTAAACAATCAAATAACATTATAAGCAAGATATCAGACCTTTTTATTAATGTATAACCTAATAAATTCACTCTCAAACTATGTAAACCTATTAATACAAGGCTATGCCATGTTTACCGGTATACTTGTTTACATTACAAAATCATTATACTTATTACAGAAAATCCAAACTCTTTTCATATATTTATATCTTTGAGACACAACTAAGAACAAGCATTGTTATGAAACAGGTACTCTTTGTTATTATATATTCGTTGCTTTGCCTGACAACAGCCAAAGCCCAGATAAAACATGAAGGTGATTCTATCATCTCCTCTGTCTACTTCACTTATAAGGACATACCTCAACGCGACTCTCTGGCTCAAACCTTGGGTATAGATAAAAGTATATATGACTATTCGGAACAAAAGCTCATAACTTATATCCCTATAGTTTCGGAGTTCCCCATGTACAAAGATGGAGAAGAAGATAAATTCAGTTTCCTCTTCAATGATCCACATTACTCGGCTACAGAAAAGAAAAAAGTTGCGGCTATTATATTACAAGGTACGGATACAGAAGCTAAACTTATCAATGAAATACGATTTATCACTTTAGATAAACAATATACACCTATCCCTGCCGGCAATTTCAGACCTATATTTCCCGGAGGTTACCATGCTATGATTCAGTATCTGAATGATCATTTTCCGGCTTCAATCATTGATAAAAACAAGGATATCCTGACAAGCCACCCCTACCTCATCGTTTGCTTTATTGTCGAAAAAAACGGAACTTTAGGGTATATAAAGATAATAGACAGCTGCAATAATGATTTAGACCGCAAAGCATACGCATTAATCAAGAATATGCCGAAATGGATAGCAAACCCGCAAAGTGGATCCAAGCCCATATTCATAGCAATGCAACTGATATTTAATAAGGAACGTTTTAGGTAGCGAGAGCAGAGTCAACGTTTAAACTATGGTAAGTCTCGCAAAACGACTAATACAACAATTGAACTATAAATATTTACAACACATATAACTATATGAATAACTCATTTAAAGAAGGAGTAGATAAATTTTGGAAAAGATTTATCAAAGAAGAATCGGCAATCCGTGAAATGATAGATAATAAAACAGATGGGAAAATCATTGTTGATAAAATCAATGAAGCACTATCAGATGCTTTTAAGAACCCATACTTTGAGCTGGGCAAAAACGAAGAAGGAAAATACGAACTGATACTCACACCCGAAGGAGACAGAGCCGCTCTATTCCCATTAGAATATTGGAGACAAGCCGCCCCGGAAGCGTTAAAGAAAACTTGGAATTTCTACTCTTCAAAGCCCGGCAAACCTGACGGAAGTTTTAGCATGACAATGTACGATACGTCTATCGACAAAGAAAACATCAGCATATATTACAGCATCAATACACAGAATCAGAAAATAGATTTAGAAATATATTCTCCCGAGTTATTAGCTCTGGAAGAAAGCCAACGATACAATATGTTTTTCATATTCCTCGACCAGTTTATAGGGGAACTATACACAATGGAATATATCGGGTCGATTGACTTTATCGAAAAGCCACTCAACCAAACAGCTATTTACATTGGGGATCTAAA